>NZ_AP027130.1:0-310000 GCF_027925145.1 Thermodesulfomicrobium sp. WS
GCGGCCCACGGGGAAGGAAGGAGGGATGGTTCGGGCGAGCAAAAAACGCCCCTGGGTGGGGGCGTTTTTTTGGGAAAAAAAACTCCTGGCAGCGACCTACTTTCCCACGGGAAGGCCCGCAGTAGCATCGGCGCTGGAGGGTTTCACTGCCGAGTTCGGAATGGGTTCGGGTGGGACACCTCCGCTATGACCGCCAGGAGAAAAATATAAGAATAATAGAGAGAAGAGAGATACGTCACTCGATCCATTAGTACCGGTCAGCTCAATGCGTTACCGCACGTACACTCCCGGCCTATCTACCAGGTAGTCTCCCTGGGATCTTACTGCCTTACGGCAGGGAGAGCTCATCTCGTGGACGGCTTCCCGCTTAGATGCTTTCAGCGGTTATCTCTTCCGATCATAGCTACCCTGCTGTGCCGCTGGCGCGACAACAGGTCCACTAGAGGATCGTCCACTCCGGTCCTCTCGTACTAGGAGCAGACCCACTCAACTCTCCTACGCCCACAGAAGATAGGGACCAAACTGTCTCACGACGTTTTAAACCCAGCTCGCGTACCACTTTAAACGGCGAACAGCCGTACCCTTGGGACCTGCTCCAGCCCCAGGATGTGATGAGCCGACATCGAGGTGCCAAACCGCGTCGTCGATGTGAACTCTTGGACGCGATCAGCCTGTTATCCCCGGCGTACCTTTTATCCGATGAGCGATGGCCCTTCCATGCGGAACCACCGGATCACTAACACCGACTTTCGTCCCTGCTCGACTTGTCAGTCTCACAGTCAAGCTCCCTTATGCGTTTGCACTCAACGGCTGGTTTCCAATCAGCCTGAGGGAACCTTTGTGCGCCTCCGTTACTCTTTGGGAGGCGACCGCCCCAGTCAAACTACCCACCAGACACTGTCTCCCACCCGGCTCACGGGTTGGGATTAGAATCCTAAACCACCAAGGGTGGTATTTCAACGACGGCTCCACGAATACTGGCGTACCCGCTTCACAGCCTCCCACCTATCCTACACATGATAGTCCAAGATCCAATGTCAAGCTGTAGTAAAGGTGCACAGGGTCTTTCCGTCTTTCTGCGGGGAGACGGCATCTTCACCGCCAATTCAATTTCACTGAGCCTCTGGTTGAGACAGCGCGGAGATCGTTACGCCATTCGTGCAGGTCGGAACTTACCCGACAAGGAATTTCGCTACCTTAGGACCGTTATAGTTACGGCCGCCGTTTACTGGGGCTTCGATTCAAAGCTTCGCCTTGCGGCTAACCTCTCCTCTTAACCTTCCAGCACCGGGCAGGCGTCAGACCCTATACGTCGTCTTCCGACTTCGCAGAGTCCTGTGTTTTTAGTAAACAGTCGCCACCGCCACTTCTCTGCGACCACTCCAAGCTCGCATAGTCAATACGCTCACCCAAAGTGGCACCCCTTCTCCCGAAGTTACGGGGTCATTTTGCCGAGTTCCTTAACCAGAGTTCGCTCAAACGCCTTGGGTTACTCACCCCACCCACCTGTGTCGGTTTCCGGTACGGTCTGCAGCACCTCTCGCTACGAGGATTTTCTTGGCAGCATGGGCTCAGTGGCTTCGCCTAACGGCTCGGCATCACGTCTCAGAGGTATCGGCTTCCCGGATTTGCCTAAGAAGCCCTCCTACTCGCTTGCACCGGGTATTCCAACACCCGGACCACCTACCCTCCTGCGTCCCCCCTTCGCTCCAACAAGGCACCACAGGTACGGGAATATTAACCCGTTTCCCATCAGCTACGCGTTTCCGCCTCGCCTTAGGGGCCGACTTACCCTGGGAAGATTATCTTTACCCAGGAAACCTTGGGTTTACGGCGAACAGGTTTTTCACCTGTTTTCTCGTTACTCATGCCAGCATAGTCACTTCTCTGCAGTCCACAGCACCTCCCGGTACTCCTTCAACCCGCAGAGAACGCTCTCCTACCAATCAGACCTACGCCTGATTCCGAAGCTTCGGCGCCATGCTTAGCCCCGTTACATTTTCGGCGCAGGGTCGCTCGACCAGTGAGCTATTACGCTTTCTTTAAAGGATGGCTGCTTCTAAGCCAACCTCCTGGCTGTCCAAGCGACCCCACCTCCTTTCCCACTGAGCATGGACTTGGGGACCTTAGCTGTCGGTCTGGGCTCTTTCCCTCTCGACCACGAACCTTATCACCCGCGGTCTGACTCCCGGGATTCACCTTCTGGCATTCGGAGTTTGATAGGGTTTGGTAAGCGGGTAAGCCCCCTAGCCCTGTCAGTGCTCTACCTCCAAAAGGAAACTCCCGAGGCTATACCTCAATATATTTCGGAGAGAACCAGCTATCACCGAGTTTGATTGGCCTTTCACCCCTATCCACAAGTCATCCGAGTAATTTTCAACTTACAACGGTTCGGTCCTCCACTTGGCTTTACCCAAGCTTCAACCTGCTCATGGATAGATCACCCGGCTTCGGGTCTAATCCGCAGTACTCAACGCCCTATTCAGACTCGCTTTCGCTACGGCTCCACCTCGCGGCTTAACCTCGCACTACAGATGAACTCACTGGCCCATTATGCAAAAGGCACGCGGTCACACCCAAAGGTGCTCCCACTGCTTGTAGGCATACGGTTTCAGGTTCTTTTGCACTCCCCTCACTGGGGTTCTTTTCACCTTTCCCTCACGGTACTGGTCCACTATCGGTCGCCAGGGAGTATTTAGCCTTGGAAGATGGTCCTCCCAGATTCAAACGGGATTGCACGTGTCCCGCCCTACTCAGGTACCCCCCTCGCCACTTTCGATTTCGCATACGAGACTCTCACTCTCTCTGGTGGGCCTTTCCAGACCCTTCTGCTATCTACTCATGGATCGATTCCGGGGGCCCTCCAACCCCACACAGCATGCTGCGTGGTTTAGGCTCCTCCGCTTTCGCTCGCCGCTACTCACAGAATCTCTCTTGATTTCTTCTCCTTCGGGTACTGAGATGTTTCACTTCCCCGAGTTCGCCTCCTGCAGCCTATGGATTCAGCCGCAGGATGACTGGACATGACTCCAGCCGGGTTGCCCCATTGGGAAATCCCCGGATCATCGCTTGTTTGGCAGCTCCCCGAGGCTTATCGCAGCCTCCCACGTCCTTCATCGCCTCCTGGCACCAAGGCATCCACCGTATGCCCTTATTTCCGTATCTCTCTTTCCCTCTATTCTTCTGTCAATGAACCACAAGCTTTCCGCTCATGTCCCCTAGCGATACCTCGCTCGAGGACCCAAGGGCAAACCTTGTTGTGGTGGAGGTGAACAGGTTCGAACTGATGACCTCCTGCGTGCAAGGCAGGCGCTCTCCCAGCTGAGCTACACCCCCACTTGGTGGGCCTGGGAAGACTTGAACTTCCGACCTCACGCTTATCAGGCGTGCGCTCTGACCACCTGAGCTACAAGCCCCCACCGCAAGGACAACAACCCTTGCAAGTAAATAGCGAGAAGAACTCTTCCGATAAGGAGGTGATCCAGCCGCAGGTTCCCCTACGGCTACCTTGTTACGACTTCACCCCAATTACCAGCCCTACCGTAGGCGCCTACCTCCCTTGCGGGTTAGTCCGGCGACTTCGGGGAGAACCGACTTTCGTGGTGTGACGGGCGGTGTGTACAAGGCCCGGGAACGTATTCACCGCGGCATGCTGATCCGCGATTACTAGCGATTCCAACTTCATGCAGTCGAGTTGCAGACTGCAATCCGGACTACGACGAGTTTTTTGGGATTCGCTCCACCTCACGGTATCGCTGCCCTTTGTACTCGCCATTGTAGTACGTGTGTAGCCCTGGGCGTAAGGGCCATGATGACTTGACGTCGTCCCCACCTTCCTCCCGGTTGACCCGGGCAGTCTCCCGAGAGTGCCCAGCTTTACCTGGTAGCAACTCGGAACAAGGGTTGCGCTCGTTGCGGGACTTAACCCAACACCTCACGGCACGAGCTGACGACAGCCATGCAGCACCTGTCTCTGGGTTCCCCGAAGGGCACTCCCGCATCTCTGCAGGATTCCCAGGATGTCAAGCCCAGGTAAGGTTCTTCGCGTTGCATCGAATTAAACCACATACTCCACCGCTTGTGCGGGCCCCCGTCAATTTCTTTGAGTTTCAGCCTTGCGACCGTACTCCCCAGGCGGGATACTTAACGCGTTAGCTCCGGCACTGAGGGTCATGCCCCCAACACCTAGTATCCATCGTTTACGGTGTGGACTACCAGGGTATCTAATCCTGTTTGCTCCCCACACTTTCGCGCCTCAGCGTCGATACCTGTCCAGGTGGCCGCCTTCGCCACCGGTGTTCCTCCTGATATCTACGGATTTCACTCCTACACCAGGAATTCCGCCACCCTCTCCAGGATCCAAGCCCAGCAGTTTCAAAGGCAATTCCACGGTTGAGCCGTGGGATTTCACCCCTGACTTACCAGGCCGCCTACGCGCCCTTTACGCCCAGTGATTCCGAATAACGCTCGCACCCTCCGTATTACCGCGGCTGCTGGCACGGAGTTAGCCGGTGCTTCCTCTGAAGGTACCGTCACAACACAGCCCTATTCGAACTGTGCCCGTTCTTCCCTTCTGACAGAGGTTTACGACCCGAAGGCCTTCATCCCTCACACGGCGTTGCTGGGTCAGGCTTGCGCCCATTGCCCAATATTCCCCACTGCTGCCTCCCGTAGGAGTCTGGACCGTGTTCCAGTTCCAGTGTGGCTGATCATCCTCTCAGACCAGCTACCCATCGTCGCCTTGGTAGGCCTTTACCCTACCAACTAGCTAATGGGACGCAGGCTCATCTCTGGACAGATGCATATGCAGAGGCATCCTTTACCGACTTCATCGAAATAAAGCCAGACCATTCGGTATTAGCTCCGCTTTCGCAGAGTTATCCCCAATCCAGAGGGAGATTACCTACGCGTTACTCACCCGTGCGCCACTCTACTGAGGGCCGAAGCCCCGTTCGCGTCCGACTTGCATGTGTTAGGCACGCCGCCAGCGTTCATTCTGAGCCAGAATCAAACTCTCCAGTTTGAAACGTCAAGGCAACCAAGTTGCCGTAGAAACCTTACCTTTGGTTCTTCTCGCTATTTATTTGTCAAAGACCGTTGCCCTTCCGGGCGCGAGGTCGGCGCCTCTACCGAGCCACCCACCCCCTGTCAAGGAGTTTTTTCCCGGGGCCATCCGGCCCCTCCCGAAGGGACGCACCCCCTACAGGGCACCACCCTCCGCTGTCAAGGACTTTTTCGCCCAGGCCCAAAACCCCTTCGCCTTTCTAAAGAACCCCACGGGCAAAACCTGCTCGCTCGCGGGAAGAAAACTTTTAGAGAAAAAACCAAACAGCAGTCAAGAAAAAAATCGTCAACGAATCAAAAAGTTATTTTTTACTGAAAAATTCAAATGATACCCAACTCGCCAATGGCACAATCCCCCTCAGGGGCACAATCTCCGCAGAACCGAACAACACACAAGGGCTGGTTTGTGCTGCGCTTCGAGTCCCGCAGCCGCAGGATTACCCCAATTTCTCCACCCCCTGGGCCAAGCGAAGGAGCCGGTCCTGGTCATGGATAGTGATGGTGCGGCCACTGACGCCGATCACCCCAGCTTCACTCAGGCGCCCCAGGGTGCGGGAAAGGGTTTCCGGGCTTGCGCCCAGAATGGTAGCAAGCGTCCCCTTGGCGACATCCAGGCGCACGGCCCGGCGCCCACCCTCGGCGCGGTGGACGAGATAGGCCGCGAGCCGCTGAGGCATCTCCTTGAGGGAAAGATTTTCGATCAACCCGGTAAACTCCCGCAAGCGCCGGGCCAACACCGCCAGCATGGCCATGGGGAGGGCAGGATTGTGGGCATAGGCCGCAAGCAGACTGGCGCGCGGAAAAAAACAGACTTCCGCATCCTCAATGGCCTGGGCGGAGGCGGGAAAATGGGTGCCGGCAAAGACCGGCACCTCGCCCACCGGCTCCCCGGGGCCCAAGATGTGGAGCGTCTGCTCCCGGCCGTCCCACGCAGTCTTGAAAACCCGCACCCGGCCGCGCCCCACCACGAAAAACCCTTCCGCAGGGTCTCCTTCGGCAAACAGCCACTCGCCCTTGGCGTAACGCTGTCTCTGCCCGACTGCGGCGAGCTCCTGGGCCTGCGCCTCCGGGAGCCCCTGAAACAGGCTTGACGCGATAATTATCTGAAAACATTCCATACATCGCTCCCTTTTCCTACCCAAAGCACCCAAGCTCGACAGCACGGCCCGGCCTGGATATCCGAAGCCTATCATTTCCCTCCAGAGGTATCTCATGTCCTTTCGCGCAGTACTCTTCGATATGGACGGCACCCTCCTCAACACCTTGGAGGACATCGCCCACGCCATGAACCATGCCCTGGCCCTGCACCGCCTGCCCACGCATCCGGTGCCGGCCTATCGGCATTTCGTGGGCAGCGGGGCACCGGAACTCGCTGCCCGCGTGCTGCCTCCCGATGCGCCGCACGAACTGCGCCGCCAAGTGCTCGAAGCATTCCTTGCCCGCTACCGAGAGGCGTGGAACATCCACACCCAACTCTACGCCGGCATCCCGGAGCTTTTGGATTTCCTTTGCAAGCAGGGCCTTACCCTGGCCGTACTCACCAACAAGCCCCAGGAATTCGCGAACCAGTGCATGGAGGCGTATCTCGCTTCCTGGCCCTTTGCCATAGCACTCGGCATGGACGGACACACGCCGCCCAAACCCCACCCTGCGGGGCCGCGCCGCATCATGGAGCACCTCGGGATCGCAGCCGAAGAATTCCTCTATCTGGGGGACACGGACGTGGACATGCACACCGCCCGGGCCGTGGGCATGCACGCCGTGGGGGTGACCTGGGGGTTCCGGCCGGAGTCGGAACTCCGTGCCGCCGGGGCGCAGACCATCATCCATCACCCTATGGAGCTGGCGGCGCTGCTGGAAGACCCCATCAAGCCAGCACCAGATAACTCACCAATCCCACAGGGATAAACATGAGGCTGGGCAGGGCAATCCGGGGGAGCAGACGCGCCGGATCCACCCGAAAATAGCGGCAGGTCACCAAATAGCAGATGTGCATGGGCGAGGCCATGATCCCGGCGAAGCCGCTATAGAGCCCCAGGCAGAGTAAGGCCGGGATCTGCGCCTGCTGCCCGGTGGAGGTGGCAAGCCCGAAGAGCAGGGGAAACGTCGCGCCCACGAAGGCCATGGTAATCCCCGAAATGCTGCCCACAACAAACGGCAGTACCACGGCCAGGAGCACCACCGCCCCGCCGCCGCCCAGCTCCGCGGCCAAGGCGTCCACCACCTGTCCGCGGGCAAGGACCTCCTTGAACACGAAGACCGCGGCCACCACGGCAAGGAGTCCGAAAATATTGTTTTGGGCCGCTTCCTGCAAAGTCAGACGCCACTGGGCCTGGGAGCGCACAAGGCTCACCCCCGCAGCCGCGACCATGGCCACGACCACCGCCCACTCCATAGGCAGGTGCGGCAACAGCCGGGCGCACCCCCACTCGCCGAGCACCGCCCCGCCGATGGCGACCGCCAGCGGCAGCCCATCCAGCAGGCCGGATACCGGAGCCCCTTCCTGGGCAAACCGCCCCCACTGTCCCCGGGACCTCGCCGGACGCAAGATCCACCACCAGCCCAAGGCCATGGCGACCATGGGTCCTGGCCACATGAAGGCCATGACCTCCGCCACCGGCATCCGGGCGAGGGAGGCCGCGAGAATAATCCCCGGATAGAGCGGCCACGCCAGCTCCCACACATGCCGGAACCAGTAGTTGATGAGGCTTTGGTCTTCCGGGGAAAGATCGAGGTCCGCCGCGGCCTGGGCCACCATGGGCGCGGAAAAGATCGCCCCGCCCGGCATGGGCAAAAGGCCGATCAAGGCAGGGAAAAATGTGACGAGAAGCTCCGGCGACGCAATGCGGCCGCGCACTGCGGCCAAAAACCGGGCCGATTGCCCGGAGGCGGCATACACGGAGCTGAAGACGAGAATCACCGTGATCATGACGGCCAAAAGCACCGTTTGCCGGGAAAGCAGGGCCGCCGGGAGGGCCCCAAGCCACTGCAGCCACGAAAGCCCCCGCAGCATGGCCAAAGCGAAGCTTGCCCCCACGATGGAGGTCGCAAGGCCCAGCCGCGCACGGATACCGCCAAGAAGCAGGGCAAATACCACAACCAGGGTCAGTGTTGCAGGCATAGAATATCAGGAGGTTGGAGTTATGCTCGCAACATTGCGCTAAAGAAGGCCCGAACCAGCGTCAATGCCTGTTTTTTCCGAGGCGCGTTGACGCACCCCCCACAAAAGGATACGTGCCTGCCGCGCATTCCGAAATTTTATCTATAATCGAAAAAGGAGAAGCATATGACCGAACACCATGGCCTCAAGCGCCGCGTTCTCCGCGAGGAAGTGGCCGAATACATCATGGCCGCCATGCTGCGCGGCGAACTTCTGCCCGGCCACAAGGTCGTGGAATCGAAACTCGCCCGCGAGCTCAACATCAGCCAAGGGGCCGTGCGCGAAGCCATCCGGGACCTCATCGCCCAGGGCATCCTGGAGACCGAGCCTTACAAGGGCACCCGCGTCCGCACCCTCACCCGCGAACAGATCGCCGACTATTACGAGGTGCGCACCGAGATCGAGGGCATTGCCGTGCGCTGGGCCATCGGCAAATACGACGGCCGGTACCTGGACCTCGGTTACCTGGAGCGCTGTGTGAAAGACATGGAGCGCTGCTTTCTCCAAAACGATACCAAGGCCATGCGCCTGCATGACATGGCCTTCCACGAAGCCATCGTCCGCGCCGCAGGCAGCGACAGCCTGCTCAAGGCCTGGAACAGCCTGGGCAACCACTACTGGATGTACGTGGCCATCCACTATGATCACCTCGCCTCGCTGCTGCCGGAACAGATCGAAAAGCACAAAGCGCTCTTTCGCGCCATCGCCGCCAAAGACGTCCAGGCCTATACGCAATGCGTGCGCGGCCATTACTTCGACGCCGACCGCCTCTTTACCGTGCCCGCCACGCAATAGGAGCGGTTTTCGGGCCCCCCGCGCCAAATCGCTTGCGAAAGATCCGCGTTTTCGCCTAAAGGGAACCATCTTGATGCAACCATTATCTCGGCGAAGGATATGGCATGCCTGCGATCACCATCGATCAGCTTCGACCCGGACATGTACTTCAAGAAGATGTGGTCAGCCTCCATGGCCGCCGCCTGGCCGCTGCCGGGACCGTTCTCACCGAGGCCCATCTGCGCACCTTCAAGACCTGGGGGGTGCACACCGTCCAGGTCCACCCTTCCGCCGCCCCCCAAGAAACGCCGCCGCCGCTTCCCGAAGCGTTTCTCGAACAGGCCAGGCATGCCACCAAACGATTCTTCGCCCGCAACGACACGCGCCATCCGCTGGTGCGGCAACTGGCACACCTCTACTACAGCCGCATCCTCAAACAGGGAGAGCTCCCCGCAGCACCGCCGCCCATCCCAGAAGGCCCCGCAGTCGCCCCGCCGCCCCTCGACCAGCTGCTCGGACAGCGCATCGAGCTGGCCTCACTGCCGGACATCTTTACCCGCATCATCGAGGCCCTGGGGAAACCCAACGCCTCGGCCAGCTATCTGGCGGAGCTCATCCAAAACGACATCGGGCTCACCACCCGGCTGCTCAAGATAGCCAACAGCCCGGCCTTTGCCGGCCCCCGACGGGTGGAGACCGTGTCACGGGCCATCGCCCTCCTGGGGACGGACCAGCTCTGCCGCCTGGCCTTCGGCATTTCCCTCGTTTCGCTCTTTTCCCACATTCCCCAAGAACTCCTGGACATGCCCCAGTTCTGGCGCCACAGCATCGCCTGCGGCATCCTGGCCCGGCTGCTTGCCATCCAAACCAAGATGCCGGCAAGTGAGGCCTTCTTCCTCTATGGCATGCTCCATGACATCGGCCGGCTCATCATGCTCACCCACGAACCAGACTCCGCCCGGGCGCCCCTGGCCCTGGAGGCGCGCAAACCCCACGGCCTCTTGGACGCCGAACGCCACTTCTGGCACTACGATCATACCCAAGTGGCCGCCGCGGTGCTCCAAGCGTGGAAACTTCCGGATCATCTGGCGCTGCCGGTGGCCCTGCACCACGCCCCAAACCAGGCCCCGGACATCCCGGCGGCGGCCATCGTGCATTTGGCCGATGCCTTAGCGCACGTGAGCCTCCATGGTCGAAGCGGCATCCAAGCCCTTGCGCCCCTGGACATCGCGTATATCGAACGCCTGGGCCTGGAAGAGGGCTTCGTTCACACGGTCATGCCCCAACTGGACGCCCACATCGACGAGGTCATGCACCTCTTTTTCCACCATGCAGAATGAACTCCGGCCACTCCAGGCCCGCATCCTCTACCTGGAAGAGGAACTGCTCTTCGCCCAATCGGTGCTCGCCCAAATGAGCGCGGCGGGCTGCTTTCACCAAAGCCTCAACCGCTACGCCTCGGCCGATGCCATCCTCCAGGAAGCGGACCACAAACTCTGCCAGGTGCTCCCCCTGGTGGCCACGGCCTTTTTTCTCATCGACGAAGCCACCGCAGACATCGAGATGCGCCTCGTCCAGGGGCCGGAATACATCACCCAAGAAATCCCCCAAGAAATCGAACGGCTCCGGGAAGAACGCCTGGTGGCCCAAGCCTTGGTGAGCGATCACGTCATCTTCCGCACCGCATCCCGCGGCGACGCCACCTTGGTGCTCCACGGCATCGCCACCCGCTCCCGCGTGCGAGGACTCTTTTTGGGCGTGCTTCAGGGCCCCCGGGAGGACCTGCGGGAAAGCGCGCTCACCCTGCTTCGCGTGGCCCTCGGCAACCTCGCCCATACCCTGGAGAGTTTTGAACTCTACCGCATGCTCCGCTCCTCCAACCGGGAGCTGGAAGAACGCAACCACGCCTTGGAATTGGCGCGGGCCCGCTTGCATGCCTGCTTCGAGCTCATGCCCTTGGGGCTTGCCATCCTCCACACCCCTCCCGGCGAGCCCCCCAGCATCATCGCCATCAACGCCGCGGCCCGACGCCACGGCCGCTGCACCCAAGATGCCCTGCCCGCACCCTTGGCGCAGATTTTTCCCTGTATTGCCAAGCAGCCCACGCTCTGGGAAGATCCGTCGTCCGCGCCGCGCCCCTTTGGTCCGCTCGCCTGTCATTGCCACGGGCAAGAGCGGTGGATCCAAGGCCAAGTGGTACCGGTGTGGCCCAACGAAGTGCTCCTGCTCTTCGAAGACAAGACCCAACAGTACCGTACCGAAGAGGCCCTGGCAGCAGCGCGGCGCATCACCCGCATGCTGGAAGAAAACGCCCGAGACCTCACCCTCGCCATCGACGAGGCAGGCACCCTCACTTATGTGAGCCCCAGCGCCCGCACGCTGCTCGGCGCCAACCCAGCCCGTCTCGTGGGCATGCCCGCCACGGACATCATCCCGGAAGAGGCCCTTGCCCGCGTGCGCCTGGCCCAGGCGGGTAGTCCCGTCACCGTGGAAGCCGAGCTCGTGCACCACAGCGGCGAACCCATTGCCTGCGAGCTGGTAGCCGCACCGCTGCGGGATGCCGAGGGCCGTTGGGACAGCATCATGGTGGTGGCCCGAGACATCCGGGAACGCAAGGCCCTGGAAGCCCGCCTCTCCCACCAGGCCCTCCACGACGGACTCACCGGCCTTCCCCAGCGCGAGCTCTTCCTTTCCTTTATCCAGCGTGCCATTCAGGCCAAGCACCGGGACCCCAAGCGCACTCCCGTGGTTTTTCTCGTGGAGTTCCTGCGCTTTTCCCTGGTCACCACCTCTTTCGGGCACCCCGTGGGCGACGCCATCCTGCTCCAGGCGACACACCGCCTCCAGGAACACGTGCGTGCCCACGACGCCATTGCCCGGCTCGGGGAAAACACATTCGGCATTCTCCTCGACAATCCCCCTGACGGCCGCACCGCCATCCACCTCCAGCGCCGACTGCGCCGAGCCTTCGAAGCTCCTTATCTCGTGGACAACCAGGAAGTCCGTCTGGAAACCGCCTGGGGTATCGCCGCCATCCTCGAACCCCAGACCAACGCACAAGAGGCCCTACGTCAGGCATCCATCGCCCTTGCCCACAGCAAAAAGCAGGAACACCGGCGATTGCAGGTCTTTCGGCCGTCCATGTGTCAAGAATTTGCCCAGCGCGCCGTCCTGGAGCAGGACCTCGCCCGCGCCCTGGAGGAAAGCGGTGCGGCTGGCGGGCCGCTGGACATCCATTTCCAGCCCCTGGTCCGCCCCCCGCATTTTACGCTCTGGGGGTTCGAGGCGCTGGCGCGCTGGAACCATCCCCGTCACGGCTTCATCCCGCCGGCGGTCTTCATCCCCCTGGCCGAGGAAACGGGCCTCATCGATCCGCTGGGCAGGCTGGTCCTGGAGCGCGCCTGCCTGTACGCCGCGGCCTGGAATACCCGCCAAGAAGTGCACATGTCGGTGAACCTCTCGGCCCGACAGCTTCTCGCCCCGGATCTGGCCGAACACGTGCGCCAGGTGCTTGCGGCAAGCGGCCTGCCTGCGCACCTGCTCACCCTGGAGATCACCGAATCCACCCTCATGACCAACCCCGCCCAGGCCCTGGCCATTCTCCAGCGCCTGCGCCAATTGGGTGTGGGCATCGCCATCGACGACTTCGGCACCGGATATTCGTCCTTGGCCTATCTCCATCAACTGCCGGTCACGAGCCTCAAGATCGACCGCTCGTTCGTCGCCTCCCTCTCCCATCCCTCCACCCAAAACCTGGTACATACCATCCTCTCCCTGGCCTTCAGCCTCGGTCTCCAGGTGACCGCCGAAGGCGTGGAATCCCCAGAACAGGCCCTCCTCCTTGCCCAAAGCCAAACCCATTTCCTGCAAGGATTTCTCTTCTCCCGTCCTGTGCCTGCGGCCGAGGCCGAAGCGCTTCTCGCCACCCCGAGCCTTGCCCCGGAGCCGATGCATCGCCGCCCAAACGTCACCCGCGCGTCATGAAGCCGTGACGCAGCCCCAGCACTAGCGGGCATCATCACCCAATTCTTGAGGAGGTTGTATGCCCCAGCTCCATCCCGACATCTCCGCGGCCCTGCGGCAAGAACTGCAACGTGCCCAAAAGGAACATGACTCCCTGCGCGCCCGGCTGGCCGAGACCACGACGCTCCCGGACATGACCGACGAGGCGGACCGCATCCAGACCTCCCTGCGCGACCTCGCCCGCTATCATGCGGTGGTGCGGCGCTGCGAAGAGCTGGAAAAAGCCCTCCAGGCCCTTGCCCGCGGCGACTACGGTACCTGTGAGCTCTGCGGCGAACCCATTGCCCTGCGCCGTCTCATGGCCGTGCCCTCCACCCGGCTCTGCATCCACTGCCAAACACTCCTGGAAAACCAGCAGGGGTTTGGCGACCACAGCCACGCGGCTGCCTCTGCGCGCCTCTAGTCGCACCGATCCAGCTTTCCCAGACAGTGCCCTTCATGCTTGACATGAGGGGCACTCTTCTTCTACCGGCCAGCATACTTTTTCTGCAAAAATATATCATAGAAGACATTTTTTCAGCCAAGGAGACGATGATGCGCCGACTTCTTGCGACAATGGCGATGTGTGTGCTCGGTCTCTCGTCCGCCGGGGCGGAAACGCTGCCCACCATCACGGTGGAAGCCACGCCCATCATCGAAGCCAATCAGGTAGACCCGTTTGCATCCAGCTCTACGGTGGTGTCCCGGCAGCAGATGGAAGACCTCAACGCCGTGGACCTCCCCACAGCCCTGCGCCGCACCCCGGGAGTGACCATCTCCCGCTATAATCCGGTGGGCGCCTTTGGCGGGGCCGAAGGCGGCGGCATCTTCATCCGCGGTCTGGGTTCCAGCCGCCCTGGCGGCGAGGTCAAGACCCTCATTGACGGCGTACCGCTCATCATGGGGGTGTGGAACCATCCGCTCCTCGACCTCATCTCCATCGATCCTGCCGAGCGCATCCAGGTGTTCAAGAGCCCCCAGCCGCAGGTGTTCGGCAATGCCCTGGCGGCCGTCAATCTCGTGCCCAGCATCCCCAAAAACCAAGGGTTCACCACCCACCTGCAGACCCAGGCGGGCAGCTCCAGTACCGTGATCCAAAAGGCGGAGCACGGCGGCCGCAGCGACAACTTCGCCTACCTCATCGGGCAAAGCTTTCGCCGCTCCAGCGGACACCGTGAAGACGCCGACGGCCGCATCACCGCGTACCATGCCAACACGCGCTACGATTGGGACACGGGCTGGTACATGGGCGCCTTTGGCCTCTATACCGACAATCTGGCCCATGATCCTGGGGTAGAAGGAAACGAAGCCGCCACCCAACAAGGCACGTATGCCACCCACGCCGGGCTTGGGATCTTCACCCTCGGCCACGACCTGCCTCAGGCCCGCGGCTCCATCAAGCTTTTTACCAACAGCGGCCACGGGGCCTGGACCGAGCAGCTCCCTCCGGACCGCGACACCATCAGCACCTTCACTGCCTGGGGGCTGCGGGCACAGGAAAACCTCGCCCCCTGGGAGGGCGGAAAAATCCGCCTCGGGCTCGACTGGGACAGCATGGACGGCCACGTGGATTTCACCAAGGCAAACGGCGCCGAGTCCGACTGGGACACCTCAGGGTTCCAGATCCTCTCCCCGTATGCGGCCATCCACCACACCTTCGGCGATCCCTCATCCTGGTTCCTCACGCCCTCCATGGGCGCACGGCTCACGAGCCATAGCGAGCTGGGCGCCCGGCTTGCCCCCCACGCCGGCGTGGTAGGCGGCTACGGCCCCACGCAGGTGCATGCCGGCTATTCCCGCGGTGTGCTCTATCCTGGCCTTGAAGTGCAGGTGTTCTCGCAAGCCGTCCTGCCTGCCTTGGGACAATCCTGGAAAGACCTGGACCCGGAAGTGCTCGACCATTTTGAAGTGGGCCTGCGCCACGACTTCGGCACCCTGGCCCGGGCCGAGGCCACCCTCTTTCGTGACGCCGGCCGCGACCGCTATGTCATCGTCCCGGCCCCGCCCTTCCCGCCCCGTTACGCCAATGTGGAAGAATACACCCTGCGCGGGCTGGAACTGGCGCTCACCCTCTGGCCCACGGAAGACGTGAGCCTCTTTGCCGGCGCCACCTTCCTCGACCCCGAGCCCGCGGACCTGCCCTATGCCCCGCATACGAGCATCAGCTTGGGCGGCACCTGGAGCTTCCTTGAGCACTGGCGACTGGCCGTCGACGGCCAGCACGTCTCCTCCATGCACGTGGGATCTCAAGCACGGCGAGCCAACACGGAAAACACCAAGGAAGTGGATGCCTACACCGTGGTCAATGCCCGTCTCGGGTATGGCTGGACATGGGAGCGTCTCCAGGGAGAAATCTTCGTGGCCGCAGAGAACCTCTTTAACGCCGACTACGAATACCAGCCTGGCTACCCCATGCCTGGGACAACCGCCATGGTGGGACTCGATCTGCGCTTCTAGGGCCCGCCGCTCATGGATGCCCAGCGCCAATTCTTCGATGCCCGGGCCCACGACTGGGAGGCGCGCTGCTATCCTCCCGAGACGCGGGCCCGGCTGCAAGCCTTCCTGCCGAGCTGGCAGGTGGAGGCAGGGACCCATGTGCTGGACTTAGGCACCGGTCCGGGGGTGCTTTTGCCGTATCTCGCAGCCTACGGAGTGCGCGTGGTGGCTGTGGACATTTCCATGGCCATGCTCCAGCAGGCGGCGCGCAAGCCCATGGCCTCCGAGCTGGTGCAGGCCGACGCCCAACGGCTCCCCTTTGTGGACGCCACCTTCCATCAGGTCATCTGCTTTGCCGCCTTTCCCCATTTTCCCGACAAGGCGCAGGCGGCGCGGGAATGCGCCCGGGTGTTGCGGCCAGGGGGGAGCCTCGTCATCGCCCACCTCCTCTCCCGCGAAGAGTTGGCGCGGCACCACGGCCACCACGGGGCCGTGGCCGCAGACGTCCTCCCCGATGCCGCGGCCATGGAAGCCGTGCTGGCTGCAGCAGGGCTGCGTCTTATCGAGCTCGTTGACCAGCCAGGCCGCTATCTGGCACGGGCGCGACGTGAATCCGAGCCATCTTATCCTTCGTGACCTCGTCTGCCGCCTCGGGGACCAAGAGGCCGTCGGCGCGGTCAGCCTGGAGCTTGCCCCGGGCGAGCACGTCGCCCTTCTTGGCAGCAATGGTGCAGGCAAAAGCACCCTGCTGCGCGCCATCCTGGGCCTTGCCCCGGTGCATGCCGGCAGCATCCTCGTGGACGGCCGCCAGCAGCCCCGGCCCTGTCCTGCCTCCTGGGCCCGAACCATGGCCTGGATCCCCCAACGCCCGCCGCGGGGAGAAATTCCCTTTCCACTGCGGGAGCTCCTCGCCCATCCCCGGGCGTGGGCATGGGGAGAACGCCTGGGGCTTGGGGCGCTGCGAAACCGGCCGCTCTCGCAGCTCTCCGGGGGTGAACTGCAGCGGGCCTACGTAGCCCGGGCCCTTGGCCAGGTGGAGGCCGGCGCCGGGCTCCTCCTGGCCGACGAGCCCACCGCAGCCCTGGATTTTTCCGGCCAGAACGAAGTGGGGGAGATCCTCGCGGCGATTCCCGTCACCCTCCTGCTCGTCACCCATGACCCGGCCCAGGCCAAACGCTGCCAGCGCTGCCTCACCATGGCCCAAGGAAGGATCCGCAGCCCATGACCGACCTCCTGAGCCTCCTGAGTCTGCCCGCAGTGCTCCGCGGTCTGGTAGCCATGGTGGTATGCGGGATTTTCCTGCCCGTGGCAGGGGTGGCCATCGTGGCCCTCAACATCTATCCGTTGCGCTTCACCATCATGCACACGGCCCTCCTCGGCCTGGCGGTGGGCGGGTGGCTGGGCGCGCCACCGGTAGCCGTGGCCATGGTGCTGTGCGCCGCCACCGGAGCAGGGCTTGGCGCCCTGGCACCCTGCCCGCGCAGCGCGGCGGCGGCCATGGGGTTTCTCATGCCCGTGGTCATTGCCGTAGCCTTCCTCGTCTTGGCGGCCACCGGGGTCCATGCCACGGATGCCTTTGCCCTGCTGTGGGGATCGGTCCTGGTGGCGTCCTGGGGCGAAGTGGGGGTTCTCACCGCCGTGGGGGCAGGGATGCTGGGGCTTGCCTGCGCAGGGCGGCGCCAACTCGCCCTCTACCTCCTGGACCCGGAGCTCGCCTGGACAAGCGGGGTGGAAACCCGCCGCCTGGGCGCCCTCCTGCTGACGATCCTGGCCGTGGCCATGGCCGCTTCGGTACGCCTCACTGGGGCACTCCTCGTGGACGCCGTCACCATCCTGCCGGCCTTGACCGCCCGAGCCATGGCCACCAGCCTGACATCGATGACACTCCTGGCCATGGTCGCCGGCCTTACCGGAAATCTTTTGGGATTTGCTTTGGCCCTGGTGCTGGATATCCCGCCCGGGCCCATCCTCGTCATCACCGCAGGCGGACTCACCCTGGCTGCGCACCTCGTGCGCACCCCCATTCGAAGGAGACACCCATGATGCGCCGGACCACACTCCTCGGTTCACTGATGTTCCTGCTGATGGCCCTGCCTGCCCACGCCGGGGGCGTGGTGGCCTCCACCTCCTGGGCGGCGGCCATGGCGCGCGCCGCCGGCGCCACCGAGGTGCGGATCATCGCCCCGGAAGGACTCCAGCACCCGCCGGACTACGACCCCAAGCCTTCGGACCTCATGGCCATACGCCAAGCGCAGGTGGTGGTGTTCGGCGGTTTTGAAGGCTTTGCCGCCAAACTCCTGGAGGCCGCAGGGAGCTCGGCGCAGGTGGTGCGCCTGCATCTCTCCTACGACCCGCATACCGTGGAAACCGAAGTGCTGCGCCTCGGCGAGATCCTTGGCACTTCTCCCGCGGCCCAAGCCTTCGCGGCCCAATGGCGCACGGAAGTGGCTGCAGCGCAAGCCCGCTTGCGGCCTCTCGCCCGCGGCCGCACCTGCATCGCCCATGTCTTTTTCGCGCCCTGGGCCGAGCTCGCCGGCCTTCCGGTGCGCGATACCTTCGGTCCCAAGCCCCTCTCCATCCCCCAGCTCGGAAGACTCGCCGCGCTTCGGCCCGAATTTATCCTCGACAACGCCCACATGCCCCAGGCCCAAGCCTTGGCGGAAGCCACCGGCGCACGACGCATCGTCCTCGCCAACTTCCCCGGTCCCGGACAGGGATTGCTCGACGTCCTGCACGCCAATGCCGCGGCCCTGGAGCGCGCCCTGCAGGATTAGTCCGTACCCGCACAAGCACCTGCCACAGTACCGCGCACCCCGGATGCAAGCAGGGTGTCGACGAGCTCGGCCACCCCAGCGTCGGCGCATGCAGGCAGGCGCAGATCCGCCGTGGCCTGGGTCCGGGGCGCGGCATTGGCCACGGCCGCGGCCAAACCGCACAGGGCAAAGAGGTGGGCGTCGTTTTCGTTGTCCCCCACAGCGATGCTCGCCAAGACCGGCCAAGCTTGCTGGGAAAATATCCAGCGCGCCGCCGTGCCCTTGCCGCAGCCTGCCGGGAGAATCTCGAGGAAATGCCGGTCGCTGCGGCATACCTCACAGCCCGCCGCCGAGGCCACCTGCCGCACCTGGGCCTCGATCTGCGCCGCACCTTCTTCGAGCACCACGAGGAGCTTGAGGATGGGGCCGGAGAGCCTGGTGCCTGCAGGCACGAGCTCGCCGTAGCGGGCAAAGGCGGCGGAGTACGCCTCCTGCCACGCGCCTCGGGGCTCGATGCCCGCCACCCGGTACACCGCCACCCCCAGACCCAAGGCGCTCAAGGCTGCCACCAGGTCTTCGGCAAACTCCGGCAAGTGCGCCACCACTTCCACACCGCCAGGCCCCACGGCGCAGGTGCCGTTGGCCGCCACGTGCCAGCCGGAGAGCCCCCATTTTTGGGCATGCGCCCAGGTGCTCGCCGGGTGTTTGCCCGAGGCCAGGCTCACCCGACCGCCAGCCTCGAGGTAGCGGGCAAAGGCCGCCTGCACCGCTGGCGGGAGCTCTCCACCGGGGACAAGGAGGGTGTTGTCGATATCGCACACCAGCCACGGAAGCCCCCAGGCGTCCATGCAGGCGGCCCAAAACCGGCGCACTTCGGCCACCAGGCGCTGGGCGCGCCTTGCCTTGGCCTCGTTTCCCGGATGGCGTTCCACGATATCCCAAAAACGCTGCCCCAGGCTCACCCGGCCACCGATGCCGGCGGCGCGCCAATCGCACAGCGTCGTGGCCTCCACCAACCACGCGGCCTCAGCACGCGGCGCCCGCGCAGCGTAGGCCTGCCGGATTGCAGGTGGGAGGTGATCTCCCTCACCAGCCCGGGAGTGGCGCAGCACGGCCTCCACAATCCAGGGGTCCTCGCCGCACCGCTCCAAAAAGAGCGCCCCATCCAGGGGATGATAGCCGGTCTGCATCACGGCAGGTGCGTAGCCGATGTCATGGGCCAAGGCGGCGCGCGCAAGCTGCTGCGTGGCTGGGGACGAAAGCCCGAGCACGGCGGCCACATCCGCGGCAACACCGGCGGCGTCGCGCATGTGCTGCAAGCGGGCGGGATTGTCGGCAAAAAACACATCCAATTGCCCCTGCCATTTACATTTTTCCTGCACACGGCTATCCACGACGCCACTCCATTTGAGGTTTGCCATGAAATACTCGCTCTGCCTGCGCATCCTTGCCGCCATCTGCCGAAAGCTCTGGGCCGTGCTCCTTTTTCTCAGCCTCTTTGCCGCAAGCCACGTCCTCAACTTCGCCTGGCCCACTATCGCGCGCAGCGCCACCAGTCTTGCCGGGCTGATCCAGCAATTCCTCGCCCCCTAGCGCAGGAAAGAGCAACTGGCGCAGACGCACCGCCCGCCCCAACCGAAAAGGGTGCAGGGCGCAGGGCTCATGCACGCCCATGACGGCTCCTGCCGGACAGTCCGCCACATCTTCAACCGAACCCGCACACGCCAGACAAAACGCCCGCACCCGGGCCAAAAGCCGCGGAGCGCCTTCGTCCTCCGCCACCCCTTCGAGCGGGCACTCGCCACACCCAAGGGCCTGCACCCGGCCGCCCCGACACCAGGAACACATCCGCCGCACGGCCCGCAACACCACCGATGCTTGCTGCATGTCCGCCTCCTGCCGCGGTTGCTACCCCCTTTGCGGCCAAAGGCCAAGATCGCGCCAACCGCCCCCTCCACATGCCCCACAACAAAGCGTCCTGCAGAACGCCAGGCAGAAAAATACATACAACTATTTGTATTTTCATACTTTTATTTTTTTATCGATTATTGACCCAGGGTCACATTTTTCCTTGACACCTCCCCACCCCGGCGCATAGAGAGGCTTTCCATGAAGCGCGAAAACCTCCTCCAGAACCGCCGGTACTTTTTTTGGTACTTTTATGGAAACAGGGCCTGTGGTCTGGAGGGGCTGTCGTAGCGTTTACACATCACGAACATCCACCGAAGGGCCGCAGGCGCAAAGCCGGCGGCCCTTCGAGTTTTTCGGGCCGCCGGGGCCGGGCCCCAAACCAAGGAGGAGGCCATGAACCTGGGAAAAAGCGTTCGTTTGGAACGGATCTTCAACCGCAACACCGGCAAGACCATCATCGTGCCCTTGGACCACGGCACCACCGTGGGCCCCATCGCCGGCCTGGTAGACATGCGGGACACCATCAACAAGGTGGCTGAAGGCGGAGCCAACGCCGTCCTCATGCACAAGGGCCTGCCCCGCTGTTCCCACCGCGGCAAGGGCCGGGACGTGGGGCTCATCATCCACCTGTCCGCCAGCACCACCCTCTCGCCCTTCCCCAATGCCAAGACCCTGGTGGCCACCGTGGAAGACGGCCTGCGCCTGGGGGCGGACGCCGTGTCCGTACACCTCAATCTTGGCGACGAGACCGAGCGCGACATGCTGCGGGACGTGGGCGAAGTGTCCTCCCGGGCCGAATCCTGGGGCATGCCGCTTCTGGCCATGGTCTACGCCCGCGGCCCCAAAGTGAAATCCGAATGGGACCCGGCTACGGTAGCGCACTGCGCCCGGGTGGCCGAGGAATTGGGCGCAGATGTCGTGAAAGTCCCGTACACCGGGGATCCGGAGAGCTTTTCCCGGGTCACGGAAGCCTGCTGCATCCCGGTAGTCATCGCCGGCGGCCCCAAGATGGGCTCGGTGCGCGAAATCCTCCAGACCGCCCACGACAGCCTCAAGGCCGGCGGTTCCGGGCTTTCCATGGGCCGCAACATCTTCCAGGCCGAAGACCCCACCCGCTTGGTGCAGGCCCTGCACGCCGTAGTGCACCTGGACTACGACGTGGACCAGGCCCTCGCCCTCATGCACACCCCCAGCGCCTAAAGGACTCGCCATGCGCATCTACTTCGCTGCCCTGCCGTTTTGCAAAGACGAGGTCACCCTCGCCCTGGAATCCGGGGTGGACGGCGTCATCACCGACGCCGAGCACGTGCCGGTGGTCCAATCCCTGGCCAAAGGGGCGGTCCTGGACGCCGCAGACCTCCTGTGGGTGACCCTTGCCTCCAAGGACGACGAAGAAACGGCCGTGACCCAGGCCCTTGCCGGCAAGACCGTGATCCTGCGCGCCGGCTTCGAGATCATCCCGGTGGAGAACATCCTCGCCCAAACCCGAGAGGTGCTGGCCGAAGTGGAAAACGCCGAGCGGGCGCGGGTGGCGGCCGGCATCTTGGAATGCGGGGTGGCGGGGGTTGTGGTGCGGCCGGAAGCCGCAGCCGAGCTCAAGACCATCGTCACCGAGCTGCGCGAGCGCCTGGGACAGGAAACCTTGGTGGCAGCCACGATCACTGCCGTGGAGAACGCCGGCCTCGGGCACCGGGTGTGCGTGGACACCACCTCGCTCTTCACCACGGGCATGGGGCTTTTGGTGGGGAATTCCAGCGCCTTCACCTTTCTGGTGCATGCCGAGACCGAGGCCAACCCCTACGTGGCGCCGCGGCCTTTTCGCATCAATGCCGGCGCGGTGCACAGCTACTGCGTCATGCCCGAAGACCGCACCCGCTACCTGGAAGAACTGCGGCCCGGCGACGCGCTGATGGTCGTCCGCGCCGACGGCCGCACCCAACGGGCCACCGTCGGCCGGGTGAAGACCGAAATCCGCCCGATGCTGCGCATCGACGCCGAGGCCAGCGGCCAGCGCGGGACCATCTTCCTGCAAAACGCCGAGACCATCCGCCTCACCCGGCCGGACGGCACCCCGGTGAGCGTGGTGCAGCTTAGCCCCGGCGACCAGGTACTCTGCCGCCTGGATGCAGCAGGCCGGCATTTCGGCATGCGTATCTCCGAGGACATCCGCGAATGAACACCGAATCTGCCCTGACCTTGGAAGAACTGCGCCAGCGCATCGACGCCGTGGACGAGGCCATCGTCGCCCTGCTCCACGAACGGGCGAGCCTCAGCCGCCAGGTGGGCCAGCGCAAGAAAGACGGTGTCATCTTCCACCCGTTTCGGGAAAAGGAAGTCCTCGAGCGCCTGCTCTCTCTGCCCGGCGAGCACCTGCCCAAAGAGCATTTGCGCGCCATCTACCGCGAGATCCTCTCCTCTTCCCGCAGTCTGCAAGCCCCGCAGACCGTGGCCTATCTCGGTCCCGAAGGGACCTTCTCCCACCGCGCCGCCCTGGAGTACTTCGGCCACAGCGCCGAACTCCTCCCCCAGCCATCACTGGAGGCGGTATTCCGGGCCGTTGCCACAGACACCTGCCGGCTGGGCATCGTGCCCCTGGAAAATTCGCTCCACGGCTCGGTAGCCGAGACGCTGGACCTCTTCCTGCACCACGACACCCCCATCCTGGCCGAGGTCTTCTGCCGGGTTCGGCACGCCCTCCTGGGGCACCGCATGGAGACGGTGCGCCGGGTGCTCTCCCATCCCCAGGCCCTGGCCCAATGCGCCCAGTGGCTGCGCACCCACCTGCCCCACGCCCAGCTCATGGCTGTGGAGAGCACCGCAGCCGCAGCCCGAGCCGTCCACGACGACCCCGAGGCAGCGGCCATCGGCCATCCCGGCTTGGCAGGCCCCACGCTCGCCGTGCTCGCCACGGACATCCAGGATCTGGCGGACAATTGGACCCGGTTCGCCATCATCGGCCGCGAACCCGGCACTGCAGCCCAGCGGGACAAGACCTCGCTGCTCCTCACCCTGCCCGACCGGCCAGGCGCCCTGGCCGCGGTGCTGCGCATCCTCGCCGAGGCCGGGCTCAACCTCGCCAAGCTGGAGTCACGGCCGCTGCGCGCGGAAAAATGGAAGTACATCTTCTTCATGGACGTCGAGTCGGATCTGGGCGCGGAAAAATATGCCCAGACCCTGCGCCAGGTGGCCGAATGTTGCCATAGCCTGCGCGTGCTCGGAAGCTACCCTGCCGGCCCCCATCTTGACCCGTTGTGAGCACCCCATGATCACCATCCCTGCCCCGCCCTCCAAGTCCCAGACCCACCGCGCCTTCATCCTGGCGGCCCTGGCCGCAGGCGTCTCGCGGGTGCTGCGGCCCCTGGAGAGCGATGACACCCAGCGTACCCGCGATTGCCTGACCGCCTTGGGCGCCCGCATCCACCCCATCGAGGGCGGCTACCGCGTGGAAGCCATCCCGCCCGTCCGGCCGGCCCATCCGGTGGAGCTCGCCGTGGGGGAGTCCGGCACCACCTGCCGCCTCATCACCGCGGTAGCCGCAGCCCTCCCCGGTACGTACCGGATCTCGGGTGCAGGGCGCATGCACCTGCGGCCCATCGCCCCCCTCACCGACGCCCTGGAACGCCTCGGCGTCGGCGTCCACTTCGAAGGCGCCCCGGGCTGCCCGCCCCTGCGCCTGACTTCGCGCGGGTTTCTCCAAAGCCACACCGCCCTCGATGTTGCCGAAAGCAGCCAATATCTCTCGGCCCTGCTTCTGGCCGCGCCGCTGAGCCCCCAAGGGCTTACCGTGGATATCACCAGCGCCGCCATTGCCTCCTGGCCCTACGCCCACCTCACCCTGGAGGCCATGGCCCAGGCTGGGGTCCCGGTCACCATCAGCCAGCGTCAGGGACACGGGTTCGCGCCGCTTTCGCCCGCAGCAGTCCCCCAAGCACCGGCACAAACCCTGCGCTTTTGCGTGCCCGCCGGCCACAGCTACCGCGCCGGGGATTTTCTCGTGGAAGGCGATTGGTCCAGCGCCTCGTATTTCCTCGCTGCCGGCATACTCGGGCAGGTACCGGTGGCGGTCACCGGGCTGCGTCCCCAATCCTTGCAGGCGGACCGGGCGCTTGTGGATATCCTCAATACCATGGGCGGCCGGGTGGAGGTGCGCGAAGATCGCGTCACGGCCTATCCCAGCCGCCTGCACGGTGCGGAGCTGTCCATGGGCGCGTGCCCGGACATCGTGCCCACCGTGGCCATGCTTGCGGCCGCCGCCCACGGCACGACCCGCATCCGCGACGCCGCGCATCTGCGCCTCAAGGAAAGCGACCGCATCGCCGCCGTGGTGGACGGACTTACCCGCCTGGGGGTTTGCGCGCAGCCAACACCCGACGGCATGATCATCCATGGGGGGATCCAGAATACCTCCCCGGTGGAGCTGGCCACCTTCGGCGACCACCGCCTGGCCATGAGCCTCTGCCTGGCGGAGCTCTTGGGGGCGCGGCCCATGCTCGACACCCCTGGCTGCGTGGCCAAGTCCTTCCCCCACTTTTGGGAGCTGTGGGAAACGGTGCGCCGCGCCAATGCGGAGGAGCATCGTGCCTAGACGGACTTCCCTCGTGATCCTCGGCGCCCGCGGCCGCATGGGGCAAAGGCTCTCCCGGGACTTTGCCCAGGCCGGATTCTCCGTGGCCGGATTTGACCTCCCCTTGGACCGCGCGCGCCTGCATGCCGCCGTGGCCGCAGCCCGCTTCGTCGTCCTTGCCGTGCCCGTGGCTGCCGTGGCCGAGGCCACCGCCCTCGTGGCGCCGGCACTTTCCGAAGACACCATCCTCATGGACATCACCTCGGTGAAGGTCCTGCCCTTGCAGCAGATGCTCGGCGCCACCACCACCCCGGTGGTGGGGCTCCACCCGCTTTTTGGCCCCGACACCCAAGCGCCCCTGCGGGTGGCGGTGGTCCCCGGCCGGGGCGACGAGGCCGCCTGCGCAGCCGAAACGCTCCTCAAGGATGCCGGCTACGCCCCGTTTCGTACCACGGCCAGCGCCCATGACCAGGCCATGGCCTACATCCAAGGGCTCAATTTTCTGACCACCGTGGCCTATCTCTGCGCCACGCCGGACCTCGATCTCACGCCGTACCTCACCCCGTCTTTTGGCCGCCGCATGGAGGCTGCCGCCAAATTGGTGGGCGAGGACGCGGCCCTTTTTTCCACCTTGGTGGAGGCCAATCCCTTCTCCCTGGAGGCCGCGCGCCGCTTCCGCAGCTACCTCAACCTCACCGCCAGCGGAGACCTGGAACTGGCGACCCGCAAGGCCGAAGCCATGCTGTGGTGGTGGCGCACGACGACTTCCTCGGGAGGGCCGTAAGGCTTTGGTCCTGGTTGATACCCATGGCCGGCCGGTTCCTCCCGAGGAGCCGGCCTTTGTTTTTCCCTTCAACCCTGGAGAATACCATGCCGCATAACCCCCCGCCTCTGCGCCAACGCGGTGCGTGGCTGCCTGCCGACACCCAAACCCCCATCTCGCTCTACCTCCACATGGTGCAGCGCAAGCCGGGCATCCTTCTCGAGAGTAGCGAAGTGGACGGGCGGCTCGGCCGCTACAGTCTCATTGCCTGGGATTTTCGCCTGGTACTCACCTGTGCCCAGGGCCGGCTGGCGGTGCGCGTCAATGACCCGCTCCTGGGACCCCTGCGAGAGCTCCACGGCCTGCCTTTTGTGGAGGGTGTACGCGCCGCGCAAGCGGCCATCGCCATCCTGCCGCCCGAAGCAGGGCTGCCGGCCATGACCCGCTCGCTCATCGGCTATTTCGGCTACACCGCGGCAGGGCTTCTAGAACCCGCCGTGGCGGACATCCTGCCCCCACAGCAGGCCCAGGCCTGCCTCGTGCTGCCGGGCCGCCAGATCCTCTTCGACCATCTGCGGCACCGCTGCCTCACACTGGCCCTGGAGGAAGATCCCGTGCCTCCCATCTGTGGCCGCCCGCTCACCCCCGAGCCTGCGCGCCTGGGCCCGGTGACCACCACCCCGGACCGCGAGCAATTCCTCGCCAGTGTCCGCCGCACCAAGGAGGCCATCCAGGCCGGTGAAGCCATCCAGGTGGTCCTCTCCACCCGCTTCTCGGCGCCGTTTTCCGGCTCGCCCTTCGAGGTCTACCGCTCCCTGCGCCGGGTCAACCCGTCGCCCTACACCTTCTACATGGCCCTATCCCCGGACTTCACCCTGCTCGGGTCCTCGCCCGAACTCTTGGTGCGCTCCCAGAAAGGCCGCCTGGAGCTTCGGCCCATCGCCGGCACCCGGCCGCGCGGGGCCACGGTGAGCGAGGACGAAGCCTTGGCCCGGGAGCTTCTGGCCGACGAAAAAGAACGCGCCGAACACGTCATGCTGGTGGACCTGGGGCGCAACGACCTCGGACGCATCGCCGCCCCCGGATCAGTGCAGGTGGACGCCACCATGGAAGTGGAGCGCTTCTCCCACGTCATGCACCTCACCTCCTACCTCTCGGCCACCCTCAAGCCGAACCTCACGGCCCTCGACGTCCTCGCCGCAGTGTTCCCCGCCGGCACCGTCTCCGGGGCACCGAAAATCCGGGCCATGCAGCTCATCCACGACGAAGAACCCCTGCCCCGGGGCCCCTACGCCGGATGTATCGGCTGGATGGGCCTGGGCGACGAAGCCGCAGACATGGATACCGGCATCACCATCCGCTCCCTGTGGGTGCAGGGCGGCCAGATCCATTGGCAGGCCGGAGCCGGTATCGTCTTCGACTCCGACCCCGAAAACGAATGGCAGGAATGCCACAACAAGGCCCGGGCCATCCTGACGGCCGTCAACGACACCGGAGGCAGCGATGTTTTTGCTGATCGACAACTTTGACTCGTTTACCTTCAACCTGGTGCAGGTCTTCCAAGGTTTGGGCGTCGAACCCTTGGTGCTGCGCAACACAGAAACGCAGCTCCTTGAGCTTGCCACAGATCCACGGCTGAGCGCCGTGGTGCTCTCCCCCGGTCCCAGCCACCCGGGCAACACGGGCCTGTGTCTCCGCTTTCTGGATCTGGTGCCCCAGCAGGTGCCCATCCTCGGGGTCTGCCTCGGGCACCAGACCCTGGCCCATCACGCCGGCGCCACCGTGGGCAGGGCCCGGCGCATCATGCACGGCAAGACTTCCCTCGTGACCCACGACGGCACCGGGCTCTTTGCGGGCCTGCCCAACCCCGTGGAAGTGGGCCGCTACCACTCCCTGGCCATCCTCGAGGACCAACCGCTCCCCTTTACCGTCACCGCCCGGGCCGATGACGGAGAAATCATGGGCATCGCCTTTGCCGACCGCCCCTGGGTGGGGGTCCAGTTCCATCCCGAATCCGTCCTCACCCCCCATGGCCCGAAACTTCTTGCCAACTTCCTTGCCATGATCCGGAGGTAACCATGTCCATCGCCCCCATTCTCGAAACCCTGCTTGCCGGCCACGACCTGGACTTTGCCACCGCCTCGGCCGTGTTCGCCGATCTCTTGGACGGACGCCTGTCCGAAGGCCAGGCCGCGGCCCTGCTCATCGCCCTGCGCAGCAAAGGCGAATCCGCCACCGAGCTGGCCGCTGCCGCCACCGCCGCCTTGGCGCGCGCCCACCTCGTGGAGGGGCTTCCCTCCCCGCGCATGGATACCTGCGGCACCGGCGGCGACGGTCGTCAGAGTTTCAATTGCTCCACCGCCGTGGCCCTGTTTCTCGCCGACATGGGCTACACCATAGTGAAACACGGCAACCGGGCGGTATCCAGCTCCTGCGGCAGCGCCGACATCGTCGAGGCCCTGGGCCTTCCCATGGCGCAGGATCCACATGAGGTCGCCGCCGCTGCCCGCACCGATCGCTTCGTGTTCCTCTTTGCCCCGCATTTCCATCCCGCCTTTGCCCGCATCGCCCCCTTGCGCCGCGCCCTCGGGGTGCGCACCCTTTTCAATCTCTTAGGACCACTCATCAACCCCGCACGGCCCACACACCAGATCCTGGGGGTCCCAGAAGAACGTCTGGTCCCCATCATGAGCGCCGCCCTGGCCCAGATCGGCGTCCAGCACGCCGCCGTGGTGCACGGCGCCGGAGGCTTTGACGAACTGACCCCCTGCGGTCCCGGTCATGTGGCCTGGGTGCAGAACGGCGCCGTGCGGGAGGAAGTCATCCATCCAAAATCCCTGGGCTTTGAGTATTTTCCTCCCACAAGCCTCTCCTGCACAGGCAAAGAAGACGCCCTCGATCTCCAACGACGCGTGCTCACTGGCCAAGGTCCCGCACCATTGCAGGCCATGGTGGCCCTCAACTTGGGGCTTGCCCTGCATCTGCTCGAAGACCTGCCCCTCGCCGAAGCCATGGCCAAGGCCCGGACCAAGGTGTCTCAAGGGATCTTACGGGAGGTGCCCCATGCTTGAGCGCTTCCGTGCGGCCAAACAGGCGGAAATCGCTGCCCTGCATGCCGCCGAGGCCGCCGGCACCCTTGCCCCCCTCTGGACCGCAGCACGCCCCAGTCTTGCCGAAGCCATCGCCACGGCCCGCGCCACGGGACGCAGTGCCATCATCGCCGAATACAAGCGCGCCTCACCCAGCCAGGGCTGCATCCGCACGGACCTCACCGCCCGCGAGGTCTGCAGCCAGTACGCCGGCGCCGGGGCCTGCGCCCTCTCCATCCTCACGGAAGAGCGCTTCTTCCAGGGAAGCCTCGCCTTCCTCCACGACGCCGCGCCCTTGGGGCTGCCCATGCTGCGCAAGGACTTCATCCTCGACCCCCTGCAGGTGCGCGCCACCGCCGCCACCCCGGCCAGCGCCGTGCTCCTCGTGACGCGCATGCTCTCGGACGCCGCCCTGGCGGCCTGCCTTGAGATTGCCCAAGAAACCGGGCTCGAGGCCGTGGTGGAGGTCTTCGACCACGCCGACCTTCACCGGACGCTCGCGGCCCAGGCGCGCATCATCCAGGTCAACGCCCGGGATCTGGACACCCTGGCCGTGGACCTAGGTCGCAGCCGCGCCCTGGTGCGGGAAAAATCCCCGGGACAGATTTGGATCGCCGCCAGCGGCATCACCTGCCGGGAAGACGTGCTGCGCCTGGAGGATGCGGGTTTCGACGCCGCCCTGGTGGGCACGAGTCTCATGCGCGCCCCTGACCCTGGGGCGGCCCTGCGCCAACTGCTGGGGGAGCCATGATCGTCAAAGTCTGTGGACTTGCCCGCGAGGAAGATGTGCGCCTGTGCCAGACACTTGGGGTGGACATGGTGGGATTTATCTTCCATCCCCAAAGCCCGCGGCAGGTGGACCCGGCCTGGGTGGGGAGCATTGCCACCTCCTGCCGCAAGGTCGGGGTGTTCACGGTGCAGGATACCGCCACCATCGCCCGCATGGCGGCCGAGGCGCGGCTCGATATGCTCCAGCTCCATGGCCCATACCCGCCTGCGAGTGGAGACGCCCTCGGCCCGGAGCGCGTCATCGCCGTGCTCTGGCCGGAAGGCTTTTCCACGCCGCAGGCATTCCTCGGCGCGGCCGCCTCCTGGCAGGGGCATTGCCGCTTCCTGCTCCTCGATGCCGGGCGCTGCGGCGGTGGCCACGGCCGGGCCTTGCGGCTCCCCTGGACGCTCCCCGCCCTTCCTCTCCCCTGGATCCTGGCCGGCGGCCTTGGCCCGGAGACCATCGCCGCCGCGTGCGCCCTCCGCCCAGACGGGGTGGACCTCAACTCCGGGGTGGAGGCCCGTCCCGGCGTCAAGGACGCCGCCAAACTCCGTCAGACCCTCAACCACCTGCGAGGTTGTCCATGATTCTTCCCCGTCATTTCGGCCCCTTTGGCGGCCGCTACGTGCCGGAGATGCTCATCCCGGCCCTGGACCAACTGGAAGCCGCCTTTGTGCAGGCGCACAGCGACCCGGCATTTCACGCCGAATTCCAGCGCTTGCTGACCTGCTACTGCGGCCGGCCCACGCCGCTCTACCCGGCGGAAAACCTCACCCGACACCTGGGCGGCTGCCAGGTGTTCCTGAAGCTGGAGAGCCTCAACCACACCGGCGCGCACAAGATCACCAACGCCCTCGGCCAAGCCCTGCTTGCCCGACGCATGGGCAAGACCCGGCTCATCGCCGAGACCGGGGCCGGCCAGCACGGCCTGGCCACAGCCACGGTGGCTGCCCGCTGCGGCATGCAGTGCACGGTGTTCATGGGCGAGGTGGACGTGGCCCGCCAATATCCCAATGTCTTTGCCATGCGCCTTTTGGGGGCCGACGTCGTCCCCGTGGCCGACGGCACCCGCACCCTCAAGGACGCGGTCAACGCCGCCCTCAAGGATTGGATCCAGCATCTGGACTCCACCCACTACGTGCTGGGGTCCGCCCTGGGGCCGCATCCGTATCCCACCGTGGTGCGGGAGTTCCAATCGGTCATCGGTCGGGAGGTGGCGGCGCAACTGGAAACCCAGACCGGCCGGCGGCCAGGTCACCTGGTGGCCTGCGTGGGCGGCGGGTCCAACTCCATGGGGCTCTTCGCCCCCTTCCTTGGAGATCCCAGCGTGCGCCTCTACGGCGCCGAGGCCGGCGGCCGGGGCCCCAACCCCGGGGACCACGCAGCCCGGCTCCAGGGGCAGCCCAAGGCCGGCATCGTCCAAGGGTACAAGAGCTACTTCCTCCAGGACGACCACGGCCAGGTGCAGGGCACCCACTCCATCTCCGCCGGGCTCGACTACGCCGGCATCGGGCCCGAGCTCGCCTGGCTCTTTGACCAGGGCCGGGTAGCCTTCACCCCCATCCCGGATGCCGAGGCCCTGGCCGCCTACCAGCTGCTGGCACGCCTCGAGGGCATCATCCCGGCGCTGGAATCCTCCCACGCCGTGGCTCTGGCCATGCGTCTGGCCCCGAGCCTGCCCCCGGAGGACATCATGGTGGTCAATATCTCCGGCCGCGGCGACAAAGACCTCTTCATCACCGCCCGCGCCCTGGACGCCGAACGGTGGATTTCCTTTCTGCAAAGCGAGGTGGAACGTGACCAATAAACTCGATGCCGTGCTGGCGGCGGCCCACGGGCATATCCAACTCATGACCCACGTGGTGGCCGGATACCCGGATCTGGACACCGGACTGCGCCTGGTGCGTGCCATGGCGGCCTGCGGGGTGCGCATCATCGAGATCCAAATCCCCTTCACCGACCCTTTGGCCGACGGCCCCACCATCATGGCCGCCAACCAGGCGGCCCTGGATGCAGGCATGACCCCGGAGGACGCCCTGGCCTGGGCAGGAGCGGTGGCGGCGGCCCTCCCCGAGGTGGCCGTGCTCGTCATGACGTATGCCAACGTGCCCTATGCCATGGGCATGGAGGAGTTTCTGCGGCGCTGCGCGGCGAGAAACATCCAGGGAGTCATCATCCCGGATTTACCGGTGGACGAGCCCGAAGGCGACTACGCCGCCATGGCGCGGCGCCTGGGCCTCCATCCCGTCATGGTGATCTCCCCGGACACCCCGGAAAAACGTCTCGAGCTCCTGCTCCCCCAGGCATCCGGGCTCCTCTACACCACCCTCAAGGTGGGCATCACCGGCGCAAGTTCCGACCTCTGCCCCGAAGCCCTCGCCTATCTCCAGAGCCTTGGCCGCCGCACGCACCTCCCCATTGCCGCGGGCTTCGGCATCAGTCAGCCCCGGCATGTGGCAGCCCTGGCGGGACGCGCCCAGGTGGCGGTGGTGGGAAGCCACGTGCTCAGCCTCCTGAACCACGGCGGCATCCCGGCTGTGGAGGCGTTTTTGCGCGCCTGCATGGCATGATCCAAGGCGGGGCCTCCCGCCTTGAATCACAGATCCAAGGTCCACACTTCCATGGGTTTTTCCGTCTCCTCGGCCTCGCCGATCTCCTTCCAGGGGCATGGGGTCTCGCATCCGGGGACCTTGGCAAAGCCGAAGCGCTCCCACAACGCATCCGCAGACCAGTACCCGCTGGGCTTGGCCGGATGCCCAGGGTCCCGGCGTACGGTGTACAGACACGCCTTGGCAAACCCCTGGGCCCGCGCCGCATCCAGCATGGCGGCAAGCAAGCGGCTACCCCATCCCTGCCTGCGGCAATCGGCCCGGACCATGACCTCGCCGATGTAGAAGTATTCGGACGGATCCGCACAAAAGGGCTGGATGAAGCACGAGGTCTCCTCGGCCAGCGCGATCCCTGTCGCCGCGGCCACCAGCCCGTGGGCATCGCGGGAAAACAGCACCACGCTGGAGGTGCTTGCAGCATACCGGGAGAGGTACTCCCGCTCGTATTCCATGGAGCCGTCGTACAAATACGGATACTCCCGAAAGATGGTGATCCGAAAACGCCCCAACGCTTCGATCAACGCGCCAATCTCGGGCCCCTGCAATCGTTCGAGCATAATTTCCTCCCTCCCCTCCCTGTGCCACCATTGCCCTGGAAGGCGCAACTGCCTTGACCACCACGAAGTTTTGCTCCACTCTTCCGCAAAAGCGAGGGAACGACATGCTCAAATGCAAAAATTCCGACGACGTGATCCGCGCGGTGCGCGAACACGGCCTCGAGTTGGTGGAGCTCTGGTTCGTGGACGTCCTTGGCGGGCTCAAAAGCTTTCAGGTGCTGCCCGATGAGCTGGAAATCGCCCTGGAAGACGGCATGGGATTTGACGGCTCGGCCTTGGAAGGCTTTTGCCGCATCGAGGAAAGCGACATGCTCGCCAAGCCGGACCCCACGACCTTCCAGCTGGTCACCTGGCGGACCGGGGAACCTGCCACCGGCCGCATGTTCTGCCAGATCCTCCACCCCGATGGCCGCCCCTTCGACGGTGACAGTCGCGCCTGCCTGCATCGGGTGCTGCAGCGTGCCGCCCGGCGGGGATACACCCTGTACGTGGGCCCGGAATTGGAATTCTTCCTCTTTCCCAACGCCCAGGCCCCGCTCCCCACAGATCCCGGCGGATATTTCGACGCCCCGCCCCATGATCTGGGGACGCCGGTGCGCCGGGCCGTCATCGCCGGGCTGCGCGCCATGGGTATCGACGTGGAATACGCCCACCACGAGGTCGCTCCAGGCCAGCATGAAATCTCCCTGCGCTACGCCGAGGCGCTGCGCATGGCGGACGCTGCCGTCACCTACCGCGCCGTGGTCAAGGACGTGGCCCGACAGCACGGCCTCTACGCCACCTTCATGCCCAAGCCCATTGCCACCATCAACGGCAGCGGCATGCACGTCCACCAGTCGCTGTTCAAAAACGGCCGCAACGTGCTGCATGACCCAAGCGCCCCGTACGGCTTGAGCCGCGAAGGCCGCGCCTACGTGGCCGGACTGTTGCGCTACGCACCGGAATTCACCGCCATCACCAACCAATGGGTCAACTCGTACAAACGGCTCATCCCGGGCTTCGAGGCACCGGTATCGGTGGTGTGGGCCTGCCGCAACCGCTCGGCGCTGGTGCGCATCCCGCAGTACAAACCCAGCCAGGAGAACGCCTTCCGCGTGGAGCTACGCTCCCCAGACCCGGCCTGCAACCCCTACCTCGCCTTTGCCTGTATCCTCGCCGCAGGGCTCAAAGGCATGGAGGAAAACCTCCCCCTGCCGGCCCCTGTGGAAGAAGACGTCAGCGCCCTCTCGGAAGCCCAACGCCGGGAGCGCGGCATCGCCACCCTGCCCGGCAGCCTGGAAAGCGCCCTTGCAGCCATGGAGGCGAGCACGCTCGTCCGGGAGACGTTGGGAGAACACATCTTCGCCAAATTCCTCCAAAACAAGAAAGCAGAATGGGAACTGTTCCGCGCTCATGTCACCGACTTCGAGCGCGAGCGCTACCTTTCCCGGCTGTAGCGTAACGCAGTGCCGCGCGGCTTTTTATTGTCCCATCCAAAGTGACAATATCATTGTCCGGTAACATCATTGTCCGGCAACAAGTGCCGCGCGGCCTCCTTGACGAAACGGCTGCGGCGTCGCATCTCCTGCACAAGGAGGATACCATGGAGACGAATCTCAGCGCCCTTTCCGCCTTCGGCATCTCGCAGGCAGTCACGGCCAATGATGTGGCCAACATGAATACCCCTGGCTACCGGGCCAAAGAGGCCCGACTGGAAAGCGGGCCAGACGATCAGGGCGTGCGCGTGGCGGAAATCCGCGAGGATACCTCCTCCGGGCCGCTCGTCCCTGGGCCGGAAAACAGCCTTGTGGAGGGGTCCACCGTGGATTTGGCCACGGAGATGGTGCAGATGGTGCGCGACGAGGTGGCGTACGCCGCCAACGCCGCGGCCATCCGCACCCAGGCGGACATGACTGGGGTGCTCCTCGACACCCGCATCTAACGGTGCCGATGCCTCCTCATGCGGCAGGGGGCTCGCTTTCCGGATGCGGGTGTTGGGGGAGTTGGTGCACGAGCTCGCGGAGTTGGTGCGCGGAAAAGCGATGTTCTTCGCCGCAGAACTCGCAGCGGATGGCGATGGTCTCTTCGTCCGCGGCAAGGCGCAAGAGCGCGTCGCGCCCCAACGTCTTCAGGGCTTGGGCGATGCGTTGCTCGGAGCAGCTGCAGCGGAAGGCCACCGGGGATGTGTCGAGGATTTCCATGTCCATGCCGTGGAAGATGCGCTCCAAGAGCCCTTGGGCGGACGGCGCGTCCTGCAAGATCCGGCCAAGGGGCGGTATGGTTTGGATGCGCTGCAGGACTGCGTCGATGGCGTCCATGTTGGCTGGCGGAAGACTTTGGATGAGAAATCCGCCTGCTACCATGACGCCCCCCTGGGCGTCCGGGATGGTGGTCACGCCCACTGCCGAGGGGATTTGCTCGGATTCGGTAAGGTAGTAGGCCACGTCCTCGCCGATCTCTGCCGAGACCAAATGCACCACGCCCTGATAGGGGGTCTTGAGGAGGAGATCCTTGGTGACCGTGAGCACCCCGGCCCCCAAGGCCCCGGCGACGTCGAAACGGTCGTGGCGAAGCGGCAGGTCCACGTCCGGATGGGCCACGTAGCCATGCACCCCGCCGTGGGCGTCGGCCTGCACCACAATCTTTTCCAGCGGGCCGCTGCCTTCGAATTTGAGGGCAAGACGCTGCCGGCCTTTGAGCAAGGCCCCGAGCAGCACCCCGGCGGTGAGCGCCCGGCCGAGGGCCACGGCCGCCGTGGGTGCGGGCTGGTGGCGGCGGCAGGCCTCGGCCACGGTATCGGTGGTGATGCACGCCACGGCGCGGAGATTGGCGGAAGGGACGAGGGCGCGCGTTAGATGGTCGGGCATATCCATTCTCCAGGAAGGACAAGGGGAAGGCGGTGGTGCAGGCGGATGCCGGTTGGGGATGGCTCCAAAACGTACGGGAGCATGCGCACGCCAGCGCGGAGCGCCGCCACAAAGGCCCGGGTAAAGGCGGGATCGATATGGGCGGCAGGGCCAAAGGCCGTGCAGTCCGTGCGCTGGATACCAAAGAAAATTGCGGTGTTGGCCCCTGCCTTGGCCATGGCGGCAAGTTCTTCCACATGCTTGGTGCCGCGGATGGTGACCGCATCGGGAAAGCAGGCCACCCCGCCTTCGGCCAGGGTGACGTTTTTGGTCTCCACCCAGATGCGACCAGCTGGGCCGTCGAGGACGAAGTCCAACCGGCTTTGGCCGTGGCGCACCTCTGCGTGCAGTTGCGAAAATCCGATGAGCTCCGGGATGGCGTTTTCCTGCACTGCTTGGCGCAGCACGCGTCCTGGTGTGGCGGTGTTGACGCCGATCCACACCGTCTCCGGGCAGACCAGCTCCAGGGTATAGGGGAGCTTGCGGCCGGACGTGGTGGCTTGGGAGAGGAGGATGGGCATCCCGGGACGCAGCAGTCCGCGCATGGAGCCGGAATTGTTGGTGTGTGCCATGGCAGGTTGCCCATCCACCACGCAATGGATGAGAAAGCGCTTTTCCCGACGGACAAATTGGGCCGGGACCAGGGGATGGGGAGAGGAAAGAAACGTCATATTCTTGACAGCGCCTGCAGTGCACATCAGGGAACAGGCAACGAGGCAGGTGACCATGGCATTCGACACATCTGGGATACTGGGCGCGAGCCCGGCGTTGCAAGGGGTTTTCCGGGTCCTCTCCAAGGTGGCGCCCACGGACTCCACGGTGCTCGTAACCGGCGAGTCCGGCACGGGCAAGGAACTCTTGGTGCGTGCGCTGCATCGCAATAGCCCCCGCCGGGACAAACCGTTCGTGCCCATCAATTGCGGGGCCATCCCCAAGGACCTTCTGGAAAGCGAGCTCTTCGGCCATGAGAAGGGGGCCTTTACCCATGCCATCCGCACCAAGGTGGGACGCTTTGAACTCGCGGAAGGCGGGACAGTGTTTCTCGACGAAATCGGCGAGATGGACCTTGCCCTGCAAGTGAAGATCCTGCGCGTCCTGCAGGAAAAAGAATTCGAGCGCGTCGGCGGCACCAAGACCCTGCACGCCGACGTGCGCGTGGTGGCGGCGACCAACCGCGACCTGGAAGAAGAAGTCCGTCAGGGCCGCTTTCGCGAGGACCTCTACTACCGGCTCAACGTCATCCCCATCCATTTGCCGCCGCTGCGCGAACGCGGGGACGACATCCTGCTCCTGGCCGAACACTTTCTCCAGCGCTTCTGCCAGCGCCAAAAGCGGCCGCCGCTGCCGCTCTCCCCGGAGGCCCGCGCCGCCCTGCTGGCCTATTCCTGGCCGGGCAACGTGCGCGAGCTCGAGAACTTCATGGAGCGCCTGACCATCCTCTGCGAGGGGGAGCAAATCTGCCTTCGGGATTTGCCCGCCAAGATCTTGCAGGAAGTGGGATACGCGCCGCCCCTGCCCGAGCCTGCGCCCGCGCCGGGGGGATTTCGCTGGCCGACCTTGGCGGATTTGGAGTCCCTGGGCATGGGGCTCAAGGAATTTCTCGATACTGCCGAGGCCCGGTTGGTGGACGAGGCTTTGGCCCAAAGCGATGGAGTCAAAAATCGGGCGGCCGAACTTTTGGGCATCAAGCGGACCACGCTGATCGAAAAGCTCAAAAAACGCGAATAGGAGCGTCCCGGGGCACCACTGCCCGCAAACGGCATTTTTGCCGGAACTACTTCAAGTTGCCCGATTCTTGCTAGGGGCACGACGTGCGGCACAGTGTTTTTGCCAGATGCTTCTGGTCCCTTCTTGGCAGCTTGGTGCTCCTCGCCCCGCTTTCTGCAGGGGCGGCCAGCTATTACTGGAGCCGTCAGCCCCAGCACGAGCGGCTCGTCTTCCACTTCGACACTGTCATGCCGCCCCTGGACGTGGCCCGCACCAGCGCCACGGAAATTACCGTGCGTCTGCCGCAAGACATTTGGAGCAGCGAGTCCCGGCCCGCGCCCTTTGACCTGACCCCATCACGCCTTGTGGCCGCGGTACGCGTGGAAGAGCGTGCCTTGGTGGTCAAGCTGCGGCGCGAGGATGTGCACCATCTCGCCTACCCGCTGCCGCGGGAGAACAACATCGTGCTGGAGCTGACGCGCCAGCCCAAAAATCCCCCGGCGACCAATGCCACCAATGCCACCAATGCCACGGACAAGAACGCGACTGCTGCGGGAGCCTCCTCCACCGCCGCGGGCGCTGCTGCGCCGCCTGCGGAAAACACCACTGCCGTGCAGGCGGCATCCCAGGCGGATGCTCCCGCCAACCACACCACGTTGGCCCCCCGCGCGCAAATGCCGCCACCTGCGGCAGACGCCACCGAAACATCCGGGAGCCGGGTGCGCGCCGCCATTGCCCCGGCAGGTCCTCCACCGCCGTCTGTGCATCAGGTGCGATCCCGCATCGATGCTGCCGCCACCCCGGAGCGCCCTGGCGAGGTGATGGCGGCCGCCGCGCCGCCGACTTTGGCCGCATCATCCCCCTTTGGACCCCAGCAAACGGGCGAAGTAGTCCCGCCTGCAGCGCCAGGGGTGCTGCAGCCAGCCACGGCACCCAACGCGTCGGCGGCGCAGTCCCTGGATGGGGCCGCAAAAACCGCGCCCCCGCAAGAGACGGCAGCGTCTGGCGCCTCCCCCGGTGCCGGAGAGACCCCGTCGCAAGCAAACGCAACCAGCATCAATGCCACGGCGCAGTCGCTCCCCTCGGCCGGGCCCGAACCGCCTGCCGCGGCGGCGCCGGTCCGCGCCAACGCCAGTGCGGAAAACGCTTCTTCTGTGCAGGCCGCAGCCAACGCCACGGACGCCCAGCGCACGGCGGAGTTGGAAAATCTCTTCCAGACCGTGCAGGATACCCTGGCCCGAGGCGACACTCGCGGCGCCCTCGACGGGCTGGAGGCATTACGCCGCTCTCCGGAGCTTCCGGATCACTTGCGCGAAGAGGTGCTCTACACCCTGGCCGAACTGCGCATGAAAGAGGCCAAGGGCGACATGGCCGGCCACTATGTCGCGGTGCGGGAAGCCTTTTTGGAAGCCCTGCACTTCAACCCCTCTTCCGCCCGTGCGCCGCAGGCCCTCATCAATCTGGGCTACCTGAACCTTGCCGTGGGCAACGAACCCGAGGCCAAGGCCTATTTCGACCTCTTGCGCCGCAAATATCCCCAGGACTTCAATGTTCCCTTCATTGATTACTATTGGGGCGAATATTTTGCGCGGCGAGGTCAATGGAATCAGGCCGCGGACCATTTCCAGGCCGTGATCCAGCAATATCCGGACTCCCAGCCGGTGCTCCCAAGCGCAGTAGGGCTGGTGCGCGCCCTGGCCGAACTGGGATTCTGGGCCAAGGCCTGGGAGATCGTGGACTTCGTGGAAAAACGCTGGCCCCGCTACTACATCGACGACCCGGAATTCCTCTCCCTGGCCGGGCAGGTGGCCATGAACCATGACCTGCTCGATGCGGCACGGGAACGGCTGTGGCTCTACTTCAACCTGATGGGCGACAAAGGTGCCTCCGCGGACATGGCACTCGCCCGCATCGGCGATATTTATCTTCGGCAAAATAGTCCTCAGGCCGCCAAAAGGATTTACGAAAAGGCGGCTGCCGAATTTCCGGACAAGGAAGGCGGGCTCATTGCCATGATGCGTCTGGCCGAGGAAGGCATCGTGGATTCCCCTACCCTGGAAGGCATGGCTGCGGTGTTCGACCGGCCCTTCAGCCTGCGGCCGGAGCGCATCTATACCGACATCGTCACCCGGTTTCCGGACTCGCCCTTGGCCCCCATTGCCCGCCTCAAGCTCGCCATGTGGTATCTCTGGACCGGCCGCTTTGACGCGGCCGTGACCCAAGGCCGCCGCTTTTTGCAGGACTACCCGCAGCACGCGCTGGCCTCCCGGACAAAAGACACGATCTTTACCGCCCTCACCCGCTGGATGACCCGGGATGCGGAAGAAGAGAACTATCGCGGCATCGTGACGCGCTTCGAGGCCAACGCCGACATGGGAGCGCGGCTTTTGGAAAGCGACCGCCTGCGTCTGGCCTTGGCCATGGCCTATCTCAAGCTCGGACAGCCCGAAAAGACCCTGGAAATCGCCCGCCCCTTCTTCTTCGGCACCATTGCCCAGGGCGAGTTCTCCCTGCCTGCCCTGGATTTGGCCCTGGCCGTGCTCGTGGATTTGGGCCGCTGGAGCGACGTGGTGGATTTGGTCTCCCGAGTGAAGGATTGGAATTTGGGCGAAGCGCGGCAGCGCCAGGTAGACTACGCCCTCGCCCTTGCCTTTGAGAATTTGAACCAGGAAAAAGACGCCCTCGCCATCTGGCGGCATTTGGCCACCGACGTGGAGCTCCCGCCCACGCAGCGGGGCCATGCCCTCTATTTTCTCGCTCGCGCCGCGTATGCCGAAGGGGAATGGGAGCAGGCATACACGGCTGCCCAGGAATCCCTTTCCTTGCTGCTGCACAAAAAGAGCGACCCCGGAAAGATTCGCGATACCTTGGGTATGCTGACGGATATTACGGAAAACACCGGCCGCCTCGATGAGGCCCTCATGTGGGCCGGGGAATACGAGCGCCAGCTGGAACCCAAGAGCCCGCAGTGGGCTGCCTGGATCTACCGCAAGGCTCAGCTCGAGCGGCGCCTTGCCCGGGAAGACGCCTGGCGGGCAAGCCTCAACGCCCTGATCGACGCGGCCCCGGATTCCCTGTATGCCCGCATGGCCCGCTCGGACCTTGCGGCCGCGGCCATTGCCGAACGTCTGGATCGCCTCCAGTAGGGCAATGGACCCAAGCGAAGGCCCCAGCAGTTTCGCCGCGCGTGGTGGCGGGCACGACCTGTACCAAGGAGATGTCTATGCCCCGAGATCGGTTGCCCATCGTTGCCGGACAATTTTATCCTCAGGATCCAGAAACCCTCAGCGGCGTGGTGCGTGCAGCCCTCGCCAAAGGAAAGGAGCGGCAGTCCCCGACCCTTTTGGCCATGGCCCCCCATGCGGGCTACATGTTCTCCGGCCGCCTGGCGGGGGAAACGCTTGGTGCGGCCAACCTGGCGCAGACCGTGATCCTTTTGGGTCCCAACCACACCGGCCTGGGGGCGTCCATGGCAGTATGGCCCCACGGCCGGTGGCATATCCCCGGCGGGGCGCTGGAGGTGGACGCCGCCCTGGCGCAGGCGCTCCTGGAGGCCGAGCCCAGCCTGAGTGCAGACACGGCGGCGCACCTGCGGGAACACTCGCTGGAAGTCCTCCTCCCCTTCCTTTTTGGAAAAAACCCCGCCATGCGCATCGTGCCCATCGCCGTGGCCGATCCTCGGCCGCAGGTGCTTGCAGCGGTTGCCGCCCGCATGGCCGAGGTGACCCAGAAGTGGGAAGAGCCCGTCAGCGTGGTGGTGAGCTCCGACATGAACCACTTTGCCGACGACGCCACCACCCGGAAAGTGGACCGCTTGGCCATCGACCGCATCCTCGCCCTCGATCCCATGGGGCTCTACGGGGTCGTGCGCGAGCATGGGATCTCCATGTGCGGGGTCTACCCCATGACCTTGGGGCTGCAATGGGCGTGCATCCGGGGCGCCAAGACGGCCGAACTGGTGGGCTATGCCACCTCGGCCGATGCCGGCGGCGACACCGACCGGGTGGTGGGCTACTGCGGGGTGCTCGTTGCCTAAAAGCGCGAGACGGAGTGCTGGCGGTAGGCCGTAAGGGTATTGGCAAGCAGCATGGCGATGGTCATGGGCCCCACGCCGCCGGGCACGGGCGTCATGGCCGCGGCCTTGGGGGTGAGTGCGGGATAGTCGCAGTCGCCCACAAGCCCTGCCTCGGTGCGGTTGATGCCCACATCCACCACGACGGCACCTTCGGCGACCATGTCTTCCCGGATGAGGCACGGCATGCCCACTGCGGCCACGAGGATGTCCGCCTGGCGGGTGATGGCCCCAAGGTCCGGAGTGCGGGAATGGCACACCGTGACCGTGGCGTGGGCTTCCAGGAGCATGAGGGCCATGGGCTTGCCCACAATGGTGCTGCGCCCCACCACCACGGCATGCTTGCCGGCGCAGGTGATGTCGTAGCGCCGCAGCAGCTCCATGACCCCGGCCGGGGTGCAGGGGCGCAGTCCGGGCAGGCCCTGTACGAGGCGGCCCATGTTTTCCGGGTGGAAGCCGTCCACGTCCTTGTGGGCGGCGATGCGGATAAGGCACTTTTGGGTATCGAGGCCGCGAGGTAAGGGGAGCTGAAGCAGGATGCCGTCCACCGCAGGGTCGGCGTTGAGGTCGTCGATGATGCCCAGCAGGCGTTCCTGTGCGGTCGTCTCCGGCAGGCGGATGACCTGAGAGGCAAAGCCGACCTCCGCACATGCCCGTTCTTTGTTGCGCACGTATACCTGGGATGCCGGATCTTCCCCCACCACAATGACGGTGAGCCCGGGGAGGCGCCCACCACGGGCGCGGATATTCTCCACTTCGGCACGGATTTCCGCCCGCATCTGGGCGGCCACGGCCTTGCCGTCAAGCACGATCATGCAGTTCTCCTTATGGGATGCGAAAGCGGGGCGCTGCCGCAAAACGAAGCGGCCCCGGAGGGCCGCTCGCCTTAGTCTTCGTCGTACCAATTGGCCGCCATGGCCGGGCCATAGTAGATGGCAATGTCGTCCAAGGCTTCCTCGATGCGCAGCAGTTGGTTGTACTTGGCCAGACGATCGGAGCGGCACAGCGAGCCAGTCTTGATCTGGCCGGCATTCACCGCCACCGCCAGGTCGGCGATGAAACTGTCTTCGGTCTCGCCCGAGCGGTGGGAGATGACCGTGGCGTAGGCCGCGCTTCGCGCCATTTCGATGCAGTCCAAGGTCTCGGTGACCGTGCCGATCTGGTTGAGTTTGATGAGGATGGCGTTGCCCACCCCGCGCAGGATGCCTTCGGCCAAAAGCGTGGGGTTGGTGACGAAGATATCATCGCCCACCAATTGCAGCCGGTCGCCGAGGTTTTCCGACAGGTATTCCCAGCCGTCCCAATCACCCTCCGCCAGGCCGTCCTCCAGGCTGATGATGGGGTATTTGTTGGCCAATTCGGCGTAGTAGTCGGTGAGCTCTTCGGCGGAGAAGGTGCGGTCCTCGCCGGCGAAAACGTACTTCCCGTCATGGAAGAATTCGGAGGCCGCAGCGTCCAGGGCGAGGGAGATCTGTTTGCCCGGCACGTAGCCCGCCTCTTCGATGGCGCGGACGATGTAGCTAAGGGCTTGGTCGTGGCTCGCCAAGTTGGGGGCAAAGCCGCCCTCATCGCCTACGCTGGTGACGTGGCCGTCCTTGTGGAGGATTTTTTTCAGGGTGTGGAAGGTCTCCGCACCCATGCGCAGGGCCTCGCGGAAGGTCTCGGCGCCCAAGGGGACGATCATGAATTCCTGGATGTCCAAGTTGTTGGGCGCGTGGGCGCCACCGTTGACGATATTCATGAGCGGCACGGGCAGCACCTTGGCATTGACCCCGCCCAAGTAGCGGAAAAGGGGAAAACCCACATGCGTCGCCGCGGCCCGGGCCACGGCCATGGATACGCCCAGCATGGCATTGGCGCCCAGCCGGCTTTTGTTCTCCGTGCCGTCCAGATCGATGAGCGCCTGGTCGATCTCGTTTTGCCGCAGGGCGTCCATGCCCACCACTTCTGCGGCGATGTCCTCCATGACGTTTTTGACCGCAGTCTCCACGCCCTTGCCGCCGTAGCGGGCGGGGTCGCCGTCGCGCAACTCCAGCGCCTCGCGGGTGCCGGTGGACGCCCCCGAGGGCACGGCGGCGCGGCCTTTGGCCCCGGATTCCAGAACCACTTCCACCTCCACGGTGGGGTTGCCGCGGGAGTCGAGAATCTCCCGGGCGAAAATGCCGGTAATGGTGCTCATGCCTCCTCCTTCAACAGTTGCGGAATAGGGGAAAATGCAATCCGCTGCAGCCCGCGCAGCAGCAGATCCGGGACGAGATGCTCCAGGGCGTCGGTGAGCCGAGCGATGGTGGGGGCAAAGCCTCCGGTGGCCACCACCTGGGCGTTTGGGTCTTGGAGGCGTTGCCGCAGGCGGGCCACCAAGCCTTCCACCATGGCGGCAAAGCCGAAGAGCACACCATGGTTCATGCTGTGGCGGGTACTGGTGCCGATGGCAAGGGTCGTGTCGTCGAGCTCCAGGCTGATGTGCGGAAGTTTCGCCGTTTGCGCGCCGAGCGCCGCCACGGAGCTCGCCACACCCGGGGCGATGAGTCCGCCCAGGTAGGCGTTTTCCTGCACGCAATCAAAGGTCGTGGCAGTGCCGAAGTCCACCACGATGAGGGTGGGGGCGGAAAAGAGCATGCGGGCGGCGTATGCGGCGAGCAAGCGGTCGGCGCCCACTTCCTGGGGCCGGGCGTAGCGGTTTTCCAAGGGGAGCGTGATCTCCTGGAGCACAAAGCGCGCCGGACACTCCCAAAAGCGCTGCGCAGCCTGGCGCACCAGAGGATCCAAAGGCGGCACCACGGACGAGGCCACCACTTCACAGACCGCGTCGATGCCGTGGCGCTGGCAAAGGGCGTCCAGGGCAAGACCGAGGCTGTCGGCGGTGTGGTGATGGATGGTCGGCAGGGTGTACACGGGCCCCAAGCCGTTGGCCGTGGCGAGGCACACCTTGATGGTGGTGTTCCCGATATCCAGGAGTATACGTGTTGCCATGGGCGGGGTTGTATTCTCTTCCGGGGAAAAGACAAGGCTTGCCCTTGAGCTTGGGCGCACCTCGGCGTAAGCCCCGAAGGCCGTCGGGACGCACTGCGGCAGAGCATCTTTTGAGGAGGATTTATGGCCTTACATCCGGAACTGCTCCGAATTTTATGCTGCCCGGCCTGCAAAGGCGATCTTGAAGTGCTGGGTGCGGAAGAGGGACTGCACTGCGCCAGCTGTGGGGTGGTCTATCCCATCCGGGACGAGATCCCGGTGATGCTGGTGGACGAGGCCGTGCCCTACTCGGCGTGGGAAAAGGGCGAGCGGGAGGTCTCGCGGTGAGCCGCAAAGCCCCACGGCCGGCGCCGGAGGCTGCGGCGCTGCCGCCAGGCGGGGTGGACACCCACGCTCATTTGGACGGAGACCGCTACGCAGATCCGCTCCACGTGCTCGAGCGGGCGCGCGCCTGCGGGGTGAGTGCCGTGGGGAACGTCTTTTTGGGGCCTGCGGCCTACGCTGCGGACCACCAGCGCTTCCGCGTGCCCGGAGTGTTTTTTCTCTTGGGTATCCACCCGCACGAGGCAGGGCAGGTGGATCGCGAATCTCTAACAGCCATGGAGGCCGCCTTCCGTGAGGATGGCCGCCTGCGCGCCATGGGCGAGATCGGCCTGGACTACCACTATGACTTCCATCCCCGATCCGTGCAGCAGGACGCCCTGCGCCGCCAATTGGATCTCGCCCTCCGATTGGATATCCCTGTGGTCATCCACAGCCGTGAGGCCGAAGAGGACGCCCTCGCCATCTTGGATGCCATGGGCTTTGCCCATCGACCGGTGCTGTGGCATTGTTTTGGGCTGGGCGCCGATTGGGCCGCAGAGGTTATCAATCGCGACTGGATCCTCTCCATCCCCGGCACGGTGACCTTTCCCAAGAATCACGCCTTGCGGGCCGCAGTGGCCGGCCTGCCGGCAGACTCCTTCGTGCTGGAGACCGATTGCCCCTATCTTGCGCCCGAACCGTACCGGGGCCAGCGCAACGAACCCGCGCTACTGGTCTTCACCGCCCGGGAGGTGGCCCGACTGCGCGGGGAGGACCCGGCGCTCGTGTGGCAGCGCTGCGGGACTACAGCCCGGAGCTTCTTCGGGATCGAGGAGGAGACGAGCGCCGAGGGCGGAAAGTAGGGCGCGCACCTCGGCCTCGGCTGCACGGGTGCAGCGCAGTTTGAGCACCGCCCGAAAGCGATCGAGCACCGTGGCAATGGCCAGGTGTCCGTGGGCTTCGAGCAGAAAGCGAAAGCGGGCGATGTCGGTCCGCGGCACCTCCACGTAGAGGATGCGGCTTTGCTGCGGCTTTGGGTTTTGGGCGTGGTTGGACATCGGCTTTTGTGGGGCGGCCGGGGGAGCGCCCCGATGCATCTCAAAGACTTCGTGTCCTGTCGCGGCTGAAAATCGCCGCGGAGGGCGCTGCACAAGAGCTCCTGATGCGCCTAGAGGACTTCGTGTCCTGTCGCGGTGACCACCACCATGTACTCCCAGCGCACCCCTCCCCAGGGGAAATAGAGCCCCGGTTCCACGGTGACCACCATGCCCGGCTCCAGGATGGTGGCATCATGGGCCGCCAGGCGCGGGGCCTCATGGGTCTCCAGGCCGATGCCGTGCCCGAGGCTGTGGGTGAAGTGCTCGGCCACACCATGGCGGGCCAGAAACTCCCGGGCCACGCGATCCACCTCGGCACACGGGACCCCAGGGGCGATTGCTTCGATGGCCGCTGCCTGGGCCTCCTGCACAAGATTCAAAGCGCGGGAGAACTCCGGACTGGGGCGGCTGCCAAACCAGAAACTGCGCGTCTGGTCCGAGCAGTAGTCCTGCAGGCGGCAGCCCATGTCCACCAGCACCGGGGTCTCGGGCTCCAGGCGCTGGCTTCCGGGGATGGCATGGGCCTTGGCGCCGTTGGGTCCAAATCCGACGATAGTGGGGAAGCTCAGGGCTTCGGCCCCGGCTTCGCGGAAGCTGCGTTCCAGCTCCCAGGCGAGCTCGGCCTCGGTGATCCCGTGGCGCAGCATCTCGGTTACCCGGGCGAACACCCGGTGGTTGACGGCCGCGGAGGCTCGAAGCAGGCGGATTTCTTCGGCGCTCTTGATGCGGCGCAGTCCCTCCACCAAGGGCGGGGCGGGATGCAGCGGGATCTTTTCCGCCAAGGCCCGGTATTCCCGTACGCACAGGGCATCTTCCTCCACCCAGAGTTCCGTGACCCCAAGGTCGCACAGCATGGCGGCAAGGTCTTTGCGGCGACGGTAGAGCGCCACGCTGTCCGGGCCGAGGCATTCTCGAGCCGTCTGCGCAAAGCGGGCGTCCGTAAAGAGCATCTCCGGTCCATCCAGGCGGATGAGGAGCACGCCGGAGGACTCGTTGCACTGGGTGTCGTGGAGCTCGAAGCCCGAGAGATAGTAGCGGTTGGCTGGGGCGGAGACGAGCAAGGAGCGCACCCCGTTCGCCTCCATGGCGGCTTGGAGACGGGTGCGGCGCAGGGCATAATCGTTCATCGGCAACCTCCCGGCGGCCTTGTGGCGAAGAAGTTTTGCGGCGTCAAATGGATGCACCGTACTCCCCGAAGGCCAATGGAGAGGTTTTTTCTGCATCCTCCCTCCGGATCATCGCCTCCGCCGGTTCTGTGCACCTGCCGCGCCCGGAACGCGCTTCAGGGGACCGCGCCAAGCGCGTCCATCACCGCCTACGCAAGCGGCGCAAGCGAGCCCCCAATCCATGCCTCGCCACCGGCCCACGACTCGATACACGCATAGGCGCTGTGGTTGTGGATGGACTCCATGGACTCCACCTCCACCCGAAACCCCTGCACCCGGGGATGGACCGCCAGGCGCTGGGCCACGGCGCGCACCACGTCTTCCACGAAGGTTGGCTGGGCAAAGGCGGTCTCGGTGACGTGCTTTTCGTCCTCCCGCTTGAGCAGCGGATACACCGGTGACGACGCCGACTCCTGGGCAATGGCGATGAGGTCTTCGATCCAGAGCATGCCGGAAAACTGGGCCTCTATGCGCACCAGGGCCCGCTGGCTATGGGCGCCCTCCCGGCTGATGGCCTTGGAGCACGGGCACACGGTCATCACCGGCACCTCGACGCCCAAGCTCATCCGGGTGCCGTCTTCCTGAAGGCAACCTCGCAACCAGCAGCGATAATCCATGGGAGCGGCGCTGCCAGTCACCGGGGCACGGCGCTCCAAGAAATACGGAAAACGGAAACAGAGAAACGCCCGCCGGGCTTCCAAGCGGGCGCGGACATCGGCAAGGAGCATACGGCACGTCTGGGCATCCAAGGCAAAGTCCGCCGCGGCCAGGGCCTCGAGGAAGCGGCTCATATGCGTGCCTTTGAAATGCGCCGGCAGTTCCACCCCCAGTTCCACTTGGGCCACGGTGTGCTGCACCCCCCGCTCCCGGTCCCGCACCCGCAAGGGTACCGCCACGTGCCGCACGCCCACCCGGTCGATGGGCAGGGGCACTTCCGCTGGGTCCCGCTGGACGTCGCGCATCAGGGCAAATCGTGGCCGGTGGTGGACAGGGTGAGCTTGCCGTGCTTCACCCCCTTGGTGGCGATGAGCCGCTCCGCAGTCGCCTTGAGCTCCTGGCCCGGGCCACGCAAGACCAGCACTTCCATGCAATTGTGGTGGTCCAGATGCACGTGCAGGGACACCACGATGACGTCCAAAGACGAATGCTGGATCTCGGTCATCTTCTGGGCCAGGTCCGATTGGTGATGGTCGTACACCAAAGTGAGGGTGCCGACCATCTCTTTGGCTCTATTGAGGTCTTCCCACTCCTTCTGCACTAAGGCGTTCCGGATGAGATCCCGGATGGCCTCGGAGCGGGTCTGGTAGCAGCGCTCCTCGCACAGGGCGTCGAACTTCTCCAGCAGGTCCGAATCCAGCGACACGCCAAAACGGATGGTCTGTCCCATTTAGTCCCCCTTGGGTTGAAGTTCCCAAATACGCACGAGCGACGGCTTCCCGTACCACGGGAGCTCCGTCTCCTGCCGGCAGACGACCCGCCAGCCGCAGTCCCGAAAACGATCCCACACGGGACGGGAAACCGCCCGATCCGGGTCCGCCAACCACACCCGACCGCCCGGGGCCAAAAGCCTCCGGAAAAGTCCTTCCAAGGCCGGGAAAAACCGCGTCTCGTACAAAATATCCGCCCCCCAAATGCGGGGAAAGCTCTGAGGCCGCAGCGGAGGATGGTTCCAATCTCCGGCCACCCAGCCCGGCGCGACGGGCACCGCGTTGTGCGCTGCATTTTTGCGGGCAAATCTGAGCGCATCATGGATAAGGTCCATTCCCACCACCTGCGCCCCGCACCAGGCCGCCACCATACTGGAGAGTCCCAAGCCGCAGCCCACGTCCAGGCAGCGCACCCCCTGCAAGGCCGCGCCTTCGCGCGCCACGAATTGGGCGAGCCCCACCGCGGCTGGCCACAGCTCCACCCAATAGGGGATACGATCTTCTGCCGCAGGGTCATCCTCGGGAAAATCGGCCCACAGGCGCTCCAAATCCGCAGGCCGCAACAGTTCCCAACGCCGGCCTGCCACATGGGCACAAAGCACGCCGCTCATGCCTCCGCCTCCCTGCCTTGGCGCGCACCCCCAGCCATGTAGAGCCCAATGCGTGCCACCTCGCCCTCGTCGTCCGCAGCGAAAGACGCCACCACCTGCCCGCGGTACAGGATCACGATACGGTCGGCCACAGCCAGGGCCTCCGCCACTTCTCCGGTGACCAAAAGCACCCCGGCCTCTTCCCGGGCCGCCAAAAGGGCGCGCCATATTTCCTGCGTGGCCGCGATGTCGAGCCCCTGCGTGGGCTGGTCCGCCACCACCAAGCGCGGCCGCCGGGCAAATTCGCGCGCCAGCACCAATTTTTGGAGGTTGCCGCCGGAAAATTGCCGGGCCGCCATCTCGGGCCGCGGGGGATAGACCGCGAAAGTATCCATGAGCTCCACCACCTTCCGCCGCGCCCGCGCCCGCTCCATCCACCCCCAGCGGGAGAACCCCTGCCGGGTGGTGAGGAGGAAATTGTCCACCGTATCCATGTCCCGGCACACCGCCACCCCGAGGCGGTCCTCCGGCACGTATCCGATGCCGCCCTGCCACGGGGCTCGGCGATGGAACTGTGTCCAAGGCTGACCCAAAATCCACGCCTCTCCCCGCTGGGGGGCGCGCAGACCACAGACCACCTCCACCAGGGCGCTTTGGCCATTGCCCGCCACCCCCACCACCGCCACGATCTCGCCCTGGCGCACCCGCAAATCCACGCCAGCCAGGCCGCCACCATGCACACCGGCAAGACGGAGCACCGTCTGGCGAGGCTCCACAGGCGGGCGCTCCACCGCAAGGAGGACGTCCCGCCCCACCATGCGCCGGGCGAGCTCCGCCGGGGAAGTCACCTCGGAGACCAAGAGCTCGTCCACGATGCGGCCGCGGCGCAAGATGGCCACCTCGTGCGCCACCGACAGGACTTCGTTCAACTTATGGGAGATGAAGACCACCGCCACCCCTTCCGCAGCCAAGCGGCGCAGCGCGCCAAAAAGGACTTCGGTTTCAGTGGGGGTAAGCACTGCTGTGGGCTCATCCAAGATGAGCACCCGGCAGCCCCGGGCCAAGACCTTCACGATCTCCACCCGTTGGCGCTCGCCCATGGAAAGGTCCGCCACCCGGGCCATGGGGTCCACTTCCAGCCCCAGGCGCTTGGCCAAGTCCGTCACCCGACGGGCCTGGGCCGCAGGCGAGACCCACGCCCCGCCCTCTTGGCCCAAGGCGATATTCTCTGCCACGGTCATTGCGGGCACCAGGGTGAAATGCTGGTAGACCATGCCGATGCCCACCGCCAGGGAATCACGGGCAGAGCCAAAACTCACCGGGGCGCCATCCACCAGGATGGTACCTTCATCCGGGCGGTACTGCCCCGCCAAAATGGCCATAAGGGTGGATTTGCCGGCGCCGTTTTCTCCGAGCACCGCCTTGATACATCCGGGCCGAATATCCAGGCTCACCCCGTCACATGCCGTAACCGGGCCAAAACGTTTGACGATGTGCTGCAGGCGGATGATGGGCTCCACACTATCCCTGCCGCATGCCCGCAATGGGTTGGACGAACTGGGATTCGGCATCCCAGGGGAAGAGGATCCAGGTGTCCTGGCTCACCTCCGTGATAAAGGTATCCACCAAGGGCCGACCCGCGGGCTTGGCGTAGAGGGTGGCGAAATGCGCCTTGGGGTACAGCTCGCGGATCACCTTGGCCGTGCGGCCGGTGTCCACCAAGTCGTCCACGATGAGCCAGCCTGCGCCGTCGCCGGCGACACTCTTGAGCACCTGCACCTCGCCTTTGTGCTCCTGCCAATCATAACTGGCCACACACACGGTATCCACCAGACGGATGTCCAATTCCCGGGCGACAATGGCCGCAGGCACGAGACCACCGCGCGTCACGGCGATGATCCCCTGAAAGTACTCCAACTCCAAAAGCCGCCAGGACAAGGCCTTGGCGTCGCGGTGCAGCTGATCCCAAGAAATAGGATAGGTTCGTTGATAGCGTTTCATGGTTATTCCGAAGGTTCGGGGTTGATACCGAGGGCCGCCGGCGCGCCCAAGAAGCGCCCCCAACGGCTGGAGACGGCAAGCACAACGATGGTCAGGGCATACGGGAGCATCAGGAGCAGGGACGACGGCACGGCAGTGCCCGCGGCCTGCAGCCGGAGCTGAAAGGCCATGACCCCGCCAAAAAGATAGGCCCCCACCATCGCCCGCCCAGGACGCCAGAAGGCAAAGATGACGAGCGCCACGGCGATCCAGCCCCGACCTGCGGTCACGCCGTTGGTCCACAGGTGCGTAAAGGCAAGGCTCAAATATGCCCCGCCCACGCCAATGAGCATGCCTCCCACCAGGCATGCCCCCATGCGCAACCGGGCAACGGAAAGTCCGGCGGCCCGACATGCCGTGGGGCTCTCGCCTGCGGCCCGCAGCCGAAGCCCCCAACGGGTATGGGAAAGCCCCACGCCGGTCACGAGGGGGAGGGCATACGAAGCATACACCAGCACGTCTTGGGTAAAGAACACTGGGCCGAGCACCGGGATCTCCCGCAGGCCGAAAATGGGCATGGGGTCAAACCCTGGTGCCGCAAGGCCGATGTAAGGGGTGCCGAGAAAATTGGCCAGCCCCGTGGCCAGGATGGTGAGGGCCAAGCCCGAGACCACCTGGTTGGCCAGGCCGTACGTGCAGACCGCACCGTGGAGCAGACAGGCTGCAGCCCCTGCCCCGGCGGCAGCCGCCAACCCCAGCCATGGGCTGCCGGTCACCATGCTCACCCAAAAGCCTGCGAGCGCCCCGAGCAGCATGGCCCCCTCCACACCCAGGTTGAGGATGCCCGCGCGCTCCATGAGGATCTCGCCCACGGTGGCATAAAAGATCGGGGTCCCGGCCTGGACCGCGGCTGCCAAAACCGGAAGGACCATCTCCTCGGTCATGCCGACCTCCGAACGATCTGGTAGCGGGTCCAAAAGCCGCCCACCAGCACCATGAGGAGCATCGTCCCCTCCACCATGGTTCCAAAGGCTGCCGGCACCTGGAGATCCAATTGCAGACTCTCCAGCCCCACGCGCAAGGCCGCAAGAAAAAGCGCCACGACGGCCACGCTTCCGGAGCGCAGGCCGGACAGCCACGCCACCACGATGGCGGTATACCCATACCCGGTCATGATGCTCGGCTGCAGCCGGCCCAAGGCGGCCGAGACCTCCAAGAACCCGGCAAGGCCCGCCAAGGCGCCACCCACCACGAGCACCACGCTGACCCACGTCGCATAGGGAATGCGGGCATAGCGGGCCGCCGCAGGATTCTGGCCGCATACGGCGATCTCAAAACCTGCCCGGGATGCACGCAGCACCACGGAGAGGAGCACGCCCACCACCAGGCAGATCACCACACCCCAATGGATGCGTGTGCCCGGCAGGGCCGGCACCACCGCCGCGGGCGCGAACTCCGCGGTCATGGGAAAGCCAAAACTCGCAGGATCCTTCCACGGGCCAAAGACCAAAAATTCCAGCACCAAGATGCCGATGTAGTTGAGCATCAACGTCACGATGGTCTCGCTCGCCCCACACCACACCCGCAAGGCGGCAGCGATCATCGCCCACAGACCGCCTGCCAGCATTGCCGCAAGGGCCATGAGCGGCAGCAGCACCAAGGCGGGAAGCGTCGCCCCCCACGTCAGCGCCACCGCGGTAGCACCCACCGCGCCCAAGGCAAATTGCCCCTCCGCGCCGATGTTCCATACCGCCATGCGAAAGGAAAGTCCTACCCCCAAGGCACACAAAAAAAGCGGGATGGCCTTGAGCACACAGTCCTCCAGAGCCCATACCGAACCCACGGGGCTGCCGAGCAAGATTGCCATGCCGCGCCACGCCGGCTTGCCCTGGAGGGCCAAGAGGGCGCCGCCGACCGCCAAGGCCACGGCCACCGCCCCAAGAAAAACGAGGCAGGAGCCCCACCAAGGGAGGGGCTCCCGCCGTTTGCGCACCACAAGGGCCACGGGCTACTCCAAGGTCCCGACCACGCCGCGGACGAACCAGTTCATGGACAAAAGCTCCGCATCCGAGAGCGCTTTGCCTGCCGGCACCCGCTCCACGCCCTTTTGATCGGCGATGGGCCCCACAAACACGGGGTGTTCCCCTTTGCGGATGGCCTCTTTGGCAGCCAGCACCGTAGTGCGGACCGCTTCCGGCACCATGGGGCCAAAGGGGGCGATGTCCACCACGCCCTTATCCATGCCCCACCAATAGGAATCCGCCTTCCACGTGCCTGCCTGGACCTGACGCACCATTTCCGTGTAGAAGGGCGCCCAATTCCACACCGCTGCCGTCAAGTGCGCCTTGGGAGCAAACTTGGCCATATCGGAGTTGTAGCCCACGGAGTACACCCCGCGTTCCTGCGCGGCCTCCTGGGGGGCCGGGGAATCCTGATGCTGGGCGATGACATCGCAGCCTGCATCCAAGAGCGACTTGGCCGCTTCCTTTTCCCGCGCCGGATCGTACCAGGTCTTGGTCCAGACCACGCGCACCTCGGCCTTGGGATTGACCGCCTGGGCGCCGAGGGCAAAGGCGTTGATGCCACGAATCACCTCTGGGATGGGGAAGGCGGCCACGTAGCCCAAAAGGTTGGACTTGGTCATGGCTCCGGCCACCATGCCCGTCAGGTAGCGGGCCTGGTACATCCGACCGAAGTAATTGGCCATATTGGGCGCGGTCTTGTAGCCGGAACAATGGAGGAACTTGATGTCGGGGAACTGTTTAGCCACTTTCAGCGTCGGATCCATGTATCCGAAGCTCGTGGTGAAGATCATGTCGTAGCCCTTGCGCGCCATGGTGGTGATCACGCGCTCGGCGTCCTGACCTTCAGGAACGGATTCCACAAAAGACGTAGTCACGCCCTCCATGGCCTCCACGGCCTTGCGGCCCTGGTCATGGGCGTAGGAATAACCTGCATCCCCCACCGGCGAGACATACACGAACCCCACTTGCAACTCCTTGGCCCATGCCCCGGTGGTCCAGAGCAGCACGGCCAGCGCCATCATCCATCGCGTACGCATTCTCTCACTCCTTGCGTCAAAAAATACCGAAAAGAAGCCTCCAACACTCCACCTCAAGGCCATGCGGTATAGCCAAGAGCAGGCCCAGAGGCAATGGCGCATCTCCAGCCTTCGCCCAAGGGGTCAGTCCGAAAACCGCCCGCGCCGATCGATCCAGCGCCCAAGGTCCTGCACTTCGGCCTCCCAGGCAGGGGAAAACCGGAGCATGACGAAGCGGGCCCAGAGCGCATCCACAAAGTCCATGGCCTGCTCGAGAAGAAAGAGCTTTTCCAGGATGCGAGCGTCCGGATCTTCGCCCTCTTCCAGACGCATATCCACCTTGGGGGTCTTGAGGCTCGTCAGCGTCAGTCGCGCGGCATCGACACTCACGCTCCATTCGGCCTCGTCTTTTTCCAGACGCAAACGCACGCTGTCCACCTTCTTCCCGGCGGCAAGACCGGTGCGGGCCTCGGCCAGGCTGGCCATGGGGCCGCTGCACACCGCCGTCTCCCGGCCCTCGCCTTCGCCGCCGGTCACCCGCACGCGCTGCTCCACGAAAAACCGAAACGCCTCCCCGTCGGGGGTAGCAAAAAGGCCGTTTTCCCGCTCACTGACAAACCACAACCAGGTCAGGAATTCCTGGCCCAAACCAGTGGCGATGCGGCTTGCGCGTTCCAAATCCATCAGGCAACTCCAGGGGTAAAGATCGTGGGGGCGTGGTCGTCCAAAAGCGAAAGCTTCGAGGCGTCAAGCAGGGCCCGGGCGGCAAAGTACGGGTCCATGGGCTCCAGATGGAGGTCAAAGGTCTGGGAGAACATCTCGTGGAACAAGTCGATGACCTTGGGATGCACCGAAGCCAAATACACGTGGTGACGCCGCACGTTCCAGACCACTTGGAAGACCGCCGGGATGGGTAAAAATCGGGCCCGAAGCGCCAGGGCCACCCGCTCGCGGATCTCGAGCTTCTCATCCTTGGAGAGAAACTTCTTTCCCTCCGCCTTGGCCGCGGCAAGGGCCTGACCCATGGCCACGGTGACATGCTTCTTGAAGACCGCGGCAGGCACCCGCCGCGTATCCAGGCGCAGGGCAAAGACGAGATAGTCTCCCAAATCCACGGGTTCGTTCTCAAACGAGGTGTCCAGCATATTGCCGAAGGCCACCCAGCCGAAGGAACGTTCCTCCGCCGTATTGTCGATGTCCCGAAAGGCGTACCGACGCAGGCGCTCGGCAGCCTCGGCCAAAATGGTCGGCTCCACGGTGTCTTCCACCAGCCGAAACCGGGTCAGGCTCGTCGAGCCAGCAAGAAATCCCATACTTGTTCCTTATGTGAAGGCCACATGGTTTGACGAAAAGGCGCTTCTTTTTCTACATGGCCGGTGGCGTCAAGTCCATCTTCAGGAGTGCTCCATGACCCGAGCCATCTGTATCCACGGCCATTTCTACCAACCACCTCGCTTCGACCCATGGCTCGAAGACGTCTTGCCCGAAGGCAGTGCTGCCCCGGATCACGATTGGAACGCGCGCATCTGCCGCGAGTGCTACACGCCCATGGCCCACGCCCGCCGGCTCGATGGCAGCGGGCTCGTCATCGAGGCCCTCAATGCCTATGCCTGGATAAGTTTCAACTTCGGCCCCACCCTGCTCGCCTGGATGGAGCGCCACGCCCCGGATACCTACCAGCGCATCCTCGCGGCAGATAGCGCAAGCCGCCGCCGGCTCGGGCACGGCAACGCCCTGGCACAGGTCTACCACCACGCCATCATGCCTCTTGCCCCACGCCTGGACAAAGAGCTGGAAGTGGCCTGGGCCATCCAGGACTTCCAGCACCGCTTCGGCCGCGCCCCCCAAGGCATGTGGCTGGCGGAAACCGCCGTGGACCTGGACACGTTGGACGTGCTGGCCGCCGCAGGCATCCAATTCACCATCCTCGCCCCGCGCCAGGCCAAGGCCGTCCGCCTGCCTGGCGAAGCCGAGTTCCATCCGGTGGACGAAGCAAGCCTGCCGGTGCACCAACCCTACCTGGTCCAGACCCCAGGGGGGCACCGCATCTCTGTGTTTTTCTACCACGGCCCGGTATCGCAGGCCGTGGCCTTCGAACGACTGCTCCAAAACGGGGAAACCTTTTGGCAGCGGCTCACCGCCGGACTGGAAGCAGGGCTCCGCGCCATCGCCACGGACGGCGAATCCTACGGCCATCACTTTCCCTTTGGCGAGATGGCGCTGGCGTACGTCACCGAACAGGCCCGCAGCGGCCGTGACGGGGTGGAGCTCACCAACTTCGCAGCCTATCTCGCCGCCCATCCCCCTACGGCCGAGGCCCTCATCCACGAGAACTCTTCTTGGAGCTGCGCCCACGGCGTGGAACGCTGGCGCGCCCATTGCGGTTGCACCACAGGAGAGCACCCCGATTGGGACCAGGAATGGCGCCGGCCCCTGCGCCGCGCCCTCAACTACGTCAAATACTATGTCGATGACCACTACTTCTCGGCCATGGCCCGCCTGGGGGCCCACCCGGGAAACATCCTCAAGGAATATGGCCAGGTGCTCTGCGGGGCCTGGGAGCTGGAAAAGCTCCTGCACCGCCATGGCGTCACCGACCCCAAGGCACAGGTGCAGGCCGCCCGCCTTTTGGCCATGCAGCGGAGCGCCCTTGCCAGCTTTGCCAGCTGTGCCTGGTTTTTCGACGATCTGGCGCGCATCGAGCCCTTGAATGGGCTCACCTGGGCGCGACGCGCCTTGGACCTTTTGGCTGCCTCCGGCGGGCCCGACGTGGAGGAGGGCATGGTGCGCATCCTCGCCGACGCCCACGCCAACCGCCCGGGCGCCGGCAGCGGCGCAGACCTCTGGGAGCAGGAAGTCACGCCCCGGCGCCCCAAGATGGAAGAACTTGCCCTCTACCTCTCCCTGGACGGCGGCATCCACCGCGGCGCTCGGGCAACGTGGCCGGGGCTTGAACTGCACGCGGCCGGCCACGAGCACGGCACCATCCAGGTGCAGTATCATTGGCCCCGCACTCTGGAGCGCGGCACCCTGGCCCTCACGGCACTGGCCCTTGCCCGCACAACGCCGCATCGGCACCGGCTTGCCCTCTCCCGAATCCTGGAGACCCAAAGCGAAGAATCCCTTTTTCAGGAGAGCCTGCAGCAGGCGATGCGCCTGTGCGCCATGCTCGGCCCCTTTGACCTGGGACAGCGCCGCTTTGAGACGGACATCCTCTTCCTGGCGCCAGGGCTTGCCTGGGCCTGGCTCACCAAGGCCGCCGCCCTGTCTCGCGAGCGCGTCCTGGCCTTGCGCGAACTTTTGGCTGCCAATCCGGAAATACGCGCCTTCGTCGAGCGCCGCACCGAAGCCCAGGCCGTGCGCCTTACCCAGGATCTCCCCGCCCAGGGGCAGGCCCTGGTGGAGCTGGTAGGACGCGCCCGGGAGCTGGGCCTCCAATGCACCTGGTGGGAGGCCCAAAACCGCATCCTGGAACACCCGCAACGCGGGCGGATGCTGGAGGTCTGCCAGCATCTTTCCGTGCGCGCCACACCGTAATCCGTACCACATGGGGGACGCACAGCGGCTGATCAACTCCGCTGGTCACCCGCCCCGGCACGCTTCCCGCAGATGTCGAGCACCGGCGACCGCAAGTTTGGGAAACGGGTCCAGACACCCCCCGACCCCCTCCCAGCCGCCCCCGCGACGGCGCAAAAAAATTCCGGGCAGACCCAGAAGGCCTGCCCGGAACGCTTTGGATTTCGTGACGGAGTTAGATCCCGCCTTCGCTCGCGGCCTGTTGCCGGGTTTTCATCCGGTACATGGCCCGGGCCAGGGCCGCCTGTACCCGAGCGTGGTCGATTTTCTCCTGCTGCTGCCGCATGCGCTGTTCCGCCCGCTCCTGGGCGCGGCGCGCGCGCTCCAGGTCGATCTCTTCGGCCCGCTCCGCCACCTCGGCAAGCACCGTTACCTTGGTGGGAGAGACCTCGGCAAATCCGCCGGCCACGAACACATACCGCTTCTTGCCATCTTTCTTGTAGTACAGGCTGCCGATGCCAAGCGCAGAGAGAAACGGGATATGATTGGGCAGCACGCCGAACTCACCGTTGATGCCCGGAGCGCCGACGTATTCCACTTCTTCGGCGAGCACCTTGCGGTCTGGCGTGACAACTTCAAGAGTGATGGTTTTTGCCATATCAATACCCCTGCTTCGTAAGGATTACAGTTTCTTGGCGTTCTCGAGCACCTCGTCGATGCCGCCCACCATGTAGAAGCAGGACTCGGGGATGGAATCGTGCTTACCATCAATGATTTCTTTGAAGCCGCGGATGGTCTCCTCCAAGGGCACGTACCGGCCTTCCTTACCCGTGAACTGGGCCGCCACGAAGAACGGCTGGGAGAGGAAGCGCTGGATCTTGCGGGCGCGGGCCACGGTGAGTTTGTCCTCGTCGGAGAGCTCATCCATGCCGAGAATGGCGATGATGTCCTGCAGGTCTTTGTACTTCTGCAGGATCCGCTGCACGGCACGGGCGGTGTTGTAGTGGTCCCAACCGATGACGTTGGGGTCCAGGATGCGGGAGGCCGAATCCAGGGGGTCCACCGCCGGGTAAATACCCAGCTCGGCGATCTGACGGGAAAGCACGATGGTGCCGTCCAGGTGCGAGAAGGTGGTGGCCGGCGCAGGGTCGGTCAAGTCGTCGGCAGGCACGTACACCGCCTGTACCGAGGTAATGGAGCCCTTGTTGGTGGAGGTGATGCGTTCCTGGAGCTCACCGAGGTCCGTACCCAGGGTGGGCTGGTAGCCCACGGCCGAAGGCATACGGCCCAGGAGCGCCGACACCTCGGAGCCCGCCTGGGTGAACCGGAAGATGTTGTCAATGAACAGGAGCACGTCCTGGTTTTCCTCGTCACGGAAGTACTCCGCAGCGGCCAGGGCGGTGAGGGCCACGCGGGCACGGGCCCCCGGGGGCTCGTTCATCTGGCCGTACACGAGGCAGGCTTTGTCGATAACGCCCGCGTCGATCATTTCGTGGTAGAGGTCGTTCCCCTCACGGGTGCGCTCGCCCACACCGGCGAACACCGAGATACCGCCGTGCTGCTTGGCGATGTTGTTGATCATCTCCATGAGGATAACGGTCTTCCCCACGCCAGCGCCGCCGAACATGCCCATCTTGCCGCCCTTGGGGAAAGGCACCAAGAGGTCGATCACCTTCACGCCAGTCTCCAGCACCTCGATCTTGGTGGACTGCTCGGTGAAGGACGGAGCCGGGCGATGAATGGGGTAGGACTTCTCCGCATTGATGGGGCCTTTCTCATCCACGGGGCGGCCCACCACGTTGAGGATGCGGCCCAAGGAGGCCTTACCTACGGGCACCTGGATGGGGCCGCCCGTATCCTTGCCAATCTGTCCACGCACCAAGCCGTCGGTGGTGTCCATGGCGATGCAGCGCACCACGTTGTTGCCCAAGTGCTGGGCCACTTCCACCACCAGGTTGTCCTCGGTGGCATCAATGGTGGGGTTGGTGATGAGAATGGCGTTCATGATGTGGGGAAGCTTCCCCTCGGGAAACTCCAAGTCCACAACAGGTCCGATGACCTGGACGATTTTACCAGTATTGATTTCACTCATTGGCGTATGCCCCCTTATCCTTTCAGCGCCTCGGCGCCGCCGACGATATCCATAAGTTGGGTCGTGATGCTGGCCTGGCGCGCCTTGTTGAAGGCCAGTGTCAGGCTGCCCACCATTTCGTCACAGTTCTTGGTCGCATTGTCCATGGCGGTCATACGGGCAGCGTGCTCGCTGGCCGACGTATCGAGCAGGCCGCGATACACCTGCACCTTCACATACCGCGGCAGGAGTTCTGCGAGCAAGCCCTCCACCGACGGCTCGAAGATATACTCGCTCTTGGGGCCGCTGACCGCTTCCGCACTCTCGGTCTGCGCGGGAAGGATCTGGGCCGCCGAAGCCTCCTGCTTCACAATGCTCACAAACTTGCCATAGACGATGTGCACTTCGTCAAAAAGGCCGGAGAGATAGCCCTCGATGACCAAATTCCCCGCCTCGCTGGCCAGTTGGAAATCGAAGCTGTTCATGTGCTCCGGAAACTGGGCCACGATTTCGTAGGCGGTCTTGCGGACAAAATCCCGACCTTTCTTGCCAATGCAGATAAACTTGACAGTCTTGCCCTCGGCTTCCTTCTGCTTGGCCAAACGCAGGGCCGCGTTGCAGAGGTTGGCGTTGAAACTTCCGCACAACCCTTTGTCGGAAGTGACGAGCACGATACCGATGGATTCCACTACCTCGCGTTTGGCGAGCAAAGGATGCACGCCGGGTTCGACGCGGGAAGCCAGATCGACGAGAATGTCATAGAACTTATCGGCATAGGGACGGAAGCGCTCAATGCGATTCTGGGCGCCGCGCAGCTTCGCCGAGGCGACCATGTTCATCGCCTTGGTGATCTGCTTGGTCTTTTTCACGCCCGTGATCTTGTTTTTGATGTCCCTGAGCGATGCCATGAATGACTCCTTCTCGAACTAGGCTTTGAATCCGGCCTTGAACTCCTCGATGGCAGCGGCGAGCTTCTTCTCGGTCTCGGCGCCAAGGTCCTTGGTCGTTGCAATTTCCTTGAGGACATCAGCCTTCTGGTTGCGGAGGAACTCCAGCAACTCTTCGCCGAAGCGGATCGCCAGCGACACATCCACGTCATCGAGATAGCCGCGGGTGCCGGCGTAGAGCACCGCCACCTGCTCTTCCACGGGCAGCGGCTGGTACTGGGGCTGTTTGAGCAGTTCCACCAGACGCTCACCACGGATGAGCTTGGTCTTGGTGGCCTGGTCGAGGTCGGAGCCGAACTGGGCAAAGGCCGCCAGCTCGCGGTACTGGGCCAGATCCAAGCGCAGGGTGCCGGCCACTTTCTTCATGGCCTTGATCTGGGCAGCACCACCCACGCGGGACACGGACAGACCGACGTTGATGGCCGGACGAATGCCCGCCATGAACAGGTTGGGCTCCAGGTACACCTGTCCGTCGGTGATGGAGATCACGTTGGTGGGAATGTAGGCGGACACGTCGCCGGCCTGGGTTTCAATGATGGGCAGCGCGGTCAGCGACCCGGCCCCCAAGCTGTCGTTGAGCTTGCACGCGCGCTCCAAGAGGCGGGAGTGGAGGTAGAAGACGTCGCCGGGGAAGGCCTCACGTCCCGGGGGACGGCGCAGCAACAGCGACATCTGGCGGTAGGCCACGGCCTGCTTGGACAGGTCATCGTAGATGATGAGGGCATGCCGGCCGCTGTCGCGGTAGTACTCGGCCATGGTGCATCCGCAGTACGCGGCGATGAACTGCAAGGGTGCCGGCTCCGAAGCCGTGGCGGAAATCACCGTGGTGTATTCCATGGCGCCGTAGCGACGCAGGGCCTCCACCACCTGAGCCACGGTGGACTTCTTCTGGCCGATGGCCACGTAGAAGCAGTGGATGTCGCTGTTCTTCTGGGCGAGGATGGCGTCCACGCACACTGCGGTCTTGCCTACCTGACGGTCGCCGATGACGAGTTCCCGCTGGCCGCGACCGATGGGGGTCATGGCGTCGATGGCCTTGAGGCCGGTGTACATGGGCTCATGTACCGACTTCCGGGCAATGATGCCGGGGGCCTTGATCTCCACGTTCCGGTACTCGGAGGCCTGGATGGGGCCAAGACCATCGATGGGATTCCCCAGAGGATCGATAACGCGGCCAGCCACCGCATCACCCACAGGCACCTGGAAGATGCGGCCGGTCCGCTTCACCAGGTCGCCTTCCTTGATGTGATGGCCTTCACCCAACAGGGCCACACCCACCGAATCTTCTTCCAGGTTGAGCACCATGCCCATGAGACCGCCAGGGAATTCCAACAGTTCCATGGCCATGGCATTCTCGCAGCCATACACACGAGCGATACCGTCACCCACGGACAGCACCACGCCAGTTTCGCTCATCTCGACCTTTTTTTCGTAATTTTTGATCTGGCCTTCGATGATCTGGCTGATTTCTTCTGCTTTGATCTGCATAGCCTCTACTCACCTCGTTTGATATTTTCCTTCAAAATTTGCAGCTGGGCCCGAATGCTGGCGTCAAGGACCTTATCCCCGATCTTCAGCACCAATCCACCGATGATGTCTTGATCCACCTCGTAATCGAGGACGATCTTGCGACCAGAGTCCTTCTGCAGCTTTTCCACCACCGCCTTTTGCATGCCATCCGAGAGCCGAATGGCGGTCACCACTTTGCCCCGCACCACGCCTTGGACCTCATCCAAAAGCTTGGCATAATCAGCACTGATTTCCGGCAAAAAGCCCAAACGATTCTTGTCCGCCAAAAGCATGCAGAAGTTGCGCACCATGGGACTGGCAGCGATCTTGTCCAAAAGGGACGCAACCACCCCCCGCTTTTCATCCAAGGAAAAAATAGGATTCCGGAAGATCCGCAAAATCTCGGGCGCCGCTTTCAGGACCTCAGCCAAGGCAGCCAACTCGGCCCCATATTTGGCCACCGCACCCTCGCCCTCGGACGAAGCCACGGCGAACAGGGCCTTGGCATAGCGTTTCGCAACGATGTTCCCTGTCAATTGAGCACCACCCTTTTGAGATATTCGTTGACCAAATCCTCATGCTCTTTCTTCTTGAGCTGCTTCTTCACCAGATCCTCGGCAGCCAGGGCGATCTCCTCCGCGATGCGTTCCCGCACGGCATCCACCGCCAGCTTGAGTTCCTGAGAAGCCGCAGCCTCGGCCTGAGCCAAAATCTGCGCGGCCTGCTTCTCGGCCTTCTCCACGATGGCCGCCTTGAGCGCCTCACCTTGCTCGCGCGCATCCGCCAAAATCTTGGCCTTTTCCGCCTCGATATTGGCAATGCTCGCCTCCACTTCCAAGAGCCGGCGCTCCGCATCGGCCTTGCGTTCGTCGAGGTCATTGAGATCTGCTTCAATTTGCTTGGTGCGGCCGGAGAAAAAGTCCGCCACCCGTTTGCCGGCGAACTTATACACCAAAAAGGCCACAATACCGAAATTGATGCAGCGATACACCAAGTCGAGCCACTTATTGTGGCCGCCTGCCTCGCCGCCGCTCGCGAAGGCCGCTGCGGCAAAAAACACCGCCGCAAGGGCCACCACCCCGACAGTCTTCAATCGTTTCAATCTTCAGCCCTCCTTAACTCCACCAAAGTTACGACAAAAATGCCGAACTACCCCCGGGCCAAGACCTTGGCCGCCACCTGCTTGGCAAAAGCGGCCACCTGACCTTGCAGCGCCGCGAGAGCAGCATTTTTTTGGGCCTCGATTTCCTGCCGGGCCGCAGCCAACTTGGCCGCCGCCTTCTCGGAGGCCGCCGCCAGCGTGTTCGCCTCCACGGCGATCCCCTCTTCTTTGAGGGCCGCGCGCACCGCCTGGGCCTCACTGCGGGCATCGGCCAAAGCCTGCCGATACCCAGCCATCTTGGCCTCGGCCTGCGCGGTGAAGTCCTCCACGGCCCTCAGCCGCTCTGCCATAACCTCCGCTCGTTTCTTGAGAATCCCCCGAATGGGGCGAAACAGAAGGAGATTCAGCACGGTCAAGATGATCAGGAAATTCACCAACTGCACAAAAAATGTGGAATCGAGATCAATCATGCCGCCCCCTTGTACGAGTATGTGAATTTTTGTTCAAAGTGGGGTTGGCCCTAGCCGATTCCCCCGGTGGTGTCAAAGGCTTTTTGTCGAAAACACCAGGCTTCGAACCATCCCATGCCCCGCAGCCCCCGGAGGAACCACGAGCAATCGTCCTGTTTTTCACGTAACATCAACGTTTGAACATGAAGCGGCGCATGGCCACGTTCACCACCAGCGCTACCATGCAAAAGTTCACCAAGAGGGAACTGCCGCCATAGCTCAAAAACGGCAGCGGGATCCCCACCACCGGCATGATGCCCAGAACCATCCCCATGTTGATGAGGATCTGCCAGAAGAAATAGAAAAACACCCCCGCAGCCAGGCAGCGGCCAAAATCATCCTTGGCCTCCACGGTGACCAAATAGATCTGGTACAGAAAGCAGCAAAACACAGAAAGCACAAAGATGCTTCCCACGAAGCCCCATTCTTCGCCCAAGACAGCGAATGCAAAATCCGTATGTTTTTCCGGCAAAAAACGTAATTGACTCTGGGTGCCCCGCAAAAAACCCTTGCCCCAAAATCCCCCTGATCCAATGGCGATTTGCGACTGGATGATATGATATCCAGCGCCGCGGGGATCTGCAGTCGGGTCCAAAAAGACAAGAATGCGTTGTTTCTGGTATTCCTTGAGAAAAAACCATCCAAAGGGAGCGAGGACAGGAATGCCTACGGCAAGGGTTTTGAAAACCGCAGGCCGTACCCCCTTGAACACAATCATGCCACCCACGATGAGCAAGATGTTGAGAGCCGATCCCAAGTCGGGTTGTTTGGCGATCAGCGCCGCCGGCACCAGGGCCACGGCAACGACCTTGGCCAGTTCCCGCCACCCCAAACTCCCCCCCATGCGGGACAAAATCTTGGCCACCACAATAATGATCGCGACTTTCACCAACTCCGTCGGCTGGAGATGGAGGGGGCCCAAGTCGAGCCAGCGCTGCGCCCCATACACGGTCTTGCCCAAAAACCGGACGCCCAAGAGCAGCAGGACGCCCAACCCATATGCCGGCCAGGCCAACGCCTTGAGGTGCCGGTAATGGACCACGACGCCAGCCACAAACACCCCCGCACCCAGCGCCCCCCACACGAGTTGCTTGCGAAAATACGACTCCACGCCCAGACCGTCTTCGAGCCGCAAGGAACTCGCCGAATACAGGTTGACCGCGCCGATCCCAAAAAGCAGCGCCAGCGCCACAAGCAATCCCCAGGGCACGTGGCTGAAAAGACGACGATCCATCATGGCGCTTCTCCCAAACCAAAAAGGGCATCCAGCATGGCACCCACCACCGGCCCGGCCTCGGAGCCGCCGTGGCCCCCGTGCTCCACAAAAGCCACCAACGCGTAGCGCCGCCCATCTTTTTCGGCAAAAGCGGCAAGCCACGCATGATCTCGATACTTATAGGGAATCTCTTGGGTTTCCTTCTTTTCGTAACGCTCCATGAGCTTGACCACCTGGGCCGTACCGGTCTTGGCCCCCACCCGAATGCCGGGCCGGGCCACCACCCGGGCAGTACCACCCTCTTCCTGCACCACAGCGACCATGGCGTCGGTGATCAGACGGCGCGTGGCATCACTCATGGGCAGACGCCCTTGCTCCTCCGGCATGTCCGAGGCCAGAAGGAGCGGCCGCAGCACGCGGCCCCCGTTGACCAAGGCCGCCACCAGCCGAGCGATCTGCACAGGAGTGGTGACCACGTATCCCTGACCGATGGACATGTTGATGGTATCGCCTCCCACCCACTTGCGGCCGAAGCGCTCCTGTTTCCATGCGGGCGAGGGGACCAGGCCGCTGCGCTCATGCGGAAGGTCCACTCCCGTCACCTCCCCAAGGCCGCAGCGCCGGGCAAAATCGCTTATGGCGTCCGCCCCCAGCCGCTCACCCAGGGCATAGTAGTAGACATCACAGGACTCCCGGATGGACTTGCGCAAATCCACTTTGCCATGGCCGCCGCGGCGCCAGCAGCGGTATTCACGGTTGCCCACGCTATATTTGCCATTACAATAGACCGTGGTGGACGGAGTAATCGCGCCGGTGCTCAACCCCGCACCCGCCATGACGAGCTTGAAGACCGATCCCGGCGGGTAGGCACTCTGGATCGGCCGGTTCTGCATGGGGTGCAGCGGGTCGTCGATGAGGGCGTTCCACCTCTCTTGAGAAATGCCGGTCACAAACTCATTGGGGTCGTAGCTCGGCGAGCTCACCATCGCGAGCACATGGCCTGTATCGGCATCGAGCACCACCACGGCGCCTGCCTTGCCCGCCAGGGCCCGCACCCCTGCCCGCTGCAGCGGCAGTTGCAGCGCCAGGTGTAAGTCTTCTCCCGCAACCGGATCATACAAACGGTGGGAGCCCAGTTCCCGCCCCGTGGCGTCCACCTCAAACTCCTCAAGCCCCTTGCGTCCCCGCAAACGCCGCTCCAAGGCCAGCTCCACCCCCAGCTTCCCCACGTTGTCGCCCAAAAGCAGTTCCGGATCCTGGGCGAGCTCTTTGTCGTTGGCACGCGCCACGTATCCGAGCACATGGGCAAGCAAGGAGCCTGTGGGGTAAAACCGCTTGGGCCGCACCACCACGCTCACTCCCGGCCAATGGTGACGCTCACTCTCGATCCGCGCCACCACTTCAAAGGGGATATTGGGAACGACCACCTGTTCTTCAAAACTTTTGGTGCGCCGTTTGCCTTGTTCGAAACTCTTTTGCAGCCACTGCCGATCCTCGCCGGTCCACCAAGCGATCTGATCGAGGGTGGCATTGATGTCGGGGCACTCCTCCCGCACCACGGCAACGGCATAGGCCGGCACGTTTTCCGCCACCAACGTCCCCAGGGCATCGCGAATCACCCCACGTGGGGCATAGAGCACCCGTTGGCGGATGCGATTTTCCTGGGCCTTATCGTGGTAGACATCGCCCTTGACCACCTGCAAGTACCACAGCCGCACCCCAAGCGTTGCGAAAAGGAGCACACACAACACGACCAGGACATTGGGGCCTGCCCAAAGCGGAAAATCTTGGGAAGGTTTAAACCGCTCCATGCCGCTCCCGCCGGCGCAGCAGTACATCCAGCGCCCACCAGATGAGAAAAAAAACGCCCCATTGCAGGGCGATGTGCGGCCAAGAAGGAAAGGGAAGCTGCATATCATGCAAGGCCGCGACCATTGCATAGGCGCCCGGCGTCCATACCGCCAAAAAGGCGGCATACCCCGCCATAAAAAGGATGTTGTGGGGATCCAGGTGCCGGGCAGCCAGAAGAAAGCTTCCCCACAAGCCTGCCATGGCCAAGGTTGCCCCCAAAGAAAAAGACGAAAGCCCCTCCTGCACAACCACCACCACGAGGGACGCGGCCAGGGCAGGGGCCCGGCGCGAGCGCGCAAGCCACGGAAGCACCATGGCGGAGAGGAGGTCGAACCCTCCAAGAAATTCCTGGCCCCACAGCGCAAGGCTTGCGCCCACAAGCCACCACAGCGGCGTTGGAAGTTGGGGGATGCGGAGCTTCATGGCCGCGTCTCATTGGCAGAAGGGGGCTCAGGCCGCCGCAGCACCACGACCTCCTCCAGCGCGGCCATGTCCACCACCGGCTGGGCCGTGACCTTCTGGAACAAGGCATCTGCGCTCGGGGCGACAGCGGTCACCCGAGCCACGGGGATGCCGCGGGGAAACCTCCCGTCCATGCCTGAAGTGACCAGGATCTCTCCCTCGCGCACCTGCTGCCCCAACGGCACGTAACGCACCTCCACGGGGGCATCCGGCCCTTGGCCACACACCACCCCAGGGATTCGGCCATCCTGGGACACCACCGGCACCCGGCTCGTGGGAGCGGTGATCAGGGTCACCACGGAAAACGACTGCCCCGATCGAGCCACCCGCCCCACAAGGCCTGCAGCGGCGCACACCGGCGCATCACCCCGCACGCCGGAAGAAAGCCCCACGTCCACCACCAGCGCATCCAGGGCCATGCCTGGTCCGGGACGATGGGCCACCACCCGCGCCCCTTGGCGATCCCAGCCCTGAGGCTCCGGCAAATCCAGGAGATTTGCCAGGCGCCGCGCTTCTGCCGCCTGCTCACGCAAGCGCACCACCTCTTCCCGCAAGGCATGGACCTGCGCGCGGAGATCCTCGTTTTCCTGACGCACGCCCACCAGATAGATGTAGCGCTCCCAGATATCCCGCACCCCCCGCTCCACGGCCCGGCCAGGCCGGAACACCCACCCGGCCGCGTCCAGCCCCAAGACTGCGGTCAGCCGGTCCACGACCCCGGTCCTGGCGTTCCAGGTGTAGAGGCCAAAATATGCCACCAAAGGCAGGAGCACCGCCAGGATGATCAAACGCGGACGCACGTCAATCGATGGTCACTTCGCGCAGCACATGGAGATTGTCGAGCACCTTGCCCGATCCCAAGGCCACTGTGGAGAGTGGGTCGTCCACCACCGTGATGGGAAGCGACGTTTCCTCACGCAGGAGTTGGTCAAGGCCCCGCAAGAGCGCCCCGCCGCCGGCAAGCACGATGCCCCGGTCCACGATATCCGCGGCCAGCTCCGGCGGGGTCTGCTCCAGGGCGATGCGCACCGCCTGGACGATGGCGTCCACAGGCTCGGCAATGGCCTTGCGGACCTCTTCGGAGGTGATGGTGATGTTTTGCGGAATCCCGGACACAAGGTCCCGGCCCTTGATCTCCATGGTGAGTTCCGGCTCCATGGGATAGGCGGAACCAATGGACATCTTGATCTCTTCGGCGGAGCTCTCGCCGATGAGCATGTTGTACTTGCGCTTGACGTGCTGGAGGATGGCATCATCCATCTTGTCGCCGCCCACACGCACGGACTTGGAATAGACGATCCCCGCAAGCGAGATGACCGCCACTTCCGTGGTGCCGCCCCCGATATCCACCACCATGTTGGCCGTAGGTTCGGTGATGGGCAGATCCGCGCCGATGGCCGCAGCCATGGGTTCCTCGATGAGATACACCTCCCGGGCGCCGGCACTCTGGGCAGACTCGCGCACGGCCCGCTTCTCCACCTGGGTGATACCGGTGGGGACGCAGATCACGATACGCGGCCGCACCAGTCGCCTCGAGTTGTGCACCTTGGAGATGAAATGCCGCAGCATGGCCTCAGTGACCTCAAAGTCGGCGATGACGCCGTCCTTCATGGGCCGGATGGCCACGATGTTGCCCGGGGTGCGGCCGAGCATCCGCTTGGCCTCCGCCCCCACCGCGAGGACCTTGCTCACCCCACGGCTATCCCGTTTCACCGCCACCACCGAAGGCTCCCGGAGCACAATGCCTTTGCCGCGCACGTACACGCAGGTGTTGGCGGTCCCGAGGTCAATGGCCAAGTCATTGGAAAACAGGCCTAAAAATGCGTCGAAAATTCTGGACATACCATCCTCATGACGGATTATGGCGCCCCATGCGCCGCTTGCTCCATAATTCTGCAAAACGTACCACAACTCCCTGCATGGGGCAACAGAGGCCACATTGACAGGGGACAATTCAAATTTTTAAACCAACGTATGCATGAGCCTTACCGTCGTCTCGCACCCTGGCTGCGCCAACGCTTCGGCACCGCGGTCCGCGTCATCCCCTTGGACAGTGGCGGCAGCTGCCCCAACCGCGACGGCACCTTGGGCCGCGGAGGGTGCGTATTCTGCAATCCTCACGGATCAGGCACCGGGCTCGCTGCACGCGGAGTCGGGCTGCGGGAACAATACCTGCGCACGTACGAGCACCTGACCCGCCGTCACTCCCAGGCCCGTGCCATCGCCTATCTGCAGTCCTACAGCGCCACCCACAAACCGGCCCGGCACCTGGCGGCGCAACTGGCGGAACTCCGCGGCCTCCCCGGCCTTGTGGGCATCACCGTAGGGACGCGGCCCGACACCTTGGACGCCGACAAATGGGCAGTGCTGCGCGCTGCCCCAGAGCCCGTCCTCTGGCTGGAAATGGGGCTCCAATCGGCCCACGACGCCACCTTGCGCCGCATCCACCGCGGCCACGACGCTGCGGCCTTCGCCCGCGCCTGCGACGCGGCCCAGGCCCACGGCTTTGGTGTCTGCGCCCACATCATGGCCGGGCTCCCTGGAGAAACCCTACAGCATTGGCGAAAAACCCTGGCCTTTCTCAATGATCTTCCGGTCACCGGGGTAAAATTCCACAATCTTTTGGTTGTGCGCGGCTCCATCCTGGAAGGGCTGTGGCGGCGCGGCAGCATAGCGCTCCTGTCCCGCGCCGAGACCATCCACTGGATCGTGGAGGGCATTGCATTCCTGCGAGCGGACATCATCCTGCACCGCCTCACCGCAGATCCGGCCCCCGGAGAACTCATCGCCCCAGGATTCGCCGCAGACAAACGCGGACTGCATGCAGCCATCCACCTCGCCCTCCGCGAGCAGCGCATCCATCAAGGCTGCCGGCTGCCCGCCAATACCCAGGAGCTCCCATGACCGTCACCGAGACCTTCTCCCATCCCCAATTTTCCGCCCGCTTCCATTGGCAAGACGGTCTGCTTGCCTGCATCGAGCTCAGCCCCCCGGCGCCAGCCACGCCGGCGATCTCCCCTTGGGGGGCGGAACTTGCACGCGTGATCCGCTCCTTGGGCCCAGCCCCCTTTGCCTGGCCGAAACTCCCTTTGGCGCGGCACCGCGTCTCCGCCTTCGCCTGGGAGGTGCTCCGCTCCCTGGCGCGCACCGTGCCGCCCGGCACGACCACCACCTACGGCGAGCTGGCGCAGCACCTCGGGACCAGTCCGCGCGCCATCGGTCAGGTCATGGCCCGCAACCCGTGGCCGCTCCTTTTTCCATGCCACCGAGTGCTCGCGCGCAAAGGACTGGGCGGATACGGTCCAGGACTCGCCCTCAAGGCCGTGCTCCTGCGCCTCGAAGAAGCGATCTAGTCCTCCCCAAAGGCCGGGGTGCGAAGTTCTTCGTCCACCTGGTCGGCATCCTCGGCGTAGAGGCGCACCACATTGCGCAGGTGGGCGAAGTCCTTCTCTTCCAGGCGCACAAAGTCCACCGCCACCTCAGTGGTTCCGGCCCGCACCACCCGGCCGACGGCATGGATGCGTAGGCCTGAAGCCAAGGCCAAAGTCACCGCACACTCAGCTCCGACCTGCAATAGGCCATCCACGGAGCAGGAGAGCCCCTTCAGGCTCACATCGTGGAGCATACCCTGCACACGGCGGCCATCCTGCACCACAACTACCGGGATTTCCACATGCACCCGGCTGCGTCGGCGTCGTTCCTGACCCATGCGCACCTCCCGTGGTGTTATTCCAAGAAGATCTTCTTGCGTCGTGAACCAAGCGCCGGCGCCTCACGCCGCTCTGGGACAGAGGCCGGTACGGGCGCACCTTTTTGCGGGTCTTCCGTACCGCTTGCCTGCGCCGGCTTGGCGGTTCCGTTTTTGCGCGGCCGACGACGGCGCCGACGACTCTTGGGCCTCGCCTCAGCCCCCTCATCCCCGCCAGGCGCATCACCCAAAGCTTCCGCATCCGAAGCCACCAAGGGCTCAGACGCGGCGGACGGATCCGACGGGGCGGCGGTCACGGGAGGCTCCTCCTGGCGGGGCAGCCCCTCCAAAGGCGCATGCTCCCCTTCCGGCGCGGCCAAAGCCTCGCTGGGGCCGCTTTCGACGACCGGGGCCGCAGGGGCCTTCTTCTTGCGCGAACGCCGACGCCGACGTTTCTCACGCGCCGGGGCCTCCTCCGACGATGGCACTTCGCCCGGCGCACTACCGCGGCCTGCGGCAGGCGGCACGCTCGCGGCCAAAAGCGGTCCTGTGGCAGGAAGTTCCACGGCGTGAAAGACCGATTGGTAGAATTGGTCCACGAGCATGGCCAACAGGATGCGGCCATCCTCGCTTTCGGCCAAGTCCGCCACCAAGGGTTCAAAGCGCTGCAAGCGTTCTTTCTGGATATTGTCCGCCCGGCGCAACGCGGCCTCCAGCAAGGATACCGCCCGCTGCGCCACGGTGGCCTGGACCTCGGCATCGGAAGGCAGGGTGCGGTCTTCGATGGTGATGCCAAAACGCCGGCCGATGGCCGCCAAATCCAGTTCCTCCACCCCAGAGACCAAAGAAATCGCCACCCCGGCGGCCCCGGCCCGACCAGTGCGCCCGGTGCGATGCACGTACGCCTCGGGGTCTTGCGGCGGCTGGTATTGAAACACATGGGAGAGGTCCGGCACGTCGATGCCGCGGCCCGCCACGTCCGTGGCCACCAAGAATTTGATCCGCCCGCGCCGCAAATCGTCGAGCACGGCCTCCCGCGCCGACTGCGAAATATCGGCGGACAATTCGCCGGTCTCATAGCCAAAGCGCTGGAGCACCACGGAGACGAAATGCACATCGGATTTGGTGTTGCAAAACACGATGGCCGAAGAGGGATTTTCCATCTCGATGATCTTGACCAAGGCGCGGCTCTTCTGCAGCGCCGGCACACGATACTGCACATGGACGATATCGTGGACGTGCACTTGATCCTGACTCAAGGAAATACCTATGGGATCCTTGAGGAATTGCGCCGCTAAGCGCTGGACATACCCAGGGTACGTTGCGGAGAACATGGCCGTCTGCAGCCCAGAAGGCAGGTAGCGCTGCAACTGCTTCATATCCGGATAAAAGCCCATGGAGAGCATGCGGTCGGCCTCGTCAAAGACAAGCACCCGCAAGGCGTCGAGGTGCAGCGTGCCGCGCAGCAAATGATCGAGAATCCGCCCCGGGGTGCCGACCACCACCTGAGCCCCGGCCTCCAGCGCCTGCACCTGCGGTCGGAAACCGACGCCGCCGTAAATGGCCACCGGCGTGAGCCCTACATCGGCAAACAGGATCTCCGCATCCCGGCATACCTGCACGGCGAGCTCGCGGGTGGGGGTGAGCACCAAGGCCTGTACCCCGCCATCTCGGCGAACCATGGAGCCCATGGGCAAAAGAAAGGCCCCGGTCTTGCCACTGCCGGTCCTCGATTGCACCATGACGTCCCGGCCAGCGGCCAGGACCGGCAGCACACGGCGCTGCACCGGCATAAGGTCCTGCCAGCCGAGCCGCGTCGCCCCTTGGCGCAATGGCTCTGCCAAATCTTCCCAGCGGGCCTCACCGTACGAGGCCGCCGCTTCCACATGTTCTATCGATTCCGTATGCATATGATTCCTATGTCGTTTCCATCTATCTATCTCTCGAGAATATCCCAAATATGGGCACAGATGGCGTTGCCGAGCAGCATGCCCTGGCGGGAAAGCCGTACCGATATGCCGTCCCATACCACAAGGCCAGCCTGCACCAAGGGCCCAAGCGCGGCGCCGAACCCGGCCACATCCCGCCCCAGGCCACAGGCCCACGAGGCAACGTCAAAACCGTCCCGGGTGCGCAGCCCGAGCATGACCCGCTCCCGCAGGGCCACCGCTGGCGACAAGGACTCCGCCTTCGGCGCAAGCGCTCCCTCCACCATCAGACCATAGTCCTCCAGCGAGGCCGGATTGGTCCACCGGCGCCCCTGCCAGGTGGAGACTGCCGCGGGGCCAAAACCCAGGTAATCCTCCCCCCGCCAATACCCAAGGTTGTGGCGGCAGGCCGCCCCCGGACGCGCAAAGTTGGCGAGCTCATAGTGCATGAATCCGCGTTCCTCCAAGAACTGACACATCCAATGAAATTGGGCGGAAGCTTCGTCTTCCGAAGGCCAGGGCACCGGATCTGCGGCCAGCGGGGTGCCCGGCTCCGCGGTCAGGGCGTAGCACGACACATGCCCCACCCCCAAGCCCACGGCCCCGGCGAGATCCTGCTGCCACTGCGCCAAAGAAACGCCCGGCACATTCCACAAGAGGTCCACACTCACTGCCAATCCTGTCGCCACAGCGGCCTGCACCGCCGCCACCGCCTGCGCTCCGTCGTGCGGGCGACCGAGGAAGGCCAAGGTCTGGTCATCAAAGCTCTGCACGCCCAGGCTGATCCGGGTGACCCCCAAATCCCCCAGTGCGGCCATCCATCCCGGTCGCAGAGCGGATTCCGGATTCGCTTCCACCGTGACCTCCGCTCCGACAGCGATCCCCAGAGCCTGGTCCACCGCAGCAAGTATGCGTGCGAGCTGCCGCACCTCCCACATCGACGGTGTGCCGCCGCCGATGTATATGGTGTGCGCCGGACCGATGCCCTGAGCGCTCCAGCGCCCCACATGCGCCACGATCAAGTCCACCACCCGTGCCGCCGCCTCCGAAGAGAACTCCCAGGAGGTAAAGGCACAGTACCGGCACTTGCGGCGACACAAAGGAAGGTGGACATATACCTGCATTACGGCCCCAACATGCTCTTGAAGCGCTCTGCCTCGCTATACAGACATCCACAATATTGCTGACGATAGATCCCCATTTCCTTGGATCTTGCGATTCCTTCACTCCATCCTTCCCGAAAATCCTCGTAATAGAATGGTATAGATCCGCGCATATCCTCTGCAAGCTGACGGATCTCTTCATGCTTTTGAAATTTACTATAAAGAAGTGTGGTAGAAAAGGCGTCGAATCCACCGTGTCGGGCGATATGTATAGTCCGCTCCAAGCGTAAAATGTAACACAATTTACAGCGACGCTCTTCGCGAAAGGCCACCTGCCGGAAGTACACCGCAGGATCATAACGCTCCGAACAGATAACCGGCACACCAAGAGCCTGGGCGACCTGTTGCAGGGCCTTCCAGCGGCGGACGTACTCCTGCAAGGGGTGGATGTTGGGATTGAAGAACAGCAGATGGACCTGCACCCCGCGTTCCAGAAGCACACGCAAGGGATACAGGGCGCAGGGGCCACAGCAGGCATGGAGCAAAAGGCGCATGCTCGCCCCCTAGCAAAAGGAGCATGGCTCCGATGACGAGGGCAGCACGAGCACCCGACGGCCGCAGCGCTGCTCCAGCTCCACGAGTTTTTCCCGCTTGCGGTTCAAAAGGTACACCGCCAGCTCCGGGTCCGTGAAGTACTCCAAAGGCTCCGATGCCACGCCGGTACGCAAGGCACGAAAGATCTCCTTGAGGGCGCGCATGGCCCGCCATTCGAGATTGCGGCGGCTCCCCGTGCCCTTGCAATGGGGGCACATGTCCAGACTCGCCGAAAGGGCCGAGGTCCCCAACCGCTGGCGCACGATCTCCATGAGTCCGAACTTGGAGATCCGCCCCACATCGGTACGGGCTCGGTCCGCTTTGAGGGCCTGGCGCATCTCCTTCTCTACCTCGCGGATATGGGCGGGGTCCTTCATTTCGATGAAGTCCACCACGATTTGGCCGCCAATGTCCCGCAGCATGAGTTGGTGCGCAATTTCCCGCGCAGCCTCCACATTGGTACGCAAGGCCATTTCTTTGAAGTTTTTCTCCCCGCCGATCTTTCCGGAGTTGATGTCAATGGCCGTGAGGGCCTCGGTATGATCGAAGACCAATTGGCCACCGCTGGGCAAATTCACGGTGCGGGACAGCACGGTGGCGAGCTGCTCTTCCACCCGAAACCGCTCGAAAAGCGTCTGCTGGGGATCGGTATGGACTTTGACGATGCTCTTGCGCCGGGGGAATACGAGACTCGCGAATTCATTGACTTGGGCAGCGGTGTCCTCATCGTCCACCCAGCACTCCACGATGTCCGCCGTCAGGTAGTCGCGAATGGCGCGAAAGGCTAGATCCTTCTCTTCATAGACCAACACCGGCGCTGGCGACTCGTTGGCACGTTTGCGAATGTCCTTCCACAGGCGCTTGAGAAACTGCAGGTCCCGGGACAAGGCCGCCTTGCTCTGCCCTTCGCTCACGGTGCGCACGATGACCCCGATCCCTTCCTCGAGCCCCATTTCCTCAACGATCTCCTTGAGCCGGACGCGTTCTTTTTCCTCTTCGATCTTGCGGGAGATGCCGAGCTGCTCCCGCCCCGGGGTGAGCACAAAATACCGTCCCGGAATGGAGAGATACGTGGTCAAAAAGGCACCCTTGCTCCCTGTGGGCTCTTTGACCACCTGCACCAGCATCTCCTGCCCTGGCCGCAAGGCCTTTTGCAGGGGAGGATACCCACGTGAAGGCGGATCGATGAGATAGTACTCGGGATGCACTTCATCCACTTGCAAAAAGCCGTTCTTTTCCGCACCGTAGTTGATGAACGCCGCTTGCAGCGCCTGATCGATGTTATGAATTTTTCCTTTGTAGATATTTCCTTTTGTTTTGCTTTGATGGAGCATCTCCACGTAGTATTCCACCACCACGCCGTCTTGAGTAATGACGACTTCCACCTGCTCACCAGGAAGGACACTGATAAGCATCTTCCGAATCTTCTCTGCCATGCGTTCCTCGAAAAAAATAAAGAGAGTTCCATGCAGTTTTCCAGCCGTGCATGCGGGCGGGAATACCGCCGCGCTCGACAGCGTCTTTGGGCTCAAGCCGAAAAGACGCCGGAGCAGGCGGCGAAAAAACTGGGCTCCACGGTCGCCTTGCTGTCCTTGACAGGCAAAAACGGCACAGACTACTGCCCCCAGACCATACGCCACAAGGGGGAAATTTCATGCTCGAGCCAGGCCAATTGGTACTGCTCCAAAGCCCAAAGGACAAGCGCTATTTCATGGCAGCCACACCCGGCGCCGTGCTGCATACCAGCGACGGGGTGCTGAGTCTCGACGACGCTCGCCAGGCGGGATGGGGGGGCCGTATCAGCTCCCACAAAGGGGTTCCGTACTTGGTGCTGCGCCCCACCCTGTATGACCTTGTCAAAAGCGGGGTCAAACGCCGCACCCAGATTATCTATCCCAAGGAAATCGGCTACATCGCCCTGAAATTGGGTGTGGGCCCAGGCTGCCGGATCATCGAGGCCGGCTGCGGCTCCGGCGGACTCACCACGGCCCTGGCCTGGTTCGTGGGAGAAAGCGGCCGGGTTTTCACCTATGAACGCCGCCAGGAATTCCTCGACCTCTGCCAGGCCAACCTTGCGTCCGTGGGACTTGCGCACCGCGTCACGCTCCACCACCACGACATCGCCCAGGGCTTTCTCCAAACCGACGCCGACGCCCTGTTCTTGGATGTGCGCACCCCATGGGATTACGTCCCATTCATCCCCCAGGCAGTCACCCCCGGCGCCCCAGTGGGCTTTCTCCTGCCCACCACCAATCAGGTAAGTGATCTGCTGCGTGCCCTAGAGTCCGGGCCATTTATCGAGATCGAAGTGCTCGAGATCCTGCTGCGTCGCTACAAACCCGTGGCAGACCGCCTCCGCCCCGAAGACCGTATGGTGGCCCATACCGGATATTTGGTCTTCGCCCGCACCACGCCGCCGCAATGGAAAACTCCCGAGGAAACCAGCGCGGAGGCCGAAAAAATTGCCTTAAATTTCGAGTAATTATAAAAAAAATCTTGCATCTTCCATTTCCTTTCCTATAAAGATGCTATTTTCCGCGGCCGGACATCCCGGATGCCGCGGAAATCCTTTTTCCCGGCAGGAGGATCATCCATGACCCGCAAAGACCGCACCGAAGGCATCTTCAGCCGCCGCGAGGTGCTCGATTCCACCGAACGGCAAAAATACTATCAGATTCAGCTCAAGGAACTGCTCACCTACGCCTACCGCTACTCCGAAGACGTCAAAAAACGCTTCGATCGCGCACAGTTTTCGGTGGAAAAGTTCCGGGATCTCATCGACCTCAAGCATGTCCCCATTCTCAAGAAGAAAGAGCTCATCTTCCTGCAGTCCATGGGGCCGCGCCTCGGTGGGCTCCTCACCAAGGACTTGGGCGATTTGCGCCGCATCTTTCTCTCCCCTGGTCCCATCTTCGATCCCGAAGACCGTGGTGACGACTATTGGGGATGGACGGAGAGCTTTTACGCCACTGGATTTCGTTCCGGCGACGTGGTGCAAAACACCTTCAATTACCACCTCGCCCCTGCAGGGCTCATGTTCGAAGAACCGCTGCGCGCCTTGGGGTGCGCGGTCATTCCCGCAGGCCCCGGCAACACGGCGACCCAGCTCGATATCATGCGGAAACTCCGCGTGACAGGGTACATCGGCACGCCCAGCTATCTCATGCATCTTGCCCAAAAGGCCGAAGAGAAGGGCATGAATCTGCGCAAAGACCTCTTCTTGGAAGTGGCCTTTGTCACCGGTGAGCGATTTTCGGAAAAACTTCGCTCCACCATCGAAAAGAAGTTCGACCTCATCATGCGTCAGGGATACGGCACCGCAGACGTGGGATGCATCGGCTACGAGTGTTTCCACAAGACCGGACTGCATATCGCCGGCCGCGCCTATGTGGAAATCTGCCATCCTGATACCGGTATCCCCCTCAAGGATGGGGAAACGGGCGAGATCGTGGTCACGGTGTTCAATAAAACCTACCCCTTGATCCGCCTGGCTACAGGCGATCTGTCGTACATCGACCGCTCGCCGTGTCCATGCGGCCGCACCAGCCCGCGGCTGGGGGCCATTGTGGGACGCGTGGACACCACGGCGCGCATCAAGGGAATGTTTGTCTACCCGCATCAGGTGGAGCAGGTGCTCTCCGGCTTCGAGGAGATCAAGAGATGGCAGATCGAGGTTACGAACCCCGGTGGTGTGGACGAAATGACGCTCATCATCGAGTCCGCCCAGTTCAAACGCGAAGAAGAATTGCAGCTGCTTTTCCGGGAAAAGATCAAGATTCGGCCGGTGGTCAAGGTGGTGCCTCCGGGGACGCTGCCGCCGCAGATCCGCGCCATCGAAGACAAACGTTCATGGGATTAGCCTGGGGGCTCCTCGTGGGGCTCCTCTTGAGCCTTGGGGCGTGCGCGCCGCACGCCCCAAAGCCCCTGCAGGAAACGCCCGAACGCGGCCTTCTCTCCGCCCAAGGGACGCCCCTCAGTGCTTCCGCCCTTACGGCCATGGCCGCGCAGGCCGACTACATCCTCATTGGCGAGACCCACGCCAATCCATGTGACCACGCCGCTGCCGCCGAGATCCTCCACGCCTTGGCTGGGGCGGGGATACGCTTCGACCTTGGGTTGGAGATGCTCCCCCGGGAAAGCCAGCCATTTCTCGACCAGCACCCCTCCCGCGAGGACCTCGCCCGGCATTGGGATGCCGCCTGGGGCTATCCCTTCACCCTTTACGCGCCCGTACTGGATGCCGCCCGCGCCCACGGGGCTCGGCTGGTGGGCCTCAACGTGCCCTGGGCACTTGTGCAGGACTTCCGCGACGGTCGCCTCGCCCCAGACCACCCGGCGCTGCCGCGCGCCCTCATCCCCCCCTGCCCGGAACAAGAGCGCGGGCTCGCCGAGCAGTTTGCCCTGCATCAGAAAATGCGGCCGGAATCGGCCACCAAGCTGAGCGACTTCCTCCGCGTACAGTCTCTGTGGGACTCGGTCATGGCCGAAACCGCCATCCAATGGCGCCGCCAGCACCACAGGCCCGTGGTCATCCTGACTGGCGCCGGCCACGTGGAGCGCGGCTTTGGGATCCCCTACCGTATCGCCGCCTTGGAGCCCGAGGCGAAGATGCTCGCCATCCTGCCCTGGCGCGATGCCTCGAGCCAAGAGGAGGCCGTGTCCTCCTGCACCCCGCACCTGCGCACGGCCTTCTTCGTCTGCCCGCCCACCCAGCACAGCCGTCTGGGCATGCTCCTCGACTTCCGGGACACCATCACCGTGCAGCGCGTGGAGCCTGGGTCGCGGGCCGAGGCCATGGGACTTCAGGCAGGCGACCGCATCGTTGCCGTCGGCGGCACGCCGGTGCACACGGCCGAAGACCTCCACAGCGCCGCCGCGACTGCCGCACGCCGCGGGGAGGCCATGCGTTTCACCGTGGAGCGCCACGGGCAGACCATCACCCTCACCATGCCGCCGCGCTGATGCCCGAACTGCCGGAAGTGGAAACCATCGCCCGGGGCTTGCGGGCCACCATCGTCGGCCGCACCATCCACAAGGCCCAGGCCCTGCACCCCCGGATCGTGCGCTTCGCCGCGCCGCACGAAGCCGCAGGGAAAACCATCTGCGCCGTCGACCGGCGAGGCAAATTGCTGCGCATCCACCTGAGTGATGCGCGCATGCTCGTGGTCCATCTCAAGATGAGCGGGCGACTCTGGGTGGTGGCCGCAGGCACGGCACGGCCCGCCCACACCCATTTCGTCGCCGCCCTGGACGCAGGCACAGAGCTCGTCTTCGTGGACCCACGGCGCTTCGGCTTTGTGGGGCTTTTGGATGAAGCCGCCTGGAATAAATGGGAATTTGCCTGCACCCTGGGGCCAGAACCCCTGGAGAGCACGCCGCAGGACCTCGCCACGCGCCTGGACCTTCCCGCCAGCAAGCGCGCCATCAAGGCCGCCCTTCTCGACCAGCGCGTCATCGCCGGCGTGGGCAATATCTACGCGGATGAATCCCTCTTTGCCGCCAAAATCCACCCCACGACCCCGACAGGCACGCTCTCGGCAGCGCAGCGCCTGCGCCTGGCCTGCGCCGTGCAAGACGTGCTTCACGCCGCCATCGCCGCAGGCGGCAGCACCATCAACGACTACCGTAACGCCATGGGCGCGCCGGGCCTCTTTCAGGATCGCTTCGCCGTGTACGGCCGCGCCGGACTCCCCTGCCCGCAATGCGGGGCGCTTTTGACGCGCCTGCGTGTGGCCGGGCGGGGAACCGTGGTCTGCCCGCGCTGCCAGGGCACCGGTTCCGCCGCCCATGCCACCCCGCGCACCCGCTGATCGTGGAGAAACGCCCACGATCCGCGCTCCCCATCAATGCGCATTGGGGACGAAGAGCTTCTTGCCGTGGATGCGAAAGTCCCCCACGAACTGCTGCCCGCGCTCAGAAACGACCCAGTCCTGAAAACGCCGCGCCGCATCCGCCCGAACCTCGGGGCACCGATCCGCATTGACCAAGATGATGCTGTATTGATTGCGCAGCAACGGATCTCCTTCCACCATTTCCCCAAGGCCGCTCTGCGCCCCGTCCTTGGCCATGAAGGCGATCCACGTGGCCCGGTCCACCAGCGTGTAGCCTCGACGCTGGGCAGCCACACGCAAGGTCCCCAGCATGCCTTGCCCGGCGGAAAGGTATCGCCCAGAGTCTGCTGGTTCTGGAACTCCTGCCTTCTGCCACAGCGCCTTTTCGAGCATATGTGTCCCGGACTGATCGCCGCGGCTCACAAACACTCCTTGGCCCGCAGCCAGCTTGGAAAAGGCGGCCACGATGTCCGAGCCCCCACGCAACCCCAACGGGTCTTCCGTGGGGCCCACGAGCAGGAAGTCATTATAAAAGACCTCGCGCCGATCCTTGCCAAATCCATCGGCGATCCATCGCGCTTCCGCATCCGGAGCGTGCACCAACACCACATCGGCATTGCAATCTCCGGCAATGCGCAGCGCCTGGCCGGTACCCACGGCAACCCAGCGCAGTTCCACGCCAATTTCCTGCGCAAGCACCGGGGCCAAGGCATCGAGCAAGCCCGAGGCTTCTGCGCTCGTGGTGGTCGCCAAACGTAATGGTTCCGCCGCCGCCGGGCCTGCCCCAAGGCCAATGGCAAGCACAAGCATGGTCCACCCGCAGAGCACCCTCGCCCGAAAATCCGTTTTCCACATAGCCAACCTCCTTGCGTGCAAAATTGAATGTGCCCCAAAAAGCATAATTCATTCGGGCCGTCAACCCATTATTCCCATCTTGACACAACAAGAGCTGCTCCCGCAAAGAAAAGCCATGGATTTTCTTGCCACAATCTGTATTCAAGCACTCCATCTCCTCTTCTCCGGAGAGCCGGATACCATGGCCGCCATCCGTGCGACGCTGCGCAGCAGTTTTGCCGCGCTGGCGGCGGCGTTCATGTTGGGAGCGCCCTGCGGTTTTTTCTTGGGCTACGCGCACTTTCCCGGCAAACGGATGCTCCGTCTGCTGGTGGAGACGAGTCTGTCGATCCCCACGGTGGTCATTGGCCTCGTGGTCTATGGTCTGCTCACCCGGCGGGGGCCGCTAGGAGAGTGGGGGCTGCTTTTCACCGTGCCGGGCATGAGCCTCGGCCTTACGCTTTTAGCCTTTCCTCTGGTGGTGGCGCATGTGGCCAGTGGTGTCGCCGCCTTGGATCAGAGGCTTCGGCCCACCCTCTGGACACTGGGCGCATCCCCCTGGAGGGCGTGTTGGACCACGCTGCACGAAGCCCGGCACGCCGTATTCTGCGCCTTGGCCACAGCCTTTGGTCGTGTGGTCTCCGAGGTGGGTATTGCCATGATGGTGGGCGGTAATATCAAGGGCGTTACCCGCACCATGACCACCGCCATCGCCCTGGAAACCAACAAAGGGGAATTTGCCCAAGGCTTCGCACTGGGCTTGGTGCTTCTCGGCATTGCCTTGGCCACCAACCTGGCGCTCAGTCTGGTCCGACGTCGCATGGGTGGGGCTGAATGAACGATCACCGGGCACCATACCGCGCAACGTCCGAGCCATCCCAAGGCACCCCGCCCGGCTGGTCGCTCACCCTGGAGAATATCGTCGTCCACCGCCAAGGCACTCCGGTGCTCCGCGGCATCCATCTCCACATCCCCTCAGGGTGTGTCCTCGGCATTGCCGGGCCCAACGGTGCGGGCAAAAGCACCCTCGGCCGAGTGCTCACCGGCCTTCTGGAGCCAGAGGCTGGACGCATCTTGGTCAACGGCATCCCGACGCCGCCGCGCGCCCTGCACGGACGCAGTGTGTTTTTGGATCAAGAACCGTATTTGCTGCGCCGAAGCGTTGCCGCCAATATCGGCTATGCTCTCGGGCGTCAGGCATCCCCCGAACGCATCCAGCAGGCGCTGGCCCAGGTCGGTCTTCCCCCGTCCATGGCCGGGCGTTCGTGGCGCGAGCTTTCCGGCGGCGAAGCCAAACGCGTGGCCTTGGCCGCACGCCTCATCCGCAATCCACCAGTCTTGGTGCTCGATGAACCGACGGCCAATCTCGACGACGCCGGCATCGCAGCCGTGGAGGCAGTCATCCGCCGGCGCAGCGGCCGCGCCACCACGGTGCTCATCAGCCATGACCTGCACTGGCTCTGCACGTGGACGGACCATGTGGAGCATGTGGTGGCCGGAGAGCTCGTGGGCCGTGGGCACATCACCCTCCTGCGTGGCCCATGGGAACCCAGCGCCTTCGGCTCCGTGATGCCCCTTGGGGAGCACGGCAGTATCCCTGCCCCCAAGGCCCCGCACCCCAAGGCGCAGGCGGTGCTCCCGGCCCAAGGCGCGAGCATCGTCGGCGATGAAGACAGCCGGCCTGTGCATGTGCACGGAAGGATACTCGCCCTCTTCCATCACCAAGGGCGCATCATCGCCTCCTGCTCCGTCGGCGGTCTTCGCCTCTGGGCGCATACCATCCACCCGCTGCCGCCTGGAAGCCCCGTCGGAATCCACATCGAAGCGCAGCGCATCCGGTTTCTTGAATAGCCCAGATACCGCACTGGCTTCCTGCGCTGCTCCAGCCCACAGCACACGGAAATTTCTCCGAGAGCACGCCTTCGCAGCGCCCTTCCCAGAAAACCGACAAGGGGCACGACGCCTCTCCGGAGCGGCGCCTGGGCCCTTGGCGAGGGTGCTCTGCCCTCCGGCGAAGCCTCGGAGGTCAAAAGGCCGACCTGGAAAGCGGGCCGTGTTTTGCGGCCCACGGGGAAGGAAGGGGGGATGGTTCGAATCGAGGAGGAGGCGGGGTCACCTCCGCCGTGTTCTCACCCCACCGGACGTGCGGCTGCGCATCCGGCAGTTCATGAAACACCCTGGAGCCGTCGCACGGTGTCGCGCAACGATACCAGTCCCAGACGATCAAAGTACGCCTTGCGGTACGCCTGGTTCATGTGGCTCGCGCCCCTGTTCCACAGCTCAGGAAATAGCGCCGGTCACGGCGCCGCACCATGGCTGGCACACAACACGAAAGCGGCGCCCGGAGACGGGCGCCGCCGCAGCGTGTCGTTTCGAAGTCAGGGGGCCGACGTTAGCGCAACAGCCCCGCCAACATGCGCAGGTGCCGGCGTTCTTCCGCCACGCAGGCCTGCACCGCGTCTCGGTCGCCCTCAGGAACGAATTCCTGCATTTCCATGAAGAATACGATGGTGTCCTTCTCAAATCCCATGGCCGTATGGATGGCCTCCTCGCGGCTGCCTACGAATTGCCGCAGGGTCTGCACATCGCCCAGGCGAAAGAGGGTGTGGGAATCGATGAGGGCCGTGAGGTAGTCCACGTATTCCTCTTCCGTGGCCCAGGCCGGAAGCTCCACCTCACCCACCCGGGCGGCCAGGTCATGAAAGACCTGCCAATGTTTTTCCTCTTCTTGGGCCAAGAAGCGAAAGATCTGCGCCAAGGACGAATCCGTGGCGGTTTCGGCCAGGCGGGTATAGAATACCTGACCGCGCTGCTCGATCTCTTGTGCCGCGGTCAACACGTCGGAAGCGGAAAAGATACCTGCCATAATTCCTCCAGGGTCTGGCCCCGGCTAGAGTTCCGAGGGAAGTTCCTTGAGCTGGGCATAGGTGAACACCGGACCGTCCACGCACACGTATTTGGTGCCGATGTTACAGCGGCCGCACAGTCCCACCCCGCACTTCATGCGCTTTTCCAAGGTGGTGATGATCTGGTCGTCCTCGAAGCCCAGTTTCTTGAGGGCCTGGAGGGTGAATTTGATCATGATGGGCGGGCCGCAGGTCACGGCCACGGTGTTTTCCGGCGAGGGGGCCAAATCCAGAAGCACGTTGGGGATGAGACCCACCCGATGCTCCCAGCCCGGGTACTCGGCGTCCACGGTGAGCACGGTGCGCACGTCAGAGCGGGCGAGCCACTCGGGAAGCTCCGCCTTGTAGGTCATGTCCACCGGCGTACGGGCGCCGTACAGCAGGGTGATGTCTCCGAAATCGGCGCGGTTATCGAGCATATAGATAAAAAGGGTGCGCAGCGGCGCCATACCGATGCCGCCGCCGATGAAGACGATGTTCTTGCCGCGCATGGCCTCCACCGGGAAGCCATTGCCCAGGGGCGCGCGCACCCCCACTTTGTCGCCCGGCCGCAGTTGATGCAGCCGCGTCGTCACCTCACCCACGCGCATGACGCTGAATTGAAGATAGTCCATGCGGGTGGGCGAGGAATTGATGACAAAGGTGGACTCGCCCACGCCAAAGACCGACAATTGTCCCACTTGGCCGGGACGAAAGGTGAAGTTTTGCATCTTCTCCTCATCGTCCAGCACCACGCGAAAGGTCTTGATATTGGGCGTCTCCTCGATGACCTCCACCAGGGTGGCCATCTGTGGCAAATAGGGATTGTGCTGGTTCATTGCGCGTACTCCTGTGCCGCGTGCACAATGGCACGGATGTCCACTCCCGCCGGGCAATGCTTGATGCACCGGCCACATCCACAACACGCGATGACACCGTTATGGATCGAGGGATAATAGCTGAACTTATGGCTAACGCGGTTTTTCAAGCGATGGGCCTTGGTCGGCCGAGGGTTGTGACCGCTGGCTTCCAGGGTGAAGGTGTACGACATGCAGTTGTCCCAGGTACGGATGCGCCGGCTGATGAGACCCAAATCGTCATCGGTGATATTGAAACAGTAGCAGGTGGGGCACATATACGTGCACGCCCCGCAGGAGATGCATTTGGCAGACTGCTGCTCCCAGAACTCCTTGTCATCGAAGCGGGCAAGGAGCTTGGCCGGCGCCGAGGAGAAGTCATGGGACGGAGGCATGGCCGCCTGGGCCTGAGTCACCACGGCATCGGCCTCCGCCCCGCGGGCACCGACGTCTTCAAACAGCGCGTGTTGGAGAAACGCCGCCCCGGCCTCGGTCACCGAACGGGCGACGAATCCGCCTTGCACCGGGATGAGCAGCACGTCGGAACCGGTGGGATCGGCCGGACCGCCGCCCACGCTGGAGCAAAAGCACGTGGTCTCGGGCCGGGTGCAGACCAGGGAGATGAAGAGGGCATCCTCCCGGCGCCGGGCAAAGTAAGGGTCATGGGCCACGCCCAAGAACACCGGGCCAAAGATCTCTTTGCCCCGCGCCCCGCAGGGCCGGCAGCCCAAGACCACGGTGCGGGCCTGCGGCGGAAGGGTGGCCTCGATGACCGGCTGCTTGTGCTCCTCATGCCGCTGGGCCACCAAAAGCGGCTCGGTCTGCGGAAACGTGGCGGCTTTGGGAGACGTGGAGGCCATGCGCGAAAACTCGAGGCGCATCCCCGGCCGGTACCACCGGAAGACCACGCTGCCCGCATGGGCCACCGGGGCCAGCACATGACACGAACCGGCCAAGTCGTCCGCCAGGGCAGTGAGTTGTGCTGCAGGAAGAAAGCGTTCCATTACCAACCTCGCTCGTTGATGCCCGCCTCTTCCACCTGGAAGGTGAGCAGGGGCGGGGTCTGACCAACAGTGGTCCCGGCCTCGTAGGCAAAGAGGTCCTGGGTCACCCGATTCATGTGCCGGCGCAACAGAAGCAGCGGGATATCCACCGGACAGGCCCGCTCACATTCTCCGCACTCGGTGCAGCGGCCCGCCAGATGCATCACGTGGATCATCTGGAACATGAAGTTCTCCGCAGGGGAGTTCTCCTGCCCCAGCCACAGGGGATCGCGGCTGGTGGCGATGCAATGGTCGCGGCACACGCACATGGGACACGCATTGCGGCAGGCATAACACCGAATGCACCGGGCCATGGTCTCCTGCCAGAAGGCCTGCTTCTCGGCACTGGACAATGCCTCGAAGGACTCTTGGCAGGCCACGGGCTGGGGCGAGGCAGTGCGCTCACTGCCCACCAGTACGTCCGCACCCAAGGCATTGGGGTAGCAGCAGGCGATACACTTGTCGGCCAGGACATCGCTCAGGCGCACCGAAACCTCTTGCCCAGCCACGCGGGCGCGCAGCACATCTGCCTGCCACTGCGCCTCCTCCACAAAACCCAAGTCCGCCGGCAGCTTTTCCCGCAGCTTGCGGTGGCTCACCACCCCGTCGCAGCAGAGTCCAAACACCGTCACGTCCTCGCGGCGGATAAGGCCCTCATTCGCCAGTTGGATCACGCTGCGGCTATCGCACCCCTTGACCACGATGCCGACCTTCTTGCCTTTGAGCCCCGGCAAGTACGTGGCGAGGTTGTGCACCGCCCACGGCCCCACCACGAGGCGCTCCACGTCCGCAGCCTCCCGGATATACAGCGGCGTGGCATGGAAGGGGTCGAAACCCATCTCCCAGCCCAAAACCAGGTCCAACTCCGGGAGCCGGCTGGTAATGGCGTCTTTCAATTGCTGTAGCATACCGTCCCTCCTAGCCGTGACACGGGCAGCTCTGGCCTGCAGCAGCTGGGGCTGCGGCGTCGAACCATGCCCCCTCGGATACATGGCTCATGATGGGCGCCGGCCCGAGTTCATGAATGCGGCGGGTAAACTCCGTCACCACATGCTGCCAGCGCTGGCCTTCCGAAGCGGAAACCCAGGTGTACTCGAAGCGCCGCGGATCGATGCCGGTGGCGGACAGAAACTGCTTGAGCGTCTCCAGACGGCGGCGGGCGTAGAAATTGCCCTCCGCATAATGGCAGTCCCGCGGGTGGCAACCGGAGACGAGCACCCCGTCCGCGCCGTTGATCAAGGCGCGCACGATGAACAGCGGGTCGATGCGGCCCGAGCACGGCACCCGGATGATGCGCAAATCCGTGGGTTGGGAAAAACGCGCCACCCCGGCCGTATCCGCCCCGCCATACGAGCACCAATTACACAAAAAGCCTACGATGCGTAGTTCACGCGAATCCGAGGCGGACATAAGGCATTCACCTCCGCGAGGATCTGGTTATCCGTAAAGTGTTCCAATTGGATGGCCCCCTGAGGACAGGTGACGGTGCAGATGCCGCAGCCCTGACACACGGTCTCCACCACCTCGGCCTTGGGGTTGCCAAAGCGGTCTTCCACCAGCTTGATGGCCCCAAAGGGGCAGGTCTGCACGCATTTGCCGCACCCCACACAGCGCGCAGGCGTGACCCGCGATACCTGCGGATCGGACTCCAACTGGTCCTTGGAAAGGAGGGCGAGCACCTTGGCCGCAGCCGCGCTGCCCTGGCCCACCGATGCCGGGATGTCCTTGGGCCCCTGGCAGGCGCCGGCCAAAAACACCCCGGCGGTATTGGTCTCCACGGGCTTGAGTTTGGGATGGCTCTCCACGAAGAAACCGTACTGGTCCGGCACCACGCGAAGCTTCTCGCCCAAGGCCACGGCCCCGCGCGCCGCCTCGGCGCCCACGGCCAAGACCACCAGGTCCGCCGCCACCTCCACCTGGGTGCCGGCCAAGGTATCCGCCCCACGCACCACCAATTGATCGCCCTTGGGGTAGATCATGGAGACCCGACCGCGCACATACTGGGCGCCGTACTCTTCCATGGCCCGGCGGGTGAATTCGTCATAGCCTTTGCCTGGCGAGCGGATATCCATGTAAAAGACGTAACTCTGGGAATCCGGGATATGATCTTTGGTGAGGATGGCCTGCTTGGCGGTGTACATGCAGCAAAAGCCCGAACAGTACGGCCGATCCACCGAACGATCGCGGGAGCCTACACATTGGATGAACACCACGGTCTTGGGCTCCTTGCCGTCCGACGGCCGCTTGATATGTCCACCCGTCGGCCCTGATGCGGAAAGCAAGCGCTCGTACTGCAACGAAGTGATGACATCGGGATAGCGCCCCTGTCCGTACTGCGGATACTTATGCCAGTCGAAGAGGTCATATCCCGTGGCCACCACAATGGCGCCCACGTCCACGGTCACGAGTTCGTCCTGCTGATCGAAATCGATGCATTTCACCGGGCAAATCTTGGCACACAGGCCGCACTTGCCCTTTTGTTTCATGATACAGGTATCCGGGTTGATGGCCGCCTTCTTGGGAATGGCCTGGGGAAAAGGAATATTGATGGACGGCGCGGTGCACAGCCCTTCGTTGAAGGGATCCGGCGCCTTGCGGCTGGGGCATTTTTCCATGCACAACCCGCAGCCCGTGCATTTGCTCCAATCCACAAACCGCGCCTTCTTGCGGATGGTGACCTGGAAGTTGCCCACATATCCGGAAACCGACTCGATCTCCGCCAAGGTGTGCAGGGTGATCTTGGGGTGCTGGCCCACGTCCACCATTTTGGGTCCAAGCACACACGAAGAGCAGTCAATGGTGGGGAAGGTCTTGTCCAGCTTGGCCATCTTGCCGCCAATGCTCTGCTCCCGCTCCACCAGCACCACTTCCTGCCCGCCGTCGGCGCAGTCCAGGGCGGCCTGAATGCCCGCCACGCCGCCACCGATGATCAGCACCCGCTTGACCACGTCGAAGCGTTTGGGGATGAGCGGCCGGTTGCGGCGCAGCTTCTCCACCGCCATGCGCACGAGTTCGATGGCCTTGGCGGTATTGCGCTCAGTATTTTTGCCGATCCACGACACATGTTCGCGGATATTGGCCATTTCAAAGAAATAGCGATTGATGCCGGCGCGCTCCACGGTGCGGCGGAACGTCGGCTCGTGCATCCGCGGAGTGCATGACGCCACCACCACGCCGTCCAATTGGAGTTCCTGCACCGCCTGGACGATGCCTTCCTGTCCGGGCTCGGAGCAGGCGTACATGGTGTCCGTGGCGTAGGCCACATCAGGAAACTTCGCCGCAGCCCGGGCCACGGCAGCCACGTCCACCGTACCGGCGATGTTACTGCCACAATGACAAATAAAGACTCCGATTCGCATGCTTCCCCCCTACCGCACCGGCGCCGGCGCCTTGATTTTCCCCAGGGCCAGACGCGGATCCACACACAGGCGATCCAGCCCCAGCTCGCTACGGGGCACATCCAGCGCAAGCCCCAAAAGCTGCGTGTAGTAGAACACCGGGATCCGAAAATGCTCGCGCAGCGCCGCATTGATCTGACTCTGCCGCAGGTCCAGGTTCATCTGGCACAGCGGGCACGCCGTGACCACCGCATCCACCCCAAGGCCGCGGGCGGCGTCCAAAAGCTTGCCGGACAATCGGGCCACGATGTCGCCACGGGGCACGCCAAAGGAGGCCCCACAGCATTCCACTTTGAGGGGAAAGGGCGCCACTTCGGCGCCAGCAGCCTCCATGAGGCGGTCCATGGCCATGGGATTTTCATGGTCATCAAAACGCATACGCTCCGGCGGCCGGTTCATGATACAGCCATAATAGCAGGCCACCCGCAGGCCCGTAAGCGGCCGGGTCACCCGCCGGGCCACCTCGTCCACCCCCACCTGTTCCACCAGCACCTGCAAAACCGATTGCGGGTCCACGCGGCCCGCGCAGGGCCGATCCAGCAACGCATTGACCGTGTCCCGAAACGCCTCGTCCTCCATCTCCAGGGCGGCGTTCCGCAGATTGGTGAGGCAGCTGGGGCACGGCGTGGCCACCACATCGAGCCCGAGGCTATGGGCCAAATCCAGATTGCGCGCAGACAAGGCCGCCGAGAGCACGTGGTTCACGGTATGCGCCGGAGACGATCCGCAGCAGCTCCAATCCGGCACGTCCACCAGTTCCAAGCCTACGGCCGCGCACACGGCCCGGGTGGAACGGTCGTATTCCAAGGAAGTGCCCTGGCCGGAGCAGCCGGGATAGTAAGCGACTTTAGACATGGGCCCCTCCCTTGCGGAAACGCTGGAAAATCCGCTCGATCTGATCCCGGCCAACGACGGTGTGCGGCCGGAAGGGGAGTTTGCGACGCGCCAAGGCCTTGGGGGCCAAGTCCGCATCCGTGAACACCCGCCCCGAATGCAGGACGTAATCCGCCATCAGCCCCAATTCAAAAGCCCGGCCGTGACGCTCCACGGAACGGAGGAAGGCATCGGCAAAGAGCTTGACCTCGCGCTCCGTGGCATATCCTTGCTCTCTGGCCATGTGCCGGCATACATCCATGACCTTGGCCACATCGATACGGTTGGGACACCGCGTGGTACAGGATTGACACGAACCGCACAGCCAAATGGACTTGCACTGGAGCACGGCATCGCGCTGGCCGAGTTGAATGAGCCGCATGACTTGGCTGACCGAATGATCGTACACGAAGGTGTACGGACATCCCGCGGTACAGTTGCCGCATTGGTAGCATGTCCGCAGATTTTGATGGCTGCGGGCTTCCACCTCGGCGATGAAGTCCTGGTCCGCGGTGGCGAGATCGACGATGCGCATAGATATCTCCACCACTCAAGTTTACGAAAGGAACGACGCCTTTCTGGTGAAACACGGGCCGGTGTGTCATGCTGCGCCATCCCCCTCTGGGCATGTGGCGCCCCCGGACACACCCAAGCGCCCACGGAATCGCAAAAAGCCAGGAAAGACCTCGACTCCTTGCCTTCCGCGGCCATTGCTCTTGCAGCTTGGGTGCCATACGACCAAGGTTTTGGCCTTGTCCAGAACTTGCGGGACGGCACGAAATTTTTTTTCGATTATCGATGCAGCGGCTCTCGCACAAAAAAAGCGCTTCCCCGCGGGAAAGCGCTCCATCGGCCGCAGTCCCTCAAGCGGGATACGGTCTACCAGTGGCGCACCGGGCCGGTGTCCAGATGCACAAACCCGTCACGCGGATAGAAACCGACCCCGCCCATACGGGCGGCGAGGGCCACATCCCGCAAGCGGGAAAGCGATACGCCCGGAAGGCACACATCCACGGCCTTGCCGCGCATGTGGTAGCTATTGCTGGCCACGCCCCGGCTTTTGCGGCGCATCAGCGCATTGGTGGACGGGGAGCGGTAGCCGCAGATCACCTGGTAGGGGCGCTTCGCCCCCAAGCGAACCCAAAGGGTATGCAGGAGATCAAAAAGTCGGGGATCCATCCGGGTGGTGGCGCCGTTGATGGGATCGCGCAAAAACTGACTGAGCGTCTTCAAGGCTTCCGGCGTGTAGCGGCCATTGACCGCGTAGGCGACTTCCAGGCGCTTGCCCGTGTGGAGATTTTCCAACACCAGCACCCGCTTTCTGGGGACTGGCGAGGCCAAGGCTTCGGCCACCACATGAGGGGCGATGGAGCCTACCGCGGAAACCACGGTCAGACCTGCAAGGCGACGGAGAAACTCACGGCGACAATGGGGCATAGGGGCACCTCGTCATGGGTTGGAAGGAACATGGCGCAGGGCCTGATCCAAGAGACGATCCAAACCATACAGATCGGCGAGAAAGGCCACCCGACCGTCCTGGACCCGCACCGTGGAATAGATGAGGACCACACGCGGAGGCCGACGCACCCGCAGGATCGTGGGAGTACTCTGTCCCATGGCCGCCTGCAGTCGCTCGGCATCCCAAGCTGGGTCATCATCGAGCACGAATTGGGCGAGCCTTACCGGGTCTTCCACACGAATGCAACCATGGCTGAGGTCGCGACGAGCACGGGAAAAAAGTTGCGGGTTGGCCGTATGATGCAAATAGATGGCATCTTTGTTGGAGATGACGAACTTGATGTCCCCCATGGGATTCGTGGGACCAGGGCGCTGCCGCAGCCGGATACGTCCCCGTGCCGCATCCTGAAGACGCTCCAGGGTCAAGCTCGATTCCACATGTCCGTCCCCAAGGACGAATTCGAAACCTTCCCGGGAAAAGGCCTCGGGGTCTTTGAGGAATTTCGAGGTCAGTTCGTCCCGGACGATGGAGACGGGGACATTCCAATACGGGCTGAGTTCAATGGCCCGGATGGTATCTTCCAGCAGCGGGGTGGGGGTTTGGGCGGCATTGCCGGTGATGACCCGCATACGCAGGTGCACGGCCACGGTTCCGGCAGCGTCCACCGTGGAGGCCTCGAGGACGTTCTCCGGCAAGTACACGGCGATAATGCGGCTACTGTCGAAATCCACCCACCGCAATCGTTCCATGGTAAGCTCCATCTGCCGCACCCCAGCCGCAGGCGAAACATTGAGCCGCGCCACGGTACGCCCCCCCAAGACGCCATCCGCCAAGAGCCCATGGCGTTCCTGGAACTGGCGGAGCCCCCGGACAATGGATGGCGTCAGCACCGAAGACTCGGGCACATCCGGCGGCAAATCTCCGAGGGCCTTGAGGCGGCGCACCACGAGAGGAAGGCCGAGATAGCTCTGGCCAGGGGTGACCTTGTCCGCCGGAAGCGCTGGCAATGGTTGCGCCCACAAGGCCATCACCTGGGGATCGGCCGCCATGCGCCGGTACCGGCCCAACGCTTCCCGAATCTGCCGATACAGAGGGACCTTGGGGGTCACTTCCTCCACGAGCTGGGCCAGTTGCCCCTGGGAGAGCGCCGCACGGAGACGCTCTTGGGAGACCACCGCCCGCCGCCCGATACCCGAAAAATGCACCTGCACCGAAGCTGGGTCCACCCGGCCCAGTTGCAGATGCCTCAGGAACCGGAGCACGGCCTCGGTAAGCTCCGCATCCCAGCGAAAAATATCTGCGGAACGCTCCCTACTCCAGAGGATGTTTTCCAACGCCCCCCGCAGTCGGTCCACTCCGTAGTCTTCAGGGGCCAACCCCTCGTCCTCGGCCGAGGCCAAGATATGGAGCGCTTCCAAGGCCTGGGGCGTGGGACGCCCATCGGAAAACCACAAAAGCTCCGTATCCGCCGCCGCCTGCCCCAACATCAGGAAAACGGCGGCCAACGCCAGCCCAAACTTCATAGGAACGCCTCCCCGTCGTATGGGCGGCGTGGGTAACGCCCCTTGTCGGCAAAAACAAGGGCCCCCGCTCACACGCAGTATCCCAGCGCGCCGTAGTGACGAAGATACGCCGCCCCCATGACCGGCACATCATACGCCGTCACCCGTGCGCGCCCGCCTTCCACCAGCCGGGCCGCCAGGCTGCGGTTGTGCAGGACGTCATGGAGAGCGCGCGCCAGGGCCTGGGCATCCCCCACCGGGGCCACCATCCCGCAGACCCCAGCCTCCACGAGCTCCACATTGGCAGGCAAGTCCGAACACACCACCGGCACCCCGCACGCCCAGGCCTCCTTGATGACGCCACTTGAGCCTTCCCCATGGGGCGAGGGGACGGCCACGGCATCCAACTGCGGCAGCACCTGGGCCGCCGGCACCCACCCCTTCCAATGCACCCGGTGGGCGATACCCAGCGCATGCGCCCGCTGCATGAGCCGCTCCCGCAAAGGGCCTTCGCCCACCACCCAGAGCTCCACGGACGCATCCAGACCGCGTACGGCCTCAAGAAGGATTTCGTGGCCTTTTTGCGGCGTCAGGGCGCCGATGATGCCGATGCGTCCGCCATGCCACCCGGTGCGCGGCGGATACTCGGCCACAGGAATGGCGCTGGGGATGACCGCCGCCACCGGCACCCCCGAGTCCTCCACCACCCGGGCCACATCCGCCCCCACGGCCACCACCGCGTCGGCCCGGGCATATTTCCAGCGGCTCCAGCCTCGTCCCAAGGGATACGACACGCGACGGGTGTGCACCAGCCGCACATCCGGCCGCAGAAGACGCACCACAGCGCCCAAGGACGCGGCCCGCGCTTCGTGCGTATGGAGGATGGCCTTTGGGGGAAGGCGCCGCGCCAGTAGCAGCACATTGCGGGGGTCCAGGCCACGACGGGACGGCAGCAGGACCACCGGCACCCCTGCTGCAGCAAGCGCGTCCACGAGCGGGGCAGCGCGGGGAACCCCCACCGCCACCGGCAGGCCTTCGGCCGCAAGCCACGAACCAAGGAGCAGCACCTGGCGCTGGCCGCCGCGCAGCTCCAGGCCCAAATCAAGATGGACAATGGAGGGGAGTCGCATGAGCGCGGCGGTCCGCCTGAAGGAGGGTGCGCAGGCGCTGCGCCACCGGCCCCGGAGCGCCGCCGCCCACGGGCGTATCATTGTAGCGCACCACGGCCACGGCATCGATGCTCGTACCCAAAAGCAGCACCTCGCGGGCGGAGAAGAGCTCCGCCTCGGGCACCGGCCGCACCACCACCGGCATTTGCCCCTCCACCAAGGTCATGACCCGCTTGAGGGTAGTACCCAAAAGGGCGTGTTTGAGCTCCGGGATCACCAAATGTCCGGCAGCGTCCACGAGGGCCACGTTCTCCGTGGCGCCTTCGGCCAAATTGCCGTCCTCGTCGAAGCACAGGGGATACTCGGCGCCGTGGGCCACGGCCTCCATCTTCATGAGCACATTGGGAAGATAATTGACGCTTTTGATCCCAGCCAGCCAGGAAGGCTTGGGTGGGATGGACACCCGCCAGGCGTGCACCCCTTCCTCCCAAAAGCGCTCGGGCTTGGGGGTGAAGCGCCGCACCACCACATAGAGGCTTGCGCGCGGGCATTCCCGCGGGTCCAGGGAAAAACCACCCGGCCCCCGGCCCACGAGCACGAAGACGTGGCCGCAAGGCTCGCCCGCGGCCCGACACACATCGAGGATGCGCCCGCGCACCACGGTCAAAGGCTCGGGCGGGACAAGCCCAATGGCGGCGCAAGAACGCTCCAGACGCGCCAGATGGGCATCCAATTGGTAGATACAGCCATCCTCGAAGCGCAAGGTCTCGAAGACGCCGTCGCCGCGGTGCACCAGATGGTCATCCATGGGCATGAGCATCAGGCGGGGGTCTGTGCAGATCACGCCCAGGCGATGCTCATAGAAGGCGAGGATCGTTTCCTCCCCAGGGCGAGGGGTGGCCAGGATCCTGGCCACCACCTCGTCGCGGCTCGCCACCGGAGTGGTCATCGCGGCACCCGCAAAAGGTCCCGGCGCAAGAGCTCTTCGGCGATCTGCACCGCGTTGAGGGCTGCGCCTTTACGAATGTTGTCGGCAACGATGAACATGTTGAGGCCGCAGGGGATGGTCTCGTCCTCGCGAATGCGGCCCACGAGCGTGTCGTCCTGTCCGGCGGCGAGGATGGGCATGGGGTAGATCTTCTCTCCAGGATTATCGAGCACCCGCACCCCAGGGGCCTGGGAGAGGATGGCCCGGGCCTCCTTGGCGGAGAGCTTCTTCTCGGTCTCGATGTTCACACTCTCGCTATGCCCATAAAACACCGGCACCCGCACGGTGGTGGCCGTGACCCGGATGGAGTCGTCGCCCATGATCTTTTTGGTCTCCAGCACCATCTTCATCTCTTCCTTGGTATATTCGTTCTCCAAGAAGACATCGATGTGCGGCAGGCAATTGAAGGCAATGCGGTGCGGGTACACCGCCACCGTGGGCTCCTGACCGTTGAAGAGCTCGCGCACCTGGCGTTCCAACTCGGCGATGGCCTTCTGACCGGTACCGGACACCGCCTGGTAGGTGGAGACCACCACGCGCTTGATACGGGCCACGTCATGCAGGGGTTTGAGGACCACCACCATCTGGATGGTGGAACAATTGGGATTGGCGATGATGCCTTTGTGCCAGGCAAGGTCATCCGGGTTCACCTCGGGCACTACCAAGGGGACCTGAGGGTCCATGCGCCAGGCGCTGGAGTTGTCCACCACCACACAACCCGCGGCCACGGCGTGAGGGGCGAATTTTTCCGAGGTGGAGCCACCGGCGGAAAAGAGGGCGAGATCAATGCCGGCAAAAGAATTTTCGGTGAGTTCCTCCACCGTGAGCTCGGTATTGCCAAAAGGCACCAAAGAGCCCGCAGAGCGCGCCGAGGCAAAGGCGCGGACCTCGGCTGCAGGAAAATGACGACGGGCCAAGGTATCGAGCATTTCCCGGCCCACAGCGCCGGTCGCCCCCACCACGGCCACAACAGGACGCGTACTCATCAGCGTTCTCCTCCCAGTCCCAAGTATTGGGCCACATGACGCCCGATCTCCAGGCATGCATCGGCCTTGTTGAGGGTATACAAATGCACCCCAGGGGCCCCCTTTTGCAAGAGGTCCGCGGCCTGGCGCATGGCGTAGCCGAGGCCAAGCCCGCGCACACCGGCGTCGCCGTAGCGTTCATGGGCGCGGGTGAGGTCTTCCAAAAAGTCCTGCGGGATGCTCGCCCCGCAAAAGGAAAGCATGCGATGGAGCGCGGGCAGATTTTGTACCGGTAGCACCCCGGGGATGATGGGCACATCGATGCCAATGGCGCGGGCGCGGTCCACGAAGCGGAAATAGATGTCGTTGTCGAAGAAAAGCTGGGTGATGACAAAACTCGCCCCGGCCTCCACCTTGTGCTTGAGAAACACCAAGTCCTCTTCCATGGAGCGGGCCTCGGGGTGCTTTTCCGGGTATCCCGCCACGCCGATGCATACCCCAGGATACTCGCTCACGATAAAGCGCACCAAATCCGAAGCGTGCTGGAATTGGTCGCTCTCGGGCCGAAATTGGCTCTCCCCCCGCGGCGGGTCCCCGCGCAGGGCGAGGACATTCTCCACGCCGTTTTCCACAAGCGGCCCCAAAAAGGCCCGCAACCGGGCCTCGCTCGCCCCCACACAGGTGAGATGCGTCAGCGGCTCCACCCCATACTCCTGCTTGAGGCGCACCCCGATCTCCAGGGTGTTATGCTGGGTGGAGCCACCGGCCCCATACGTCACCGAACAGAAAAGCGGGTTCAGCGGCGTCAGGGCGCGGACCGTATCGAAAAAACCCGGCCACAGCCGCCGATCCTTGGGAGGAAAAAACTCCAAGGAGAGAAACGGCCGGCCGCTTGCCAGAAGCTCGTCAATGCGCATGGGACAACTCTTCCTTCCGGTTATTTGGAGACCACATCCGCGATGGAGAAGATGGGCAGATACATGCTGATGACCAGACCGCCCACCACCACGCCCAGAAACACGATCATCACCGGTTCGATGAGCGAGGTGAGGGATTCCACGGCCACGTCCACCTCGTCGTCATAGAAGTCGGCGATCTTCCCGAGCATGGTATCCAAAGCACCCGTCGCCTCACCGATGGAGACCATATGGATGACCATGGGCGGAAACACCCCAGTCTCTTCCAAGGGTTCCGCCAAAGTCTGACCTTCGGCAACGGCCCTGCGCGCCTCGTTCACCCCAAGTTCCACGGTCTTGTTCCCTGAGGTCTTGGAGACGATGTCGAGGGCGTTCAAGATGGGCACACCACTGGAGACCATGGTGGAAAGGGTGCGGCTGAACTTGGCCACCGCGGCCTTGCGAAGGAGCGGACCAAACACCGGCAAAAAGAGCACCCACCGGTCCACCAGGATCTGGCCTTTTTCCCAGCGGTAAAAGAACTTGAAGGCCACAAAGGCGGCCACGGCGCCGCCGAGGAGCAGGAGAAAGTTGTTGATGACAAAATTACTCAAGTTGATGACGAACACTGTGGGGGCCGGCAGGCTGCCGCCCATGGACTCGAACATGGTCTTGAATGTGGGAATGACGAAGATGAGGATCACGGCGATGACGGCAATGGCTACGGTCACCACCACCGCAGGATAGATCATGGCGCCTTTGATCTTGGCCTTGAGCTTGGCGGCCTTTTCGATGTAGTCGGCCAGGCGCAAGAGCACCTGATCCAAAATACCGCCGGCCTCGCCCGCGTTGACCATGTTGGTGTAGAGGGAATCGAAGATATCGGGATACTTTCTCAGGGCATCGAACAGCGAGCTTCCGCCCTCGATATCGGCGCGAATGCCGTAGAGCCGCCGCCGCAGCTTGGGATTTTCCGTCTGCTCGCTCAAAATCTGCAGGGATTGGAGGATGGGCACGCCGGCATTGATCATGGTGGCAAATTGCCGGCTGAAGACCACCATGTCGCGGTCGCTGACCCCACCTTCCAGGAAGGTGCCCTCCAAGAGGTCCTTGGGCTTGGGCTTGACCTTGATTTCCTGGTAGCCTTTGCGCCGCAGGGCGGCTTCCACGATATCCGCGGACGGGGCGTCCATTTCTCCCTTGAGGGTCCGCCCGCCGCGGGTCTTCACCCGGTACAGAAAAATGGCCATACGCCCTCCTGGTCCCAAAGTCGCGCCAATTGTGCAAGGAGTGCCGCATCCATGTCCACCAGCGGCAAATCCAGGGCCTGGCGGGGCGAAAACCACCCCAATTGCTGCCCTTCCCGGCCCACAGGCTCCCCCTGCCAGAAAGCAACGTGAAACACGGTAAGCCTCAAGACCGAATCCCTACGCCGTTTCTCCACAGTTTTCCAGAGGCAAGCAGCGCGAACCGTGATTCCCAATTCTTCGGCCAACTCGCGGGAGAGCGCGTCCTTCAGGCCCTCGCCTGCATCCACCTTGCCGCCGGGAAACTCCCATAGCCCGCCCAGGTGTTTGTGCTCCGGCCTGCGCGCAAGCAAGATCTCATGCCCGCGGGTCAAGATCCCGGCGACCACGAGCACCGCGTGCGCGTCTATCCCGGCAGGCACTGCTCCAGCTCCTGAATCTCCCGCTCCAAATAGGCAAGATCCGTCATCAAGTCTTCGGCAGCGCGGGAGAGTTCGGCAAAGCGGCGGCCAAGCTCCTGGGAGCGGGCGGCATCGGCGTAGGTGGCCGGGTCGGCCAGCTGGATTTCGACCTCTCCGTGTTCCGCAAGGACTGCGTCGAGCTGCGCCTCCAAGGCCGCGTAGCGTTCCCGCAGGGGTTTGAGTTGCCGGGAGATGCGGTTGCGCGCCTCTGCCTGCTGGCGGCGCTGCGCCTTGAGGTCCTCCCGGCTGGCTGGCCGCGACGCGACTTTGGCCGCAGCAAGAGCGCCGTCCGCCGGCGCCGGGCTGGCGGCCTCCGCCTTGCGGCGCATGTATTCTTCAAAGCCGAAATGATGCGCCACAATGCCGGAAGGCGTGAGTTCCCAAATCTCGTCCGTGACTTGAGAGAGGAGGTAGCGGTCGTGGGCCACCACGAGCACGGTGCCGGGGTAGCTCTCCAAGGCCTCCACCAGCGCCTCGCGGCTTTCCATGTCGAGGTGATTGGTCGGCTCGTCGAGCACCAAGAAATTGGCGCGCTTGAGAAAGAGATGGGCAAGCACCAGGCGGTTCTTCTCCCCGCCGGAAAGGGCCTCCACCTTCTTGTCCCAATAGCTCTCGCCCAAAAGAAAAAGCCCGAGCACGGACTTGAGCTGAAAATCCGTGCACGCCGGGGATGCCAAACGTTTGAGTTCCGCCAATACCGGAAAATGCGGACGCAAAATTTCCGTTTGATGCTGGCTGAAATAGCCGATGGTAATGGACGAGCCCACGCTCACCGTACCGGCGGTGGGCTCCAAATGCCCGGTGATGAGCTTGAGGAGCGTGGATTTGCCCCGACCGTTGGGCCCCACCAAGGCCACCTTCTGCCCGCGGTAGAGATGGAAATTGAGGTGGGCGAAAAGCGGCGCATCGGCAAAAGCAAATCCCAAATCCACCGCAGCGACCACGGTCTGGTTGCCGGGGTCCGGCTCCGGCCAGGAAAAGGAAAGGGAGCGCGCCCGGCGCGCTGGCTCCATGTCCTGGAGCTGATCCTTGAGGCGGGCGATCTGCCCGAGCCGGCTCTGCGCCTGACGGGCCTTGGTGGCCTTATAGCGGAAACGATCCACAAAGGCCTGTTTGCGGGCGATCTCCTCGCGGAGCTTGGCAGCCTCGCGCTGCGCCTGGGCGGCCCGCTCCTCGAACCACTCGACGAATTGGCTGAAATTACCGTCCCGGAGCATGGGCTTGCCACCGCCAAGAAAAAGCGTCTTGGTGGCCACCCGGTCCAAAAAGTAGCGGTCATGGGCCACAAACAGCACCACGCCGGGAAACTGGGTCACGTAGCCTTCCAGCCACTCCACGGCGTCGAGGTCCAGATGGTTGGTCGGCTCGTCGAGCAGCAGAATGTCCGCGCCGGCCACCAAGACCCGGGCCAACTTGGCCCGTTCCCGCCACCCGCCGCTGAGCGCCTCCACCGGCCGCCGCAACATCTTGGGCGCGAATCCCAAACCCGCCAAAATGGCATGGGCCCGGTGCTCCGGGTTGTACCCGTACTGGGCCTCCAGCTCCGCCTGACGCACGGCAAGACGCTCCAATGCCGTGGTGTCGCCCGCGTCCACGGCAGCCCGCCACTGGTGCCAAAACTCCCCCCACGAGGGGATGGTCTCCAAAACGAAGTCCTCCAAGGCCATGGCCAATTGCTCGGCCGAAAGTTCCTGCTCCACATAGCCGACGCGGCTTCCGCGGGGGATATGCACGCTTCCGGCGTCGGGTTCCACTTCCCCGGCCACGATCTTGAGCAGCGTGGATTTCCCGCAGCCATTGGGCCCCACCAAGGCCAAGCGCGTCCCGGCGTGGATCTCCAGAGAAAGCTCGGAAAAGAGGTCGCGGCCGCCAAAAGACTTGGAGACCGCTTGGAGCGTAATCCGTGCCATTTACTGCGCGCCGAAGAATATATCCAATTGGGTCAGCAGCGACTTGATGGCTGACAGCATGCGGGCCTCGGAAAAGTCCTTGGCCAAAAACTTGGTCTGGATGAGGAAGTATTCCTCGCCCTCTTCGCCGATGGGCGGCGTGATGGTCATACACGCATCCAGCAACTGGGCACTGATGGCCAGCATGTCCAGGACGTCCTCCCGGTCCGCCTCGCTCACCGGCCCCAGGGACAAGGACACGCTCACCGTAGGCACGTCGTACGTCCCTACATTGGATTCCAGCACCACAAAACCACTGGCGTCATCCTCTTCGATATCAAACCCCCATACGGCGCCTTCTTCCGTCACATCTCCCAAAAGTTCCCATTCGGAAACCACGCGGGGAAGCACCTGTTCGATGGTTTCCACATACTGCTGCAATGCTGTGCTCATTGGTATCATATCCTTGATAAGGGTTTATGCCGCCAAAATATAGTGGCGACCTGCCTCGTAGCCGCGGCGTTCCAAAAACGCGGCCACGCGTTCCCGTCCTCCACGGCCTCCCACATACGATACAAGGAAGTCCTGCCCGGCAGACTCCATTGCATACCACGAAAATACGGGCTTTCCCGCAAGCGTCTTGCCGATTTTTGCCGGATCCACATCGAGAAAATACCGGATCTCCACCCCATGGGCCTCCAAAAGCAGGGCCCGCCGCCGGGAAAGCCGCCCGGCACCCACCACGGCGACGCGCTCGTGTCCTTGGCTATGGAGCCAACGGGCCAAATACCGGGCCTTGATGGCGTAAAAGGCCTCGGAATCATAGCGCGGATCCGTGCGCGACAGCCGCGTGGGCGGGTCGTTCCAGACAAGGAGCTCCTGCGGCACCTTGGCCATGCGGACCCCCGCATCGAGCCAGCGCAAGATGGGCTCGTAATCCTCGGGGAAGGGCCCCTCATAGAAGCCCCCCAAGCGGCTGACAAGAGGCCGACGCCACATGAGGCTGGGATGGGCGAAGGGAGATTCGATGAAGCGGGAGCGGGAGATGGACTCCTCGTCCACCACCGAGTTGGTCCACTCCACGTACGCCTGGTACCCACGGGCACGCACCGCGTCCCCGCCAAAACGCACCAAACACCCCACCAGGCCGATATGCGGGTGCGCATCCAAAAAATGCGCCTGCTCGGCCAACCGCGCCGGCAGGCACACGTCATCGGCGTCCATGCGGGCGACAAACTCCCCCTGACTTTGGGCCAAACCAAAATTGACCGTGGCCACGAATCCCTCGTGGGGTCGGAAAAACGGCCGCACGCGAGTGTCCCAGCGGGCGTAGCGCCGCAAGACCTCGGCCGTGGCATCCCTGGAACCATCGTCGACGGCGATAACTTCCAGGTCGCCCAAGGTCTGTGCAAGGAGGCTCTCGAGACACGCCGGCAAGGTGTCCTCGGCCTGGTAGCATGGCAACACAACGGAAACACGAGGTTTTCCCATATCCCTCCCTTTACAAAAGACCGGACGTCGCGTCATGCATGCGGCATGACGCCCTTTGCGCATACCCTCATTCATTGGTTTGCAGAAAACGCCCGGCCGCTTCCCTGGCGCACCACCAACGATCCGTACCACGTATGGCTGGCGGAGATCATGGCCCAACAGACGCAAATGGATCGGGTCGTGCCTTATTTTACGCGCTTTGTCGCCCAAATTCCCCATATCCCGGCCTTGGCCGCCGCGCCAGAGGCGCTGGTGCTCAAACTCTGGGAAGGGCTTGGCTATTACCGCCGCGCCCACCACCTCATGGCCTGTGCCCGCGTCCTGTGCCAGGATTTGGACGCCCAACTCCCCTCCCACCCGCGGCTGCTCTGCCGTCTTCCCGGCATCGGCCCCTATGTGGCCGCAGCCATTGCCAGCATCGCCTACAATCAGGACGTGCCTGTGGTAGACGCCAATGTACTGCGGGTGGTGACGCGGCTTCGCGCCATCCGGACTCCTGTCACCGCCACGGATACCCGGCAGGCCGTGGCGGCCTTCTGCCGCGAACATCTGCCCTCTGGCCAGGCACGCTTCTTCAACCAAGGACTCATGGAACTGGGGGCCCTCATCTGCACCCCGCGGCAGCCCCGCTGCGAGGGCTGCCCGATGGCGCCGCAATGCCGCGCCGCCCAGGACGGCACCACCCAGGAGCTCCCCGTACGGCTGCCACGGCCCCAGGTGATCCGCATCACCATGGCCACAGGCCTCATCTGGCACCAAGGCCGGGTGCTCGTGCAGCAGCGACGCCGAGACGACGTGTGGGGCGGGCTGTGGGAATTTCCCGGCGGCGTGGTGGAGGCGGGCGAGCGGCCGGAAGCCGCCGTGTGCCGGGAGATCGCCGAAGAAACCGGCCTGACGGTGCAAGCGCCTCGACTGCTGGGTGTCTTCCGGCATAGCTATATGCAGTACCGCGTCACGCTGCACGCCTTCGAAGTGCGCCTTGCAAGCGACCCCAACCACCTGACCCTCACCGAGGCGGAAACCGCCCGCTGGGCCACCTGGGACGAGGTGCGCGCCCTGCCCTTTCCCGCCGGACACCGCAAATTGGTGGAGGCCTTAAGCCGCGAGCAGGATCATCCCCATCGGGGCTGACATCTCTGCACGTCTCGGGGCACACGCTTCCCACCGTCAGGCCCCTGACACGCCCCACGGCCCCATCGTCACCCCATCATCCATCCTTTGGATATCCAAAGATCTTTTTCTGCGGCAACCTTTTTGCATACTCCTTGCCCAGGAGGTATCTCATGCCGCAGTCCTATTGGTCTCTTGGACTTCCTTTGGCCATCGCCCAGGCCCTCGAAGTCATGCTGACCGCCCCCTTGGCCGCCGCCGAGCCTGCAAAGCTCGCGGATCTTCGTGAAGATGCGGTCGTTTTCGTGGCAGCGTCCACGTGGGACTCCGTACCGCGCAACACCCGCCGTATCCTGGAACAGGGCGGGCTTGCCTGCGTGCTGGTGGCGGACACCACCGCCGAGCACGCCCTGGAACTTTTTGCCGCCGGCCGCTTCGTGGCGGTGGTGACGCTTCCCTTGACCACGGAAAAGATCACCGTCCTCATCACGCAACTGCGGGAGATGTTCCAGATCAGCGCGGACATGCGCAATATGGCCAAAGAGATCACCCTGGAGCGGGAACTCTTGGTGCGCAAAAACGAAGAACTCGCCTTTCTCAACGGCGTGCTGCGCAACGCATCGGCCACCCTGGAGATCCAGCAGGTGCTCGCCTCCTACCTCCATGCCCTCACCACCCTGGTGCCCGTGCACCAAGCCGCCGCAGTTCTTTGGGAATCCACGGAAAATGGCCTGGAAGCGGATTTCCTCCTCCCCCACGGGGCCCCGGAACTCCAGGAGCAATGGATCAATCATCTCGGCCACGTCATGGAACGGCTAGGCGGCGGCATCGCCACGGCCTTTCGGCGGGAAGTCCTCAGATGGGGAGAGCCTTTGCAGCACCCCCCACACAAGGCCGAACTCTTTACCCAGACCCTCCAGACGACCCAGGGGGGGACCTTCGGCGCCCTCGTACTCTGCACCCAAGGGGCCCACACCTTGGGGCGAGATCGATTGCGCACCCTGCACGCCGCAGCCAACCACGTGGCCCTGGCCCTGCACAACGCCCTGCGCTTTCGCCGCGTCAAGGCCATGGCGGACCACGACGGCCTGACCCACATCGCCAACCGCCATGCCTTCGACAAACGGCTGCGGGAGGAGATGAAACGTCACCAGCGGCACGCCCAGGAACTCAGCCTGCTCATGCTGGACCTCGATTTCTTCAAGGCCGTCAACGATACTTACGGCCACTTGGCTGGAGACATGGTGCTTGCCCGCGTGGGGCAATTGCTGCAGCGCACCTTACGGGAATCGGACTTCCCGGCCCGGTTCGGCGGCGAAGAATTCATCGTCCTCTTGCCGCAGACCGGTGAAGAGCAGGCGTGGATTCTCGCCGAGCGCATCCGCAGCCTCATTGCCCAGGAACGCTTTTCCTTCGAGGGCAAGACCTTCCGGGTGACGGCCTCCATCGGCGTCGCCGGCATGCGCCCCGGGGCTGTCACCCCGCCGGAGGCCCTGGTGCACGAGGCCGATCAGGCCCTCTACCGGGCCAAGACCAGCGGCCGCAACATGGTGTGCGTCTCGTCCGTGTGCGACGCCTCGACCCCGATCTGCGCCCACTCGTAGCTAGGACGGGATCTCGGTGAGATCGAGGATGGAGTTGTCCGCAGCGGCAAAGGGACAATACCGGTAGGCGTCGGCCTTCCAATCGTTTTCCCAGCGACTGCCATCGAGCAGATAGCGGAAGGCATACCGCCGGCCGCCGGGGAGCTCCACCACGGCGCGAAAATTCCCTTGCTTGTCCCGCTGCATGGGCAAGGCCCCGTCCATCCACCGGGTAAATTCCCCCACCAGGGCGGCGCTCGTCGCCCCGCCGCTCTCTTCTGCGGAAAGCGTAAAGGTGACCTTAAATTTCTTTTTGGACTTCAGGTACTTCTTTTCAATAGCCATTGGGATCCCCCTTTGGTGACACCTTCTTCGCCACCGACGTACACTCCAAATCGGGACAAAGCTCTTGGTACAGCGCCACGTACTGCCGCGCTGAACGTTCCCAGGAAAAATCACTCCCCATGGCTCGGCGCTGCATCTCTCCCCAGGTGTCGCGATCGTACCACACCTGGACGGCCTCCCGCACCGTTTCCACCAAGCGGTCCGCCGTGGCGGGGGCAAACATGAATCCCGTAGCGTCCTCCAGCGGATAGGGGACGATGGTGTCCCGCAAGCCTCCCACGGCAGTGGCCACCGGGATCGTGCCGTAGCGCAGGCTATACATCTGGGTAAGCCCGCACGGTTCATAGCGGGAGGGCATGAGAAAGATGTCCGTCCCTGCCTGGATGACATGGGCCATCTCTTCCGTATACCCCACCACCGCGGCCACCTGGCCGGGATAGTCTTCCACCGCCTGAAAAAGCCGGGCCTCGTGCGAGGGATTGCCTTCCCCCAAGACCACCAAACCCACGTCGAGGGCCATGAGCATGGGCAGGGCATCGAGCACCATATCGATGCCTTTTTGCCCGCGCAGCCGCCCCACAAACCCGAGCACAGGCCGGTCCAGAAAATACGCCGAAAGCCCCACCCGCTCCAGCATGTATGCCTTACACTGCATTTTTCCGTTCAGATCTGCAGCATCGTAGCAGCAAGGGAGAAACGGATCTCGAGCCGGATTCCAGACTTCCCCATCCATTCCGTTGAGGATTCCGCGCACCACGGCCCGGCGGCGCTGGAGCAGACCTTCCATACCGCAGCCAAACTCATGGGTCAGGATCTCCTCCGCATAGCTCGGGCTCACCGTGGTGATACGATCCGCGTAGGCGATTCCTGCCTTCATATAATTGAAGCTGCTATAAAACTCGACACCATCCATATGCCATGCCTCCAAGGGGAGACCAGACATGGCAAAAAGCCGGTAGGAAAACCGGCCCTGATACGCCAAGTTGTGGATAGTAAATACCGTATGCACATTCCTCCAAAATGGATCCACAGTCCTCGCGAAATGGATATACGCCATGGTAAGTGCCGCGTGCCAATCATGGGCATGGACGATACGGGCACCCAAATTCATATTTCGGATAATGGAAAGCGCCGCCCGGCAGAAAAAGATGAAGCGTTCCCCATTATCGAAATAATCGCCTTTGGAAGTGCAGTAGTACCCCCGGCGGTCAAAGTATTCCGGTCGATCGATAAAGTACACGGCCACACCGTGATAGTCCGCCGCATACACGTCAAAGGTCGTCTCCGGCCAGGGAAAGCCTACGGGACAATCTTCGGACACCAAGTGCACAGGATATTTTCCCGTGCTCAGACGGCCATACAGGGGGGTGATCACCGCCACCCGCACCCCCAACTGCCGCAAGGCCACCGGCAAGGCACCCAACACATCCGCCAAACCACCGCTTTTGGAAAACGGAAAGATTTCCGACGTGATGAGCACGACATCATGCGGCGGTGAGGGCATCATAGGCTCCTTGTTCGAGATGACGCACAAAATCCTCAAGGATCTGGCGGTGGTCAAAGGCCAGGGGAGGAAGTGCCTGAAGCGGGAAAAAACGGGCACAGCGGGCGTCATCGCCGCCCCTGGGGGAAGCGTGATCCGAAACCCGCGCCACGAACACGGTGCTCATGGTATGGAAGCGGGGGTCCCGGCCCGGGTCCGAGTACACCCCCAGCAAAACAAGCCCCTGCACCTCAATGCCCGTTTCCTCGAGCACTTCCCGCCGCGCCGCGGTCTCCACACTCTCGCCGTAATCCACGAACCCGCCAGGCAAGGCCCAGCCATGGGGGGGATTGGCGCGCTCCACCAGCACCACGCCCCGCTCAGGATGGTAGAGAACGACGTCCACGGTAGGATAGGGGTTGCGCGGGGGAATTTCCCTGCCGCAATAGGGGCACGCAGGCATCGTTGGGCCTCCTTTTGTATTCATGCCTACCAAAACCGACCAAGAAAGCAAGCTGGGAGCGAGATTTCGTCACGGCATTGCCACAAGGCCTTGAGCTCCCCAAAGCAAAATCGGCCAAGGCATCACACTGCACAGGCCGATTTTGGCAAAAGCGAGGAAACTTGATCTGTTTGAGGAAGCACAGAGAATATCCAAAAAACACCGAGTTACGCTACCTCCCAGCCCACGATCTGACGTTTTACCGTGCTGAACTCCACGCCCACCTCGATGACGGTGATCCCCGGGGCCCGGTATTTGGCAGCGTAGTCTTTCTTCTTGAGCTGGGCGAGGGCCGCGCCGGTGGGGGCTTCGCCGTCCACCACTTTGAATTCCAGGACCCAGGCGACGTCTCCTGCCCGCACGGTGAGGTCGCAGCGGCCCAGGTGGCTCACGTCCTCCGGGATGATGGTGACCCCCACCGCCGCCAGGTGACTATAGAACACGCTGGCAAAATAGCCTTCGTACCGGGCCATGGGGTTTTTGCGGTACCAGTCCGCGGGGATGCCCGCAAAAAGGCGCATCATGTGCTCGCCCAGGGCGTGGGCGTCGCCGCTTCGCAGGATGCGCAGCACGAAAAGCGATGCTTCGTCGCGAAAACCGGGCACCAAGGCGCGGGTCAGGGCCGTATTGAGGGCCATGCGCACCTCGCGGTTGGGGAGGGTGAGTCCATAGAGGAGGAGGTCCCCTTCGCGCAGCACCTCGCCGATGGTGAGATACCCGGTCTGCCACAAAAGCGCCTCAGGTTCGATACCATCCACATCGAAGGCGGAGAGCAGGGCCTCGCTGGCATAAAGGCGCTCGAGACGCGGGGTGAAGAACTGATGGCGCATGAGCCGCTCCACGAGAAAGGTGGGCGTGGCGGTCTCGAACCACCAGGCGCGAAATTCCCGTTGGCGCAGGAGCAGCAGCACATCGAAGGGATTGTAGACGCTCGCTTCGCTTCCCCAGCGGTAGCCGTTGTACCAGGCGCGCACGGCATCGCGATCAAGGGCGCGGCCTTCCTTGGCGGCCGCAGCGAACTCCGGGGCAAAGACCGTGTCCAGATCGTCTTCGGTGTAGCCGCAAATGGTGGCCACCGAGGCATCCACGGTGAGGTCATAGAGGTTGTTGAGCCCGGAAAAGAGGCTCACTTTGCTGAACTTGGAGACTCCGGTCAAAAACACGAAGCGCAGGTCTGCATCCCGGCCCTTGAGCACGGAGTAGAGGTTGCGCAGGCCCTCGCGCATGGCCCGCGCCGTGTCCGGATCGGTGAGGTTATCGAGGATGGGTTTGTCGTACTCGTCGATGAGCACCACGGCCTGGCGCCCATGCTGTTCTGCAGCGCGGCTGATGAGCTGACCGAAGCGCAGATGGACGTCTTTGGGCGCAGGATCGATGGACACCCCGAGGCGCCGCGCATTTTCCGTCAGGATCTCGTGGATGTGTTCTTCCAACTGGGCTTCCTGCTGCAGCCGCCCCTCGGCAAAGGAGAGCCGGATCACCGGATGGCGCTTCTCCCAGTCCCAATGATTTTCCAGATAGAGGCCGGAAAAGAGCGCACGGTTTGCCGCAAAGGCCTCGGCCAGGGTATCGAGGAAGAGGCTTTTGCCGAAGCGCCGCGGCCGCGAGAGGAAGTAGTACTTCCCGCTTTCGGCAAGGCGCGCCACAAAAGGCGTCTTGTCCACGTAGTAATATCCTTCGCGCCGGATCTCGGCAAAGGTCTGGATGCCGATGGGCAGTTTCTTGCGCTCCATAACCACCTCGGGATAAGCAAAGATATGGCCACTGGATACCCTGGCCAAGGGAAAAGTCAAAGCACTTGGCCAGCGTATCCGCAAGGGACTCCAAGCGATACACCACACGAGACTCCGTATGCTGCAGGAATCTATCCCTATAGGGGCCATGGACGACGCGGCACACCGCGCCCTCCCTAATCCCAAAAGCAAAACCGGCCTGTGCATCATACCACACAGGCCGGCTTTGGCAAAAGGAGGAAGTTCGTTTTTTTTCTAGCAAGGGTTGGGCCAAAGGACCCGTTCTCCCTGCAACCAAGGGCACATGGGCACTTCCGGAGCCGTGTCTGGGATGATGACGTACAAACTTTTGTACCCAGCCCCTTTGCCATCTTGATTCACCGTAAAAATATTAAACCACATCGCCCCACGCCGCCAATTGCGCCCGCGCCACGGCCCCTTCCCGCAGCACCCGGATCGTGCCGTGCTCCACGGCCACGATGGTGGAGGGCTTGCCCCCTGCCGGCCAGGGGCGGGTGGTCACCAGCGGGATGTCTTCGCCCAGCACCGCCCGGTCCACCTCTTCGGGCCGCGCCGGAGCAGGAGCTCCGCTCATGTTCGCGCTAGTGGCCACCAGCGGCGCGTTGCAGCCCAGACACAAGGCTGCCGCCACAGGGTGCGGGGTCATGCGTACCGCCGCCCGGCCTTGCGCGTCCATGGTCTCAGGTGCCAGCGCCTGACGGCACGCAAGCACCATGGTGAGTGGTCCTGGCCAAAAGGCCCGGGCAAGGGCGCGCGCCGCTTCCGGCAAGAGAAAAAATTTCTGAACCATCTCCCAGCCCGAAACAATGAGGGGAAACGGCTTGCCTTCCGGCCGGCTTTTGCGCCGCGCCACCATGGCGCAGGCACGAGATTCCGTGGCCAAACACCCCAGGGCATACAAGGTCTCCGTGGGATATACCACGCATCCGCCCCCGCGCAGCCAGGCCACGGCCTGATCCACAGAATCCCACTGCATCGCTTCTTCCATCGGTACCGTCATCCAGAGTGCCTTCTCCCCTTGCCAGAACATGCGGCAAAATTTACCGGCATACCCGTCCATCCCAGCACAGCAGCCGCAGCCATCAAGGCATGAAGCGCCCTGGCAAGATCTTTGCTATTTTCCGAGCATCTTCCAAGGAGACGGCCATGAAAATCACTGCCATCACCGCCACCCAGCAGCAGTCCCCCGCGGCCAAGACCAAGGCCAGCGACGATTTCGCCTCGGTACTTGCGCAGCATACGCAAGCCCCAGCCGCAGCCCAGCCGCCCATGCCCCCGGCGGTCCTCGGAATTCAAGCCGCCCTGGCGCAGGAGACGGAGCGTACGGTCATGAAGCAGCTCACCGCACTCATGGATCAATGGGACGCCTATGCCTCCTCCGTGGAGCAAGCGGATCTCAAGCAGGGACATGCCATCTTGAGCGCCATCCACCACAACCTCGCCGCGGTCAAAGAAACCGCCAGTGCTGCCCCCAACCTAGACGCCCGGCTGCACGAGATGGTCAACGAACTAGAAGTGCTCGGCGCCGCAGAAGAAATCAAGTTCAACCGCGGGGACTACCTCTAAAGCCGCTCTCCAAGCCCGACAAGTGCCGCCCGCACGGCGGCGGCACGCACAGCGGCGCGGTCTCCGGAAAAATGAAAGGAACGCGCCGCACAGGCTCCGTCCACAACCCACGCCATCCACACCAAGCCCACCGGCTTGACGGGAGTTCCTCCTCCCGGGCCGGCGATGCCGGAAATGGCCACGGCAGCAGACGCCCCAAGCAACCGGCATACCCCTTGGGCCATGGCGGTGACGCACTCGGAGCTCACCGCGCCATGGACGGCAAGAACTTCCTGCGGCACCCCCAGCACCGCGGTCTTCACGGCATTGGCATAGGCCACGATCCCACCGGCGAACCACTCCGAGCTTCCCGGCACTGCCGTAAGCGCCCCTGCCACCAAGCCGCCGGTACATGACTCCGCGGTAGCCAGCATCGCCCCATGCCGGCGGGCGATCTCGCCAACCTGCGCGGCCAATGAATACCACAGATCATCCATGCGCGCGTACCTCGCCAATCGCAAAATTTCCTCCGCTGCTCGGCCTTCAACTTCCTCATGCCCCCAAGGGGGGAGCAGGACAAGCGCATTTCAAAATAAACCATTTAAAATCAATAATATGACAAAATATGCCCAACAGGACAACGTCCATGAATATAAAGCAATGCCTGCCCGAATGCGATTGCCCTAGGGGTGGAAGGCTGTACCAGAAATACCCTTGACTTCGCCTAGCAATCTCTCAAAAAAAAGACATCTCGCGTGATGTCCTCCATGTCCTCGCAATTCCCCAAGGAGCTTACCGATGAACGTCTTCGACGCCATTCGCACCCGGCGCAGTATTCGTAAATTCACTCCTGAGCCTGTCAGTCCAGACCAGATCCGGACGCTCCTTCAGGCCGCCATGATGGCGCCCAGTGCCGGCAATGCCCAGCCATGGCAACTCATTGTCGTGGATGACCGCAACATCTTGGCGCAAATCCCCGAGATCCATCCCTACGCCGCCATGAGCCGGGAGGCCGCGGTGGGGATCCTTGTATGCGGAGACCTCTCGCGCGAAAAGTACCCGGGATTTTGGGTCCAGGACTGCGCCGCGGCAGTACAGAATCTCCTCCTGGCAGCCCATGGCCTTGGGCTGGGTGCGGTATGGACAGGCATCTACCCCGACGAAGGCCGGGTGGCCCGCTTCCGGGAGCGCTTCTCTTTGCCGCAGCACATCGTTCCCCTGGCCTTCATCCCCGTGGGGCACCCGGCGCAACATCCCAGCGCCGCGGATCGCTTCGACCCCGCCCGCGTGCACCACAATAGCTGGAATACTCCGTGGAAATAACGAAAAAAAGATCATATCGAGGCTTTTCATGACGCCCTCCTCTCACGGCCCGACTCCCGGGCCGTTCGTCTTTCTGGATCCCCAAGGCCGCAGGTGGCGCCGCATCCGCCTGGGTCTTGGCCTTGCCGTGACGGTCTGTATCGTCGCCCTGGGGATCTTTATCCAGGCGATCCTGCATCCGTCCCCGCTGGCGCCGCTCCCCTTGCATACGCCGCATTTCAACCACGGAACCCCCATTACCGAGGCGCCCCTGCGGCCGGATTGGCCTGCTGTCCACACGCCGCCGTCCCTGTCCGCGGGCGTACGAAAACCCGCCGCGACCATGCGCGTGGCATGGCATGCTCCATGGGATACCCGCGCTTGGGATGTCCTGCGCAGGCACACCAGCGATCTCGATGCCGTGGTCGTAGAATGGATGAGCCTTGTGGACGTCGAGGGCCATGTGCGCATGGAATCTGACGAGCGTTTGGATACACTCTCCAGCGCCGACGAAGCGCTCGGCATCTATCTGGTACTCAACAATCTCGCGCAGGACCGATGGCAGCCCGAGGCCGTGGAAGAATTGGCCCGCTCCTCGCCCGCCCGCCAGGCGGAAGTCCTCGCGCCGGTATGGGCAGAAATGGAGCGAGTCCGGGCTCGAGGGCTGGTGCTCCACTTCGAAGGTCTGGATCCGGACCTCGCCGAGAGCATCACCGCCCTCATCTGCAGCATGGCGCAAACTCTCCACGCCCAAGGCCGAGAGCTGTGGCTCGCCGTGCCGGCTTCCCGGGATGCCAACGCCCTGTCCTGCGCCGCCCTGGCCTCCTCGGTGGACCGTTTCATAGCCCTCCTCCACACCGAGACCGCAGCGGATGAACCGCCCGGCCCCATCGCCTCGCAGCCATGGTTCCAAGGATGGCTCGACGCCCTGCTGGAAAAAGGCGGCCAGCCCGAGCAGTGGATCATCGCCATCGGCAACCACGGCTACGAATGGCAGCCCCAAGGCGCGGGCAAAGAAATCTCCTTCGTCGATGCCATGGAGCGGGCCCGCCGCGCCGACAGCCCCCAGCTCACCATGGACCTTCCCCTGCTGCAGCCAGGCTTGCGGTACGACGTCAACGGCGAGGAGCGCATCGTCTGGTTCCAGGACGTGGTCACCTTCGTCAATCAGGTGAAGTATGCCTTATCCCGCGGGGTGAGCGGTATCCTTCTCTACCGCCTTGGCACCGAAGACCCGGGGGTGTGGAGCATCGTCTGGGACCAGCCAGGCGAGCCGCCGACCACCATCGCCCCAGAGGGACGAGTGGCCCACGTGGGCGAAGGCGACAGCATCCTGGCTGAAGACGAGGAAACCCCGGGCCTGCGGGAACTCGTCCCGCTTGCGGACGGCACATGGAAGTCCCGCTTCGTCCTGCTGCCCCGCTGCGCCACGGTGGTGCATTCCGGCGCATCCACGATGCCTGGCCAGGTGGTGCTCTCCTTCGACGACGGCCCAGATCCCCGCTGGACCCCGGCCATCTTGGACATCCTCAAGAAATGGCGCGTTCCTGCGGTCTTTTTTGTCACCGGCAGAAATGCCGAACGCTACCCCGAACTCATCCGCCGCATGGCCGACGAAGGGCACCTGGTCGCCAACCACAGCTTCTTCCACCCGGATATCGCCCGCATATCCGGCCCCCATGCCGCCTTGGAACTCGTCTCCACCACGAGGATCATCGAAACCCTTACCGGCCGCTCGCCCCGACTCTTCCGGCCTCCGTATCTGCGCGATTCGCTCCCAGCCACCCGAGAAGAACTCACGGCACTCGTGCGCGCCCAGAAACAAGGGCTCATCGTGCTTGGCCAAAGCATCGACCCCCGTGACTACGAACGGCCCGAAGCCCAGGAGATCGCCCTGCGTGTGGCGGAGCAACTGAGCCAAGGCCGCGTGCTCCTGCTGCATGACGGCGGTGGCGACCGCAGCGCAACCGTAGCCGCGCTCCCCCAGATCCTCGAAGCCATCCGCGACCGCGGCGGGCAAGTCGTGCCCGTGTGGGAGCTCCTCAATACCGATGCCGCTGCCCTGGCCCCTCCGGCGCCGCCTGCACCCGACACCGTGGTGGCAGGGATCGGGTTTTCCCTGTGGCGCATACTGGAAACGGGCCTGTGGTGGGTGGTGGCAGGATGCACGGTGCTCGTGCTCGTGCGCACCATGGTGCTCCTGGTCCTCGCCACCTGGCAGATCCGCCGGGAAACACCACACACCCCCTGGCCCCTGCCGGTATCCATCCTGGTGCCTGCGCACAACGAGGCCCTGACCATTGGCGCCACAGTCCAAAGTCTCCTGGAACAAGAACATTCCCCAGGAATCGAAGTCCTCATCCTCGACGACGGCAGCTCTGACGGCACTGCGGAGGCCGCCCAAAAGGCCGGTCAAGGCGACCCTCGACTGCGGGTGCTGCGCCTGCCGCATGGGGGCAAGGCAGCCGCGCTTAACCAAGGCATCGCCGCAGCCCGCCACGAAGTGCTCGTGATGCTCGATGCCGATACGCAACTGGCCCCAGGGGCAGTGGGAGAACTTGCCGCGTACTTTCATGACCCAAGCGTTGGCGCGGTCTCCGGCACGGCCCGGGCCAGCAACCGACACCGGGCCCTTACCCGCTGGCAGGATTTGGAATACCTCTGCGGCTTCAACCTGGAGCGCCGCGCCTGCCACCACATCGACGGCATCCTGGTGGTCCCCGGCGCCATCGGCGCCTGGCGCAAAGCGGCCCTGACCGCCATTGGCGGCTTTGCCACCGATACCCTGGCCGAAGACACCGACGCCACCATCGCCCTGCAGCGCGCCGGCTGGCGCGTGCGGCATCAAGGCCGGGCCGTGGCGTGGACCCAAGTCCCCGCCGATATGTCCTCCTTCATTCGACAACGCTTCCGTTGGGCCTTCGGCACCATGCAGGCGCTCTGGAAACACCGCGCCGCCATGGGCGATACCCGGCTGCGCGGCCTGGGGCTCTTCACCATGCCCGGGACGTGGTTTTTCCAGATAGTGCTGGTGCTTGGAGGTCCTTTGCTCGACCTTGGCCTGATTCTGAGCGCCGCTTCAGGCGTCACCACCGCGGCAGCCCTCGCCCTTACCGTGTTTCTGCTCTTGGATTTGAGCCTGGCGGCCTTTGCCCTCTGCGTCGAAGGGGAACGTCTGCGGGATGCCTGGCAGGTCATCCCCATGCGCCTTGTCTACCGACCGCTTCTTGCCTGGGCGGCATGGAAAGCCACCATCGCCATGGCTCGGGGAGTCTGGCAAGGCTGGACCAAGGCCGAGCGTCACGCCATCACCCTTGCCCGGAGCACCTCATGAGCCGAACCCATGCTGCCATCGCTGGATTTTGGATCGCCATGATCGCGAGCCTCCTTGGGCCCGCCCTTGGCCGAACGGAAACTGTGCCCGAAAACGCCACCTTGGCCATCCCCCCGCAAGGCATCTACTTTGGGGCCTACATCGATGCCGGGCCGGCGGAAGATGACGTCTCGCACGAGAGTATCGCCGCCTTCGAAACCATGGTGGGCAAGCGCGTGGCCATTCTCGCCTTCTCGAGCTACTGGGGCCGCAACACCTTTCCCGAGGCCCAGGTGCGCATCGCCCACCACCGCGGCATGGTCCCCCTCATCTACTGGTCCCCCTGGGAATATCCCTTCCCTGGGCTCAATGCCCCCAACCCATACTCCCTGCACGCCATCATCCAGGGCCAGTGGGACGACTACATCCGCCGCTGGGCCAAAGCTGCCGCAGCCACCCGCCGCCCCATCTTGGTGGCCTTCGGCATCGAGATGAACGGCGAGTGGTTTCCGTGGTCCGGCATCTTCCATGGGGCAGGCACCCCCACCGCCCCCGGCGCCTTTTCCCCATGGGCCGGGCCCGATGCCTATATCCGCGCCTACCGCCACGTGGTGGACCTGGCCCGAGCCCAAGGGGCGAAGAACATCCGCTGGGTCTTTCACGTCAACAACACCTCCAACCCCGATGCCCCCTGGAACCAACCGGCAGCCTACGACCCTGGCGACGACTACGTGGACATCCTCGCCATGAGTGCCTACGGGAAACAGTATCCCGGCCCAGGCGGCTGGATTCCCTTCCGAAAAACCATCGATCCTTTCTATCCTGCGCTCGCCGCCATCCATCCCCACAAACCGATCCTCCTGGCCGAATGGGGGATCGGAGAATTTCCCGCCTCTGGCGACAAGGCAAGCTATCTGCGCGAAGCCCTTGCGCTCCTGCCCCGCGCCTATCCCCGGCTCATGGGTGCGGTCTTCTGGCACGAACGCTGGGAAAATAGCGATGGCCGCCACTCCAATCTCCGCGTCAACTCCTCCCGCGCATCCCTCGATGCCTTCCGCCAAGGCATCGCCGATCCATTGTGGCTTGCCCGCCCCATCTGGAAGACGCCCTAGCGATGCCGGACATCACCGGGCGGCTCCCCGCTGCAGGACGCCCCGCGTCACCCCCTCCCCAGACAGCTCCCCAAAAAGTTCGGGCCGGGAAAACCCGGCCCGAACTTTTGCGACGAGGCTTCCGCCCCGAGAGCATCCAGGGCTACGCACCCTGGCCGCAGCACTTCTTGTATTTCTTGCCGCTGCCGCACGGACAGGGGTCGTTGCGTCCCACCTTGGGTTCGGCGCGGCGCTGGGTCTGGGGCCGCGCGTCGGCCTCATCGCCCGGGGCCTGATACTGCACCGCCTGGGTCTCTTCGTGGCGCAGCTCCTGCGGGACCGTGACCTCCACTTTGAGGTGGGTGAGGGCCCGCAACGAGCCTTCGCGGATGCGAAAGAGCATGTCTTCGAAGAGCTCAAAGCCCTCGCGCTTGTACTCCTGTTTGGGGTCACGCTGGGCGTAGCCCCGCAGGCCGATGCCCTCCTTGAGGTAATCCATCTGGAGCAGATGCTCCTTCCAGGCGCGGTCCAAGGTATCGAGGACAAAGAAGCGCACGATCTCCTGGTAGTGGTCCGGCGCGGCCTGCCGGTGCGCATCCAGAATGCGCTCCACCAGGGCCTTCGCCTGCTCCCGGGGGACGAACACCGCAGTCTCGGGCACCGCCGCACCGTCCTCCAAGGGCATGGCCCGACGGATGGCCAGGATCTCATCCACCTTGGCCGCCACCTGGGCCTGAATCTCCGCCTCGTCGTCGCCGCGGCGGCGATTTTCCCACGGCTCGTACAAGGCGTCCAAAAGATCGTCGAGGAACTCCGCAAGCAAACCGTCCAAATGGGGGGCGGTCATGACCTCGCGACGCAGCGAGTAGATGACCTCACGCTGCTGGTTCATGACGTCGTCATATTCCAAAAGCTGCTTGCGGATCTCGAAGTTATAGCCCTCCACCCGCTTCTGGGCGTTTTCGATGGAGCGGGAAATGAGGGGATGCTCGATGGACTCGCCCTCGGTCATGCCGAGTTTTTCCATGAGTCCGGAGATCCGGTCCGAGCCGAAGAGCCGCATGAGCGGATCGTCCAAGGCGATGTAGAACCGGCTCTCACCCGGATCGCCCTGACGGCCGGCGCGGCCGCGCAGCTGGTTGTCGATGCGCCGGCTCTCATGGCGCTCGGTACCGAGGATAAAAAGCCCCCCAAGCTCGCGCACCCCTTCGCCGAGCACGATATCCGTGCCGCGACCCGCCATGTTGGTGGCAATGGTCACCCGGCCGCGCTGCCCGGCCTCGGCCACGATCTCGGCCTCCTTTTCGTGCTGCTTGGCGTTGAGCACCGCGTGCGGGATGCGGCGCTTGGCGAGCAGCCCGGAGAGCATCTCCGATTTTTCGATGGAGGTGGTGCCCACAAGGACCGGCTGGCCCTTGCGGTACAAGCGCTCGATCTCCGCCACGATGGCGAGATATTTCTCCCGCTGGGTGCGGTAGACCACGTCCGGATGATCTATGCGGATCATGGGCTTGTTCGGCGGGATCACCACCACCTCCAGCCCGTAGATCTGCTGGAACTCCACCGCCTCGGTGTCCGCAGTACCGGTCATGCCCGCGAGCTTTTCGTACATGCGGAAATAGTTCTGAAACGTAATGGATGCCAAGGTCTGGTTTTCTGCCTCCACGGAAACCTTTTCCTTGGCTTCCAAGGCCTGGTGCAGTCCATCGCTGTAGCGCCGCCCGGGCATAAGCCGGCCCGTGAATTCGTCCACGATGATGACTTTTCCATCTTTGACGATGTAATGGTCATCGCGCACAAAGAGATGATGGGCCCGCAATGCCTGCAATATATGATGCTGCACGGTGATATGCGTCGGATCAAAAAGGTTGTCCACCTGCAAGATTTCTTCACAGCGGGCGACACCTTCATCCGTAAGTGTCACGGTACGGGCCTTTTCATCCACGCTAAAATGGATATCTCGCGTCAACAGAGGAATAATGGCGTCGATGCGGGCGTAGAGCTCGGTGGGCTTGTCGCCAGGCCCGGAGATGATGAGCGGGGTACGGGCCTCGTCGATGAGGATGGAGTCCACTTCGTCCACGATGGCGAAGTGGAGCTCGCGCTGCACCAATTGTTCGGCGTAGAACTTCATGTTGTCGCGCAGATAGTCGAAGCCGAACTCGTTGTTGGTGCCGTACGTAATGTCCGCGGCGTAGGCGGCCTTGCGCTCTTCGTCGGAGAGGCCATGGACGATGACCCCCACCGAAAGCCCCAAAAACTGGTAGATCTGTCCCATCCATTGGGCGTCACGGCGGGCCAGGTAGTCGTTGACCGTCACCACGTGCACCCCACGGCCAGTGAGGGCGTTGAGCACCACCGGCAGCGTCGCCACCAAGGTCTTGCCCTCGCCGGTCTTCATCTCCGCGATCTTGCCTTGGTGCAGGGTAATGCCGCCCATGATCTGGACATCGAAATGGCGCATGCCCAAGACCCGGCGGCCGGCCTCCCGGGTGAGGGCAAAGACCTCGGGGAGCAGGCTGTCGAGATCCCGGCCCTGGGCCACCTCGGCGCGCAGCTCCGCAATCCGCTGGCCCAACGCCGCATCCGGCAGGGGGGCGACTTTGGCTTCCCACTCATTGACCGCAGCCACCAACGGCCGCAGCGATTTGAGATACCGATCGTTTTTGGTGCCAAAGAGCTTCTTGGTCAAAAATCCAAACATACGTCTCCTTGCAGGAACGCGCTAGCGGACAAAGTCCCGCTCCATGTCGCGGGCAATGGCCCGACGCCGCAATTCCTCACGGCGGTCGTGCACGCGCTTGCCCCGGGAAAGCGCCAATTCCACTTTGATTTTTCCGTTTTTGAAATACATCTTGGTGGGCACCAGCGTCAGGCCCTTTTGCTCCACCTTGGCGGCCAGGCTCGCAATCTCCCGGCGGTGCAGAAGCAGCTTGCGCGCCCGGTCCGGGTCGTGCTGGGCATAGCCCGCATTGGGATAGGGCGAGATATGCACGCCCGTCAGCCACGCCTCACCGGCGTGAAACACCACATACCCATCGCCCAGGTTCACCCGGCCTTCGCGCAAGGATTTGACCTCGGAGCCGGAAAGCACCAGGCCGGCCTCCACAAAATCGAGGAACTCATACTCATGCCGGGCCTTGCGGTTGGCCGCCACCAGCTTGATCCCTTGGGGTTTGGCGCTCATCCCCCCACCTCCTCTCCCAACAGGGAGACCGAAAACAAAAGTTCATCGGGGACATGCCGGTAGATCATCTCCCGCACCAAGCGGTTGCTGCGCGCCACCGACTGACTGGCCATGACCTGCTTGAGCAGGGCGTCACATTCTTCCATGGTGGTCTGCCGGACCAAGCGTTTGATGCTCGGTATGGACCGTGGATTGAGGCTAATGGCGTCCACGCGCATTCCCAAAAGCACCGGGACACAAAATGGATCCGCTGCCAATTCACCACAGACGCAGACATCGATCCCAGCGCGGTGCCCCGAATCCACGACCCACTTGATGGAGCGCACAATAGCGGGATGGAGCGGTTGGTACAGCGCGGAGACATCCTTGTTGGTACGGTCGATGCCCAAGGTGTATTGAATGAGATCATTGGTCCCAATACTAAAAAAGTCTACCTCCTGGGCGAGGACGTCGGCCGTCATCACGGCGCTGGGCAGTTCCATCATGATGCCCAAGGGCATATCCTCTCGGAAAGGCACACCTTCCGCCGCCAGTTCCCGCTGTACCTCGCGGTAGAACTTCTTCACCTCCACCAATTCCTCGATGCCGGAAATCATGGGCAGCAGCAGGTGCACATTGCCCACCACACTGGCCCGCAAAATGGCCCGCAGTTGGGCCCGGAATACATCGCGGTGGTGCAAACAGTAGCGGATGGCCCGAAGTCCCAGGGCGGGATTGGCCTCCCGACGGTGGCGCAAGGTGGGGGTCAGTTTGTCCGCGCCCACATCCAGGGTGCGGATCACCACCTTGTGCGGGGCCATGAGGCTTGCCAGATCCAAATACTGCTCCGCGAGCTCCTCCTCGCTGGGAGGGGTCTCCCGGTTCATGTACGTGTACTCGGTGCGATAGAGGCCGATGCCCTCGGCCCCCAAGTCGCGCACCGCCACCACTTCTTCGAAAAGTTCGATGTTGGCCAAGGTCTGCACCTCGAACCCATCGCGCGTCTGGGCCGGCAAATGGCAGGAACGCAGCACCACGGCCTGGTAATCGTCGAAGCGCGCCGCCAGTTCTGTAGAGCGGGCAAGCTCGTCTTCATCAGGGTCCACGAGCACCCGGCCGTGGAAGCCATCGAGGATGATGAGTTCCCCCGCCAAGGTGCCGTCGAGGCCTTCCACACCCACCACGGCCGGAATTTGCAGCGATCGGGCAAGGATCCCCACATGCGAGGTCTTGCCGCCCGAAGCCGTGGCCAGGGCCAGGACCTTGGCGAAATCGATCTCCACCAAATCTGCGGGGCTCAAGTCCCGGGCCAGGAGCACCCCCCGCTGGGTCATGGGCGCGGCCCCCGCCTGCCCCACCAACACCCCGAGCACCCGCTCGGCCGCCTGGCGCACGTCCTGCATGCGGCTGCGCAAGTACTCATCCTCGATGGCCGTGAACGTGGCCTCCACAGCAGCCACCGCCCGCTCCAGGGCCCATTCGGCGTTGATGTGCTGCGCAGCGATGGCCGCAAGGGCCTGTTCCTGAAGCTTGCGGTCGCGCACCAAAAGCAGATGCGCCTCCACCATGGCGGCGTGGTCACGCAAGTCTTCGGGCACTGCGGCCAGCACCCGCTCAAGGTCCTGGGCGGCCACCGCAAAGGCCTGCCGCAAACGCTCCTGCTCCTTCTCCACGGCATCCGGGGCAATGGGATGGTACGAGGCGCGGGCAAACCAATCCCGATCCAAAAAATGGGCCCGTCCAACGGCGATGCCTGCAGCCACGGGGATGCCATAGAGCACTTGGCGCGCCATCATTCCTCCCCAAAACGTTCCACAAAAAGCCGCGCCACGGCCTCCACCGCTTCCTGGGCGTCCGGACCATGGGCCCGAATCCGCACCATGGCGCCCTGAGGTGCCGCCAGCGTGAGGATATCGAGGATGGACTTGGCATCCACCGCCCCGGCATCCGTCTCCAAAAACACCTGCGCGGCAAAGCGGGCCGCCGTCTGGCAGATCTTCCCTGCCGGCCGAGCATGGATCCCCAAGGTGTTGACCACCTGCACCTCACGTGTCCACGATCCGTTTGCGTGCGTCATGCCCACTGCCCCACGATCCACGCCAGCCCAACGCCTGCCAGCACGACCAGGCGCCACGGGCCGCCCGGGGCGAGCAGTCCGGACACGCCTGCACCGGTCCCCATCAGCACCACGGCCCACGGCCCCAAAGGGGCTGCCACCGCGCCCAACACCGCCGCCAGCGCCACCGCGCACACCACCTTGATATGCCGCGCCCAATTGATGAGGTCCCAGCGTTTGAGGTCCTGAAGAAAGGCGAGCCCACGGGAATACGCCCGAAAAAATGTCACCATTTTCATGACCTGCACCGCGGTCAAGGCCGCCACGGTCCACACGCCTGCCCACAACCACAACCCGCGCACGAGCAAAAAACACTGGACGAGCGCCCAAAGCACGAACACCCCGCCGCTGAAAAAGGCGTCTCCCAACCCCGAAAGGGTAAAGACCACCGTGGAACGCACGGCGGCCAAGGCCTGCGGCGCGAGAAGGCCCCGAGCGATACGCTCCTCCAAGGAGAGAAAAAGGCCCACCAGAGCCGGCGTCCAGCACGGATGCGTATTGTACAGCCCCAAGTACCGATGCCGGGCCCGCTGCAGCGCCGCAGGGTCATGGGCATACAACGCGCAGAGGGCAGGATGGAGGATAAACACCATCCCCACGTTCTGCAGCCCCCGCATGGTGTACACCGCGCCCACCAAATAAGTGCGCCAGAAGGTCCGCCACAACAGGCTCTTGGGGATCACGCTTCCTCCACCAGCATCCGGTACACCGCCTTGGCAGGCCAACCAGAAACCCGGGCCACCCGCCGGGCCACTTCCCGGGGCGCAAGGCCCGTGGCCGCCAAGGCTGCCGCCTCTGCTGCCACCCGCGGCGCGTCCCAGGCCGCGGGCGTTACCTCCGGCGGGCCCACCACCACCGTGACCTCGCCCAAAAGCTCGGAGAGCTCCGGTACATCCTGGCCAAGCCGGCCATGGATAAAGGTCTCGTGCACCTTGGTCAATTCCCGGGCGACACAAAAGGACCTTTCTCCCAACACCTGATGCGCAATCCGCAAGGAGGCGGGCACCCGATTTTTGCGCTCGTACCACACCAATGTCAGAGGAATGGCAGCATAAAGCGCCAGGGCGGCGGCCACGTCACCCGGCCTTCGCGGCAGAAACCCCAAAAAGGCAAAAGGGTACGGGGGAAGGCCGCTGGCGGTGAGCGCTGCCAGCGCCGCACACGGGCCGGGTACCGGCGACACGGCGATGCCTGTCTGCCAACAGGCCGCCACCAAGCGGTAGCCTGGGTCTGCCACCAACGGGGTCCCGGCGTCGGAAACCAGGGCGGCGTCCTCGCCCGCCTGCAGCCGGGCAAGGACAGAGGGCAGGCGCTGGCGCTCATTGTGTTCATGGAGGCTTACCAGCTCCCGCGCCGTCACCCCGCAGCTGGCAAGGAGTTGGCCGGTGCGCCGGGTGTCCTCGCAAAGCACGAAATGCGCCGCAGCCAGCGTTTCCCGGGCCCGCGGCGAGAGATCACCACGGTTGCCAAGGGGAGTGGAGACGATCCACAGCATACGATGCATCCACGATGTGACGGTCGTGACTCAAAGAAAAGTGCGGCGGCGAGCCCACCACGGCCACCAAGTCGAACCGGCACGGGAGCCCCCAGCCCCCGATCTGCGAAAGGTATGCGCTCGCGGCCCGAAGCAGACGCGCCGCCTTGGCCGGGGTCACGGCCTCACCCGGCGTGCCGCGGCGGGTAGATGCCCGAGTCTTCACTTCCACGAAGACGATGGTATCCGCCTCCTGGCAGATAAGATCGATCTCTCCACCAGGCACGCGAAAATTGCGCTCCCGAATCCGCCACCCCAGCCCCTGAAGATAGCGGGCCGCGGCTTCTTCGCCCAGGCGCCCCATCTCCTGGGAAGATATGGAGGTCATCTTTCGACTCCGGGCAGACGAAGCTGCGTGCCCCTCGGGAACGTTCCCCGAAAGGTATGGCGGTGCAGAGGGCTTGCCCCCAAACGCGCAATGGCCGCCCGGTGTTCGGCCGTGCCGTAACCTTTGTGGCGCTCCAAGCCATAGCCCGGATAGCGCTCCGCCAAGGCCTCCATGAGGCGGTCCCGGAAGGTCTTGGCCAAGATCGAGGCCGCAGAGATGGCAGGCACCGACACATCCCCCCCCACAATGGCCTCCACCGGCATGGGCGCGGGAAAGACCTGGTTGCCGTCCACCAGCACCCGCGCCGGCGCCATGGCCAAGGCCTCCACGGCCCGGGCCATGGCCCGCAAGGTGGCCTGAAGGATGTTGACGGCCTCAATCTCCCGCGGCCAGGAAAAACCCAAGGCCCAGGACACAGCCTGGGCCTTGATCTGACGGGCAAGGAACTCTCGACGCCGCGGAGAAAGCTTCTTGGAGTCCGTAAGCCCCGGCAGGCTCCACGGTACGGGCACAAGCACCGCAGCAGCCACCACAGGCCCCGCAAGACACCCTCGCCCGGCCTCATCCACCCCTGCCACCAGGACAGAGGCTTCACGCTCGGCCATCGGCGCCCCCGCAGCCTATACCCAATCCTTCTTGGTCTTGATGCGCGCGGCCTTGCCTTTGAGGTTGCGCAGGTAGAAAAGACGGCTGCGGCGCACCACGCCCTGGGAGACCACCTCGATGCGGTCGATGCACGGGGCGTGCAGCGGGAAGATACGTTCCACCCCCACGCCGTCGGAGACCTTACGCACCACAAACGAGGCATCCGTGGTCCCCTTCTTGTAACGAATCACCACACCCTCGAAGATCTGGATACGCTCCTTCTCGCCTTCCACGATACGGGTGTGGACCTTCACCGTATCGCCGGGCCGAAACGAGGGGATATCGGCGCGCAGGTGCTCGCTCTCAATGTTGCGGATGATGTCCATACTGATTCTCCTTCAAAACTCCTCCTGCAACGATGCACAGGAGGGGACTTATCCCAGGTCGCCCACCAGCCGATCCACCATGATGGCGGCTGCCGAACGCACCGAGAGATGATTGTACGTTTCCAAAAAACGCACCGGTCGCAGACAGGCATGCGCCTGCTGGAGGACCTCCGGGGCCAAGCCGTGGCCCGTACCCAACACGAGGAGCACCGGCATGGAGCTGAGCCATTGTCGCACCACCGATGCCGTTGTCGTGCCTTCCCGGGCAGAGGTCACCACGATCCGGGGAGGCTGCCCCGTACGCACACGCACCGCCGCCTCCGCCTCCTCCAGCGAGGAAACCACGTCCACAAGGCGGAGCGCCTCGCGACGGCACGGATTGGCCGCAGCACCCGCGCCGTCCCGCCAATGGGCCAAAAGCTCCCGCGCCAGGGCTTGTTGGTCCTCCACGGGGGTGCAGACCCAATAGCCCCCCAGCCCGTAGGTACGGGAAAGGCGGGCAATATCGTGGAGGTCCAGGTTTGTCAAAGAGGTGGCGATGGTGCGCCCTGTCTTGTCGAGCACCGGATAATGCACCAAGGCGACAAAGAGATTGCGCCCCAGGCGCGGCCGGGACATGCCCTGCAAAAGCCTTTGGTCTGCAGGATCGAGCTCGGCCGTGTCCAGCAAGTCGGGGCGCAAGGCAAGCGTCTGGCGCAGACTCTGCTCCCGTCGCCAGGCACGGATGCGGGCGTGATCTCCGGAGAGCAAAATCTCCGGCACCTGGAGTCCGGCATAGACCTCAGGCCGGGTATAGTGCGGATATTCCAGCAGCCCGGCACTAAAACTCTCTTCTTCTGCGCTCTCTTCCTTGCCCAAGAAATCCGGCACCAAACGCGAGACCGCCTCCAGGAGACACAAGGCCGCACTCTCGCCGCCATTCAAGACCACATCCCCCACCGAGACGGCCTCCATAGGGAAAAGGGCTTCCAAACGGGCGTCGATCCCCTCGTAACGGCCACAGATCACCACGAGCTCTTCTTCCTGGGCAAGTTCCCGCGCCAGGGCTTGGGTAAGCGGTCGTCCCTTGGGGGCCAGGAGGATGCGCCGGGCGTTGGGGGCGTCCTTGAGGGCGCGTGCTACCGGGTCCACGGTCATCACCATGCCCGCGCCGCCGCCATACGGTCGGTCATCCACGTGGCGGTGCTTGTCCTGGGAATAGTCCCGTGGGTTACGAAACTCCACCTGCACCAGCCCTCGCTCCACCGCCCGGCCCAGCAAGCCGCAGGAGAGGGGGGAGGCGAAAAATTCCGGGAAAAGGGTAACCAGGGTAAAACGCATACCGGTGTCTTCGCAGGCCTCAAGGGACTCCGTCTTCCTGACGGCAGAGATCCAAAAGCCCTTCGGGGGGATCGATGACCAAGCGATCGGTTACCGCCTGTACCCGCAGCGCTGCAGGCAGGACGTACCGGCTCCCGTCCGCCCCAACCACAGTCCAGAGCTCTTGGCCGGCCACCAAGGCCACGGAGCGCAGTTCCCCCAAGATCTCCCCCTGGGAAAGCTCCACCGTCGCCCCGATCCATGCCAAAGCGCCCCAGCGTTGCGGATCCGCCGCAGCCACATCCCGGGCACGCCCCAAAACCGCAGCATCCCGCCAAGGCTCTGCCTTGTCCCGGCCATCCAGACCGTCCACGGCCATGAGCACCCGACCGGAGTGCATCCGGCAGGCAAGCACCGGCCACGGTTTGGCTTTGGCGTCTTGACGGCGCAAATACACGCGCGAGATCCGGAGCAAGGCCTCCTGACAGCCGCCATGAGGGGCGACGAGAATTTCTCCCCGCAGCCCGTGCGCCTTCACCACCCGGCCCAACTCCACGAGTTCCAGGCCACCAGGCACGTTACTCGAGAATCTCCAGCACGCAACGTTTGCCGGCCTTCATGGAGGCCGCAGCCAGCACCGTACGGATAGCGCGCGCCATCCGCCCTTGCTTGCCAATGACCTTGCCCAAATCTTCCTTGGCGACACGAAGCTCGATGACCGTGGTCTGCTCGCCTTCCACTTCGGTCACGGTCACGGCCTCGGGCTGATCCACCAACGACTGGGCGATGAATTCCACGAGTCCCTTGAGCATGCCGGCCTCCCCACCCCCGCGGGCGTGTTTATGCCGCCACGCCAGCGCGCTTGAGTAGCGAGCGGACCGTGTCCGTGGGCTGGGCGCCGCGCTCCATCCACGACTTGATGGCATCCAGATCCAGCTTCACATCCGCCGGATCCGTCATGGGATTGTAGTAGCCCACATAGGCCAAGGCACGGCCATCACGGCGGGACTGCGCCTCCATGACCACCACACGATAGAACGGTTTCTTCTTGGACCCCATACGGGTCAAACGGAGTTTCAAAGCCATTGGTTTCTCCTCGTCACATGAGTAGTATACTTACTTGCGTTTGCGCTGCTTACGCTCTTTTTTTCGCTTCTCCCGAAGCTTGTCGCGATCCACGGCGCTGCGGCGCCCTCCACCTGCCCCAGGGAGCCCCGGCATCCCGGGCATTGTCGGCATCCCGGGCGCAGCCCCGCCTGGAGCCGTCGGCATCTTGCCTTGGAGCATCTGCTGCATGAGGCCACGCATCTGCTCGAAATTTTTGATGAGCGCATTGACGTCCGCCACCGTGACGCCGCTTCCCCGGGCAATGCGTTGACGACGGCTGGTATCGATCATCTTGGGGTTGCGGCGCTCGGCCACGGTCATGGCGTTGATCATGGCCTCCACTTTGGCCATTTCCTTGTCCGGCAGGCGCACGTCCTGGAGCTGCTTGCGCAGCTTCCCCATACCCGGGATCAAGGCCAGTAGCCCCTCAATGGAGCCCAACTTGCGAATGCGCCGCATCTGCGTGCGAAAATCTTCGAAGTCGAACTCCGCCTTGCGCATGCGGTCCTGGATGCGCTCGGCCTCCTTGGCATCAATGGTGCTCTGGGCCTTCTCGATGAGGGTGAGCACGTCCCCCATGCCCAGGATGCGCGACGCGATCCGGTCCGGGTAGAATACCTCGAACTCACTGGGCCGCTCGCCAGTACCCACGAATTTCAGCGGCTTGCCCGTGATGGACTTGATGGACAGGGCCGCACCGCCACGGGCGTCGCCATCCATCTTGGTGAGCACCACGCCCGTGATGTCCAGGGTGGCGTCAAAGGCCTGGGCCACGGTGACCGCATCCTGCCCGGTCATGGCGTCGGCCACGAACAGGATCTCCTGGGGCGCGCAGGCCGCCTTGATGGCCACCAACTCGTTCATGAGGGCTTCGTCCACGTGCAGCCGGCCCGCGGTATCGAAGATCACCACCGAGTGCCCCAAGCGGGCGGCCTCGGCCAAGCCCTGGCGGCAGATGTCCACGGGATTCATCTCCACCGTGGAGGCAAACACCGGCACCCCCAGCTCCGCCCCCAATTTACGGAGCTGATCGATGGCCGCCGGACGGTAGACGTCCGCAGGGACCAAATACGGGCTCATCTTGCGCCGACGCAAAAACAAGGCCAGCTTGGCGGCCGACGTGGTCTTGCCCGACCCCTGCAGCCCCACCATCATCACCGCATACGGAGGCTTGCCCGCAAATGCGAGCCCTTCGTGTTCGCCCCCCAAAAGCGCGATGAGCTCCTCATGGACGATCTTGATGACCTGCTGCCCCGGGGTAAGACTGCCCTGCACCTCCTGACCCAAGGCGCGCTGCCGCACCCGCTCCACGAAACCGCGCACCACGTCAAAATGGACGTCCGCCTCCAAAAGGGCAAGACGCACCTCCCGCAGCCCCTCCTGGATGTTTTTCTCATCCAGGCGGCCGTGGCCGCGCAACTTCTTGAATACCGACTCCAGTCGATCGGACAGACTATCGAACATGGCACTCCCGTCAGGCAAAAAGGGAGACTCGCATAGACGCAGAGCGCCTATGCGTCAAGAAAGAGTGTCCAGGGAAATTTCAGCCCCGCACGCGGGCCACGGCGCGGATCATGCCGTCGCGGGCGCGCTCGATCACGGATGCATCCACGCAAAACGCCAAACGAAAATACCCGGGCATACCAAAGCCCCGCCCTGGCACCGCCAAAATACGCTCCTCCTGCAAGGCCCGCACAAAGGCCTCGTCGTCACCTCCCGGGGCTTCGGGGAAAAAGTAAAAGGCCCCCTGCGGCGGCATGTAGCGGATGCCGGCGTCGTCCAAAACCCGCATCATGACGGTACGCCGACGCGCATACACCGCCGTATCCACCTGGCTCCCCAGGGCCTTCATGAGGATGCGCTGCCCTATGGCCGGAGCGTTGACAAACCCCAAGATACGGTTGGCGAGGATCATGCCGTTCACCAAGATCTCGGCCTCAGGCATGGCTGGGTTCACCGCCACGTACCCCACCCGCTCGCCGGCCAGGCCCAAGCTCTTGGAAAACGAGCTCACCACCACACTCTGCGGATGCGCGGCCATGACCGACGGCACGTGGACGCCATCATAGGTGAGGAACCGATACGGTTCATCGGCGATGATCAGAATGGGGCGGCCAAGACGCGCCTCGGCCCGCGCCAAGAGCGCTCCCAATGCCGCCAGCTCCTCGGCCGAATATACCCGGCCGGTGGGATTATTGGGGGAATTGAGGATCACACAGCGGGTGCGCGCCGAAATCGCTGCCTCCACAGCCGCAAGGTCGAGCCCGAAGTCCGGGGTGCGGGCCGGCACCGCCACCAGGCGGCCGCCATGGTTTTCGGCGTAGAAGCCATACTCCACAAAATACGGGGCGATGGCCAAAACCTCGTCGCCGGGATTGAGCACGGCCCGCAGCACCACGTTGATGGCCCCGGCCGCCCCGCACGTGACCAGCACGTGGTCGGCAGACACGGGCACGCCCTGCTCGGCGCGCAACGCCTCGGCCAAGGCGGCCCGAAGCTCCGGATACCCGGCGTTGGGCATATACCCAAAGGCAAAGGGTTCAGCGGCATGGTCCGCCAGCTCCCGCAAGGCGTCGGCCACCACCGCGGGCGGCGCGAGGTCGGGGTTCCCCAGGCTCAAGTCCTGCACCGCATCCGCACCGTAACGCCGCTTGAGTTCGATCCCGGTCTCAAACATGCGGCGAATCCACGACGAGCGGGCCAAGTACCCTTCCACTGCGTGAGCGAGCATGCTGCCTCCCCGACGCCTCACGGCACCGCAATGCCCTGAAGCCGATATTCATTGAGCTTGTTGCGCAAGGTGCGCACGGAAATTCCAAGAAGTTCCGATGCCTTGGTACGATTTCCCCCGGTAGAGCGCAGGCTCTTCAAAATCAAACGGCGCTCCATCTCCTCCAGCGGGATGATCTCGGGCTCGTCCCCAGCGCCCTCGCTGGATGCGGATTCCAAGGATTGCACCGGAGCTTCCCCCTCCATGACCGGCACGTCTTCCCCAGCAGCGCTGTCGAGCAAAAAATGTCCCACGCCGATGGCCCCACCTGCAGCCAAGAGCACGGCCCGCTCCATGAGGTTTTGCAGCTCCCGCACGTTGCCCGGCCATTGGTGGGCCTGCAGCCAGCGCTCGGCCTCCGCAGAAAGCCGGGTGGATGGATAGCCATAGGTATCGGCGAAGCGGCGCAAAAAAAACCGCGCCAGTTCGAGCACATCCGCGCCGCGCTCGCGCAGCGGAGGAAGACGCAGGGGGATCACATTGAGGCGATAGAAAAGGTCCTGACGGAACTGTCCCTGAGCCACGGCCTCTTCCAGGTTGCGGTTGGTGGTGGCGATCACCCGGGTGTCCACGGCCACAGATTCCGTGCCGCCCACACGGTCGATCTCCCCCTCCTGCAGGGCGCGCAAGAGTTTGGCTTGCAGGGCCAAATCCATCTCCGAGATCTCGTCCAAAAGCAGCGTGCCGCCGGAGGCGAGCTCGAATTTGCCCAGCTTGCGGGCAATGGCGCCGGTAAAGGCCCCTTTTTCGTGGCCAAAGAGCTCGCTTTCCAAAAGATGCTCGGGCAGGGCCGCGCAATTGACCGCCACAAAAGGCCCCTGGCGGCCGGAATGGGCGTGGATATAGCGGGCGAGGACCTCTTTACCGGTGCCCGATTCCCCGCTCACCAGCACCGTGGCCTTGGAACGGGCCACCTGACGGGCCAAGGCCAGGATGCGGCCCATGGCCGGATGCGAACCCACCACCACCGGCGCCCCAAAGGCCCTTGCCGCGGACGCGCCCACGGCCGCTGGCGGCCCTGGCTCCGGCAATGCCGCCAGGAGTTTTTCGGCAAGCAACGGCAGCAGCCAATAGTCCCGGGCGCCCAGGCCCAGATATTGGCGCACTTCGTCGGCGCTGCCCCGCTCGGCCACCACCACCACCGGCACCTCGTGATCCACCGCCGCAGCCACCACCTCTGCGGCCGCAAGTCCCGGAAGGCCAGTCTCGCACACCGCAAGGGCCACCTGACGGGCGGCCAGGGTCTTGGTCACCGTGGGCATGTCCTCGGCCAAGATTACGGACACCCCCTGCTCCTTGAGGGCAGCATGCAGCCCCGAGACGTGCTGGGGCCGGCACACAAAAAGGATACGCCGCATCGCCATAGGCCCAGATCCCTAGCCAGTTGCCGCAACATTGGCAAGCCAGGGAGGCATCATCCGCCCCAGACGCGCATCCCGCCTGCGCCTTTGTCCTGGCATTTTCTTTCGTTCTCAATTACCCAGAGTCTGGTCCTCAACCCAAGGAGGCGACAATGGACAACCCGATGCGCACGCGCAAGTTCGTCGTCCCAGAGATCGTCTTTGGCCACGGGGCGCTGGACGCCGTTGGCGGGTACACCACCGCCTTTGGACTGAAGCGGCCACTGCTGGTTTCGGACCCAGGAGTCCACGCCGTGGGCTGGACGCAACGGGTCAACGAACATCTCGAAGCCGCCGGCGCCGTGGCCGCGGTCTTCATGGGCATCACGCCCAATCCCAAAGACCATGAAATCATGGCCGGGGTGGAGGCATATTTCACCCACCACTGTGACGGCCTCATCGCCGTGGGCGGTGGCAGCGTGCTCGACACCGCCAAGGGCATCGGCATCGTCACCATGAACGGCGGCCACATCCTCGACTACGAAGGGGTGGATACCATCGCCGTGCCCATGCCGCCGCTCATCTGTATCCCCACCACCGCGGGGTCCGCTGCAGACATCTCCCAGTTCGCCATCATCACCGATACCCGACGCCGCACCAAAATCGCCATCATCAGCAAGGCCATCGTGCCCGACGTCGCCTTGGTGGACCCCTGCACCCTCAAACCCCTGCCCCCGGACCTCACCGCAGCCACCGGCATGGACGTCCTCGCCCATGCCGTGGAAGCCTATGTATCCCTCGCCAGCTCACCCCTGACCGATGTGCACGCCCTGGAAGCGGCACGCTGCATCGTCCAAGCGCTGCCCCAGGCCGTAGCCAACCCTCGCCACGTAGAAGCCCGCGCCCAAACCATGCTGGCGAGCCTGCATGCTGGCATGGCCTTCTCCAATGCCAGCCTCGGCGCGGTGCATGCCCTGGCCCATAGCCTTGGCGGCTTTTGGGATTTGCCCCACGGCGAATGCAACGCCCTGCTCCTCCCGCCAGTGGTGGCCTTCAACTTCCCGGCCGCGCCGCACAAATTCCGCCGCCTCGCCCAGGCCATAGGCCTGGACCTCTCCGGTGCCGACGACGCCACCGCCGCCAAGCTCCTCGAAGACCATCTCACCCGTCTGCGCACCGAACTGGGCATCGTCGGGGGACTTGCGGAACGCGGGGTACGGCCGCAAGACCTCGGTCATCTTGCCCGTATCGCCCTCCAGGACCCTTGTCTCGTCACCAATCCGCGTCCTGCCACCGAAACCGATCTCGAGGCCATCTATGCCCGAATCCTCTAATCCATCTGCCCTGCATCGCATCATTGGGATTTCCGAGACCTCGGCACGCAAGAGTTATTACCCGATCCTGCAGCGCACCATCGCCGAATTGCAGGCGGAAGTGGCGGAGCGCAAACAAGCCGAGGCCGCACTGCGCGCCACGGTACAGCGCATCGAACGCCAGCAGCGTGCCGTACTGCGCCTTCCCCATATCCATGCGGCCAACAGCCTGGATGCGGCCCTCGCCGCCGTGTGCACGGCCGTGGCGCAGGCGCTGGAGCTCACCCGTGCCGCGGTCTGGCGCCTTACGGACAACGCCCTCGCGCCTATGGCCACAAACGGATTCCCCTCCCTGTCTTGCCTCACTGCCGACGTTCTCGCCACCTTCCCCGCAAAAGAGGTCCTCGCCATGGAAGGCACCTGCACCGATACCCGGCTGCAGGTCCTCTGGGAGCGCCTCGGCCAGCCAGGGGCCTTGATCGCAACCCTGGTGTGCGACAACCATGGGCCCTGGGGACTCATCACCGGTGAAGCATCCTCCCCGCGCACCTGGTTTGCCGATGAAACGGCCTTCCTTGGCCGCATGGCCGAACACGTGGCCTTGGTGCTGGCGGAGCACGAGACCCAGCGGCTGCGCGCACTCCTCACCCGTATTGTAGATTCCATGCCCTCGGCGCTCATCACCGTGGACGCCCAAGGGCGCGTCACGCAGTGGAACCGCCACGCAGAGACCCTCACCGGTACCTCGGCAACCCAGGCCCTGGGACGGCCGCTTGCCGAAGCCGCCCCACTCCTTGCGGCGTACAGCGAACTTGCGGCGCAGGCCATGGCCACCCATACGCCCCAGAGCCGCACCCGACAGGCACGCAGCGACGGCACCCGCACGCGCTTCGAAGACGTCACCATCTATCCCCTGGAGCAGATGGAAGGAGCAGTCATCCGCATCGATGACGTCACCGAGCGCCAGCACATGGAACAACTCCTCATTCAATCCGAAAAGATGCTCTCCCTCGGCGGGCTCGCCGCCGGCATGGCCCACGAGATCAACAATCCGCTGGCCTCCATCCTCGGCAGCATCCAGGTGCTTGCCAGTCGCCTCTCCGCCCCGCTGCCTGCCAACCTCAAGGCCGCAGCCGCTGCCAACCTGGATTTCGACGCCCTGCAGCGCTACCTTGCCGCCCGCGATATCCCCACCATGCTTACCGCCATCCAGGACGCAGGCCGCCGGGCGGCCACCCTGGTCACGGGCATGCTCGGCTTTAGCCGCAAGACAGATCCAAGGCTCGTCCCCACTGACCTCGGCGAAGTAATCCGGTCCACCATCGAGCTTGCCCGCATGGACTACGATTTGAAAAAGAACTATGATTTCCGAAGAATCGCCATCGATCTGCACATCGACCCGGATCTGCCCGCCGTGCCGTGTTCTCAAGACAAAATCCAGCAGGTCCTGCTCAACCTTTTGCGAAACGGCGCCGAGGCCATGGCCGAGAAAGCCTACCCGCCCGGCGACGGCCCGCGCTTTACCATCCGCGCAGAATCCGCCCACGATGGCGTCCGCATCCGCGTGGCAGACAACGGCCCTGGTATGGAGCCGGATATCCTTGCCCGCAGCATGGAGCCCTTCTTCACCACCAAGCCGCCGGGCAAGGGTACCGGGCTCGGCCTTTCGGTGAGCTATTTCATCATCACCCAAGAACATGGCGGCCGCATGTACGCGGAGAGCACCCCCGGCCAGGGGAGCTGCTTTACCATCGAGCTTCCCCAGAAACCCGCCAACAAAAACGGAGGCCCGAAGGCCTCCGCGGAAAGGACGCGCCAACGCTCCCAGGACTAAGGGGCTTGCACCAGCACGGTGTCTCCGGGGCGAAGCGGGGCATCGGGATGGAGCCGATTCCAGCGAAGGACATCTTCTGGGGCCGCACCAAACCTGCGGGCGATTGCCCAAAGCGTATCGCCGGGCTGCACCACATAGGAACGCGGAGCAGCCGCTGCCTTGGGTTGCGGGGCATCAGCAGCAGCGGGAATGAACAACCCTTGCCCCGGGCGAAGGGCCCCATCCCGGGCAAGGTTGTTTGCTGCCGCAAGGGCGGCTGGTGTCACGCCAAACTTGCGAGCGATACTCGACAACGTATCCCCAGGGCGCACAGCATAATTGGCCTGTCCGCCCACTGCCTTCGGGGCTTTTTTCGGGGCGGCCTCCCCATGCCCTTGGGAGCGCGCCGGCAAATACACCACCCTTCCCGGCACGAGGCGCGCGCCGCCATTGATGGTCACGAGCTCGCGAGCGGCGACCTTGGCACGCTTGGCCAAAGCATCCCAAGAGTCCCCAGCGCGCACCGTATACGGGACAAGTCCGGCCACGGGGCGCAAGCCCGACTCACGGTCGAGGTACTGGCGAGCCTGCGCAGCATACGGGGCAGGGACGCGCACCGTGCTCGTCCCGAAAGGCGGAGTCGCCTTGCGGAGGTATTGGGCATTGAGGGCATGGAACTCCTGCCACGGGATCCCCACTGCCCGGGCCAAGTCTTGCAGGTCGGTGGCCCCGCGCACCGCAATGGAGATCAACGACAAAGGCCGCTCTCGCCGAGGCGCGAGTATCCCCGCGTGCTCCAAGTGTCGGACGGCGCGCACCGCAGCGGCGAACTTGGGCACGTAATTGCGGGTTTGATCACTCAAGCGCGCCCCACTGACGGCTTCCAAGGTCTGCGCGCCCGACGACTTCATGGCCCGATCAATGGCGCCTTCGCCTGCGTTGTACGCAGCGAGCGCCAGCTTCCAATCACCAAACTGCGCGTACAGATATTTGAGATAGCTGATGGCCGCGTCGGTGGCGCGAAAGATGTCCCGGCGTTCGTCCACCCACCAATCCACGCGCAGTCCAAAGCGGCGGGCAGTCTCGGGCATGAGCTGCCAAATGCCGGCGGCCCCCGCCGAAGATGTTGCGGAAGGATCAAAGGCGCTTTCCACCAAAGGGAGGTAGACGAGCTCCTCGGGCAAGCCCGCAGTCCGCAAGCGCTCCCGCAACGCCGGCAAGTACACCTGGGCGCGCTGCACCCCGCCGACAAAAGTGTCGCGGTTTTTTTCGGTGTACAACGAAAAATACTGCTGGACGGTTTCTTCTTCGACAACGGCGATGCCCAATACCCCAGGGGCCGTGGATGCCTGCGCTGACGGCTTCACCGAAGAACCCTCAGGCCCCACGCCTTGTTCCGGGAATGCGATGACATCGTCCTTGACCGCGACGGAGCCGGAGGACACGGAGGTGCCCGGTTCGTGGACCGTACCGGCTCCTGTGATGGCGTCCTCAGCCCCCTTATGGGAGAGACGGGGGGAAGCACAGCCCACGCCCATCCCCAGAAGCAGAAGCGCAATCACCGTTTTCTGAACAATCCCCGACAAAAGCCAACTCCTGGTTAAGGTTTCTCCACACCACCACGGGCACGCGGTGGAGCCAAAACGACGATTGCCGTGTAGAACAAAAAAAGTCATAAGGCAAACCCGAGCCCACGAACCTGTCGAGGTCGCCATGTTCGCCGAAAAAAGCAAAAAATCAGAAAACATAGTGCCCGGCCGCAAGCCTGTGGCAGAACTTTTGCAAGAAAATCCTCAGCGCATCGATACCGTGCTCGTGGCCCGGGAAGAAGGCGGGCTGATGGGCATCATTACCCTATGCCGCCAAAAACGGGTGCGCTTTCGTCTCGTGCCACGCTCCGAGCTCGACCGGATGATCCCTGGCGCGCATCAGGGGGTGGCGGCCCGTATACGGCCAGCGGAATGCGCCGACATCGATGCGCTTCTTCATGCCATGCCCAACGCCCCTCTCCCGGTGCTGCTCGCCCTCGACCAGGTGCAAGACCCCGGCAATGTGGGGACACTCGCCCGCACGCTCTACAGCCTCGGCGGGGCGGGCCTCATGGTGCCCAAGGATCGCAGCGCCTATCTCGGCGGCCACGCCGCCAAGGCCGCTGCCGGCGCCCTGGCACACCTGCCGGTGCACGTGGCGGTCAACCTCGGCCGGGCGCTCGACCACGTGGCGGAGCACGAGATCCCCATCTACGGCGCCGCCGCCCACCACGACGCCCACGATCTCTGGAAGCTCCGCTTCCGCTTTCCGTGTGCGCTGGTTTTAGGCGGCGAGGAACGGGGGCTTCGCCCCGGCATCCAATCCCGCTGCCACACCTTGGTGCGCATCCCCATGGGGCGCAGCGTGGATTCCCTCAACGTCGCCCAGGCCGGTGCTATCCTGCTGGGAGAAATGTGGCGTCAGATCAACGAATATACTGCGGGAGATTGAGAAAGATCTCGCGGGTAAACCCCACCATCTTGTCGAGGATCCACGGGAAGGCCACCAGCAAGGCCCCAAACACCGCCACGATCTTGGGCACAAAGGTGAGGGTGGCCTCCTGGATTTGGGTGGCGGCCTGCAGAATGCTCACCACGATGCCCACGCCCAGCCCCACCCCCAAAAGCGGCAAGGCGATGGACAGGGTGAGTTCGATGGACTGCCGGGCAAATCCAATGACAAAGTCGGGAGTCATACGCATTCCTTAGGTAAAGCTGTTAACCAATGATACGACAAGAAGATTCCATCCATCTACCATGACAAAAAGGAGTATCTTGAATGGCAAAGACACCATGACAGGTGGGAGCATCATCATACCCATGGAAAGGAGCACACTCGCAACAACCATGTCGAGGATGAGAAACGGGACATAAATCAAAAAACCAATCTGAAATCCTGTTTTGAGCTCACTGATGACAAAAGCAGGGATGAGAATGCTCGTTGGGACGTCCTCTTTTGTCTTTGGCTGCTCCAATCCAGAAATGGCATAGAAAACCGACAGATCTTTTTCGCGTGTGTGCTTGAAGAGAAAGGATCGTAGCGGAATCTCGGCGCGCTGCATGGCTTCGCGGTACCCGATACGCTCTTCGAGATATGGCTGCAGCGCTTCATCATTGATGCGCTTGCCCACCGGCATCATGATGACCACAGTCATGAAGATCGCCAACGCCGCGAGGACCTGATTCGGCGGCATCTGCTGAATGCCCATGGCCTGGCGGAGAAAGTGGAAAACCAAGATGATGCGGGTGAACGAGGTCAGCGTCAACAAAATGGCAGGTGCCAGGGAAAGCACCGTGAGCAGGGCGAGGATTTCCAGGCCAAGGGCCACCTTTTCCGGCTCCGTGGCCGCGCCCAACTGCACGGAGACCGAGGGCAGCGCCGGGTCAGCCGCCAGTGCGAGGGTCGGGATCGTCAGGATGGTCAGGCTGCCGATGAGCAGCCGCGTCCAGGTGGTGGGCAAAAGTGTCATGGGATGTGTCCTCCTGGGGACGGCGGGCAAGGAGTCCAATGCCGGCCTCGCTGACCCCGAGCACCAGGAGTTCATCCAAAAAACGTACCACGGCCACCTGCCGACGCGGCCCCAAAGGCAGCACCTCCACGAGCTCCAAACTTCCGTGCCTGCGCCCACGCGGCGCAATCCCCAACCGCCGCACCACCACCACCGCCGCAACGAGCAGCGCCACCACCCCGGCAAGGCCGAGCACCATCTTGACCGCAGCGAGTCCCAATTGCCCGTCCATAGGGATCACGCCAATTGTTTGACCCGCTCAATGGGGCTGATGATGTCGGTAAGGCGGACGCCGAATTTTTCGTTGATGACCACGGCCTCGCCGCGGGCCACCAGTTTGCCGTTGACCAGGATCTCCAAAGGCTCTCCGGCGAGCTTGTTGAGCTCGATGACCGAACCTTGTCCAAGCTGCAACAGTTCGTTGATGAGGAGCTTGGTGGAACCCAGCTGGGCCGAGACTTCCAAGGGGATATCGAGGATGAACTCCAGATCCCGGCGCAACGATTCCGAACCCGTACGCTGCGCTTTGGCCTCGGCGGTCAGGTCTTTGTACTGAAAATCCTGGCTCTGGGCAGCGAGTTGCTTCTGTTTCTTTTCCCGCTGGACCTTGGTGGCTTCCTCGTCCGCCAGGGCCTTGGCCCATTGGTCGGCCAAATCCGCTTCCGATGACGCGCCCGCAGCGGGTTTGCCTTCCTGTTCGGCCAAGGCGCTGGCCCAAGCATCCGCCAGGTCTTCTTCGGCAGCGTTTTTGGAGGCATCCTCCTGCTCCGCCAAGGCTGCCGCCCATTCCGCCGCCAATTTATCTTGATCTTCCGCCATACGCCGCTCCTAATATGCGATTTCCTGTTCCTTCACCACGCGGAACGCTTTGTTCCCCTTCACAAAACCAGGCTCGCCGTAAAATTTGAGCACCCCCTGCACCCGGGCCTCCAAGAGATCGTCTTCGTCCTGATCCAGAAGCAGGATATCACCGACCTGCAGATCCAAAAGCTGCCGGCCGGTGAGCCGCGTGGTGCCCAGGGTGACCGTAAGCTCCACCGGAGTTTCCAACAGGCGGTCCCGAAAACGGGAGATCCAGGCGTGATCCACTTCCAGACGCTCGCTCTGAAACGCAGCATAGAGCTTGGAACGGATAGGCTCGATGGTGGCATACGGCAACGCCACCAAAAGCGAGCCCATGGCGCTCTCCAGCTCCACCTCGAAGGAGATGACCACCACCACGTCGCTGGGGGGGACGATGGTGGCAAACTGCGGATTGATCTCCGAGCGCACGTACTCGATGCTCACCTCGTGCACTGGCCGCCAGGCGTCCTCCAAATTCGCCAAAAGGAGCTTTACCACTTTCACAATGATGGACTGTTCAATGGGGGTGAAGTCTCGGCCCTCGATCTTCGGCTGGGAACCGGCGCCGCCAAAAAAATTCTCCACCAGGGAAAAGACAAGGCGCGTGTCGACCACCAACAACGCGTTCCCCCGCAAGGGATCAATCTTGAAGATGTTGATGCTCGTGGGCACAGGCAGGGAACGCATGAAATCGCCAAATTTGGACATGTCAATGGACAGGGGATTCACGTCCACGCGTTTGCGCATGGTGTTGGCCATGGCATTGGTGGCCAGCCGAGCGAAACGGTCATTGATGATCTCGAGCACCGGCATGCGGCCGCGGATGATGCGGTCCTGGTTGGCCAAATCAAAGACCACCACCCCCGAGTCATCTTGGGGTTGATCCTGCTCAGTCTCGATTTCCCCGCCGGAAATCCCCCGGAGCAGGGCATCCACTTCGTCCTGATTGAGGATTTTACTCATGGCTTACTGCACCACAAACTCAGTGAAATACACGTCCCGCACCTTGGATTTGCCCAGAATCTGGTTGAGTCGCTCCACCACTTGCAATTTCAGCTCCAACTTTTTGTCCATGGTGGCCACATCGGCAAAGGTCTTGCTGGAGAGCAGCAACAGCAGGGCGTCCTTCACCTTGGGCATGGCAGCCTCCAGCTCGGCCACGGCCTGCGCATCCACGATTTCCACCTCCATGGTGACTTTGAGGTATCGCCGCCCCAACGGATCCGCCAGATTGACCACCAGAGTATCGAGTTTCACCAATTGTCCAGGGGCCGTGGCATTGGTGGCGTTCGGCTCTTTGGAAGCCTCCTCGGTGGCGTTGGCGTTCGCCCCGCCCTCTTTGGGGGAAGCAAAAAAATGCTTGTAGGCGAAAAAACCACCTGCCCCCAACAAGGCCACCAACACCAAGAGGATGATGATCCACTTGAGTTTACCGCCCTTCTTGGGTTGCTCCTCGGCTGTCTGGTCCTTCTTCTCTTTGTCCGCCATGCGCCCTCCTGGCGATAACATTTTATAGATATGTTCGCCCCATGGTTTTGAAAAGGATCTCCACCCGCCGCCACCGCGCTGGGTCCACACCGGGCAGAGCCGCCGCCTCTGCGGTATATGCGGACACGGAAAATCGATCCGGCTCAAAGCCGAATCCCAAAAAAAACTCCAGCACCCGCAATGCGCGACCGCGCGCCACCGCCGCCGGGTCCGCCCCGGCCTCATCGCTGCCGTATCCCGCCACATTCACCGGCAAGGGCGTGGAGGCCAAAAAGGCAGCAATCTGTCCCAAGAGCACACGCCCTCCTTCATCCAATTCACTGGACCCCGGGGCAAAAAGGAGGCCGTCGGTCAGCACCAAGGCCACCCCTTCGGGCCGTTCCAGCACCAAAAGATTCTCTTCCAAGCGCTGGCGGCTCATCCACTGGGGGAGCACCTCGTCGGGAAAGAGCAAGTCCTTGATGCGCTGGGGCTTATCCAAGGCCTCCAACGGCCGCTCCAGCATCTTGGCCAACAGTTCAAAACGGGTCGGCACCCGGCCGGCGCCCTTGGCGGTCAGAAACGCGATGTCGCTGCGAAACGAAGAGAGCGTCTCCTTGATGACCACCTGGTCCATAGAGGACATGGAGAGCAGGAGCACAAAAAAGGTCAAAAGCAGGGTCATGAGGTCCGAAAAGGTGACCATCCACCCTTCGCCGCCTGCGCTGGACTCCTGACGCTTTTTTCGCCGTGCCATGGCTCATCGCTCCAACCGAAAGAGAAAATCTTTGTAGCGAAAGCCTTCGTCTGCGGACCCCTGGGTCTGATTGTCCGCCGCCACGGCCGCAGCAAGCTGCGGGGCCCAGTCCACGACCCGGCGATCCAAGGTGATCTCCACCCGTCGGTTCTGCCGCCGGCCTTCAGGGGTCTCGTTGGTGGTGCGGGGCCGAAACCGGCCAAAGCCCTCCACCCGCATCTTGGTGGCGGAGACCCCCTCCTGAATCAAAAAATCCGCCACTGCCTGGGCACGCCGCAAGGACAACTCCCACGAATCGTCCATGGCCTCCGCACGAATCCGGTAGGCATCTCCTTTCTCGTCCCGGAGCAGCCCTGCATGGCCAGCAATCCGAAATGGATACTCCGCCGCGCGCAGCACCGGGGCAATCCGCCGCAATAGCCCTTGGCCTTGAGGGGAAAGCTCTGCGGAATCTGGAGCAAACAGGGTGTCGGCGCCAATGCCGAGGCGCTGAATAAAGCGGTTGGACTCGAAGCGCAGATCCCACGACGGGTCTTCCCAGAGCAAGGGTTTGATGGATTCCAGATCGCGCACATCATTGATGGGACCTGGCTCGAAGGCATCGGGCCGCGGGGAGGTGGTCAGCGGGTTGTAGCCCGCGGTGCCAAAACCGAACGAACCGAACACCGAGCCCAAGGCTTCCTTGGTGCGGCGCTCGTCCATCATGGAGGCCATGGAAAGCAGGAGCACGAAGAAGGTGAGCAGCAGGGTCATGAGGTCCGAAAACGTGACCATCCACGCCGGCACTCCGCCGTCTCCTCCGCCGCTGTCTTTTTTCTCCCGCTTCGCCATACTTATCCTTGCGTCTTCCGCTGTTTGGGCGGCAGATAGCTATTGAGTTTCTCTTCGATGATGCGTGGGTTTTCCCCTTTGGAAATACACAAGATGCCTTCCAAGATCATGCCCCGGATCAAAACCTCTTCCTTGCTGCGGTTTTTGAGCTTGGCCGCCATGGGGTTGAACACGAGGTTGGCGAGCACCGCACCGTAGAAGGTGGTGATCAATGCCACGGCCATGGACGGGCCGATGGAGCTCGGGTCGTTCATGGTTTTGAGCATGAGCACCAAACCGATGACCGTGCCGATCATGCCGAGCGCCGGGGCATAGGTGCCAAACGTCGCCAGGATGTCCGCGCCGGTCTGGTGCCGCTCCTCCAAATAGGCGATCTCGGTTTCTAAAATCTCCTGGATGGCCTGGGGCTCCATGCCGTCCACGGTGAGCTGCAATCCCTTACGCAAAAAATCGTCTTGAATGTCTTTGAGCAGCGGCTCCAAAGACAAGATGCCTTCCCGGCGCGCCTTGTTGGCATAATCCATAAAACGGGCGATGATGTCCGCAGGTGAATCCAGCTTGAAGAGAAACGTTTTTTTGATGACTCCCACGACCCCCAAGACCTGGTTCAATGGATAGCAGATGAGCACCGCCCCAATGGTGCCGCCAAAGACAATAAGCACCGACGGGATATCCACGAACACCATGATGTCCTTGGCGATGGACGCAATGACCAGACCAAAGGCCACGAAGATTCCAACAATAGTCGCGATATCCATTATGCGCGCTCTCCGAAAATCCGTGTCCCAATGCGGACCAAGGTGGCGCCCTCGGCAATAGCGGCCGCAAAGTCTCCAGTCATACCCATGGAGAGCTCGGGGAGCCGCACCCCATATTGCTGCTCCAACCGGTCCCGCAGATCCCGCAGGGCGGCAAAAAAGGGGCGCGCAGCCTCAGGGTCGTCAAAGACCGGAGGAAGCAGCATCAACCCCCGCCAGGCAAGGTTGGGGGCAGTCATCAGCGTCTGCGCCAGTTCCGGGAGGTCTTCCTCGAGCACGCCGCTCTTCTGGCGCTCCCGGCCGAGGTTGACCTGCATGAGCACCGGCTGCACCACACCCTGGCGCTGCGCTCTTTCCTGCAAAGCCTGCGCCAAATGTACGGAATCCACGCTGTGGACCAAGGCAAAACTGCCCACCACCTGACGGACCTTGTTGGTCTGGACATGCCCCACCAAGTGCCATTCAATGGAGGCAGGCAACGCACGCATCTTGGCCCGCGCTTCCTGGACGTAATTTTCCCCAAAGATCACCTGACCTGCGGCGTGTACCGCGGCGATGGCCGCTACCGGATGCCGTTTGGATACCGCCACCACACGCACGCCAGACGGCTCCCGGCCCGCGCGCACTGCGGCCTCGTGCACCGCCTCCATGGTTGCCCGCCAGCGCGCCACCACGTCCGAGCTCATAGCACTTCTCCAATGTTCATCTCGCGCAAAAACTCCTCGTCCTCGGTCCAGCCCTCACGCACCTTGACCCAGGTGGAAAGGTGCACCTTGGTTCCCAGAAGTTCTTTGAGCGCCTGCCGGGCGGCCTGTCCCACGGCCTTGAGCCGGGACCCTGCCCGGCCGATGATCATGGCCTTATGACTGGTTTTTGACACGTAAATGACCACGCCAATGGACGTCAGACCCGGCTCCTCGGCCCACTCCTCCACCTCCACGGCCACATGGTAGGGAAGCTCCTGGTGGAGCTGCAGGAAAAGCTGCTCGCGAACGACCTCCGCGGCCAAGAACCGCAGCGGCGCGGAGCTCAACTGGTCGGCCGGGAAGAGCGGCGGGCCTTCGGGCACCATAGCGAGGATTGCGGCCTCCAGCCGGTCCCGCCCCTCGCCGGTGCGGGCCGACACCGGAAAGATATCCGCCCCAGGCCAAAGCTTTGCGCACGCCGCAAGTACCGCCAAAAGCCGGGCCTTGGGAGCGACCTGATCGATCTTGTTGACCGCCACCGCCAAGGGTATCCCCAACTGACGCAATCGCGGAGCAAAGCTATGCACGTCCCGGACAAGGGCAGAGGATCGGGCCGCATAGCGAGCGCCGTCCAGGAATACCACCGCCCCATGGGCGGAAGCGAGCGCCGCCCAAGCGGCCTCTGCCAAAAGGCGCTGCATGCGCCCCCGGGACGCGACGATCCCCGGGGTATCCACAAAGACCACCTGTGCCGAGTCCGTGGTCCAAATGCCGGTGATAGCGGTGCGCGTCGTCCCCGGCTTGGGGGAGACGATGGCCACCTTCTCCCCGAGCACCCCATTGAGGAACGTCGATTTACCCGCATTGGGCGGTCCTACCAGCGCTACATATCCAGAACGAAAGCTGTTTTCCATGTATCTCCTCTTCCATGGCCCCACGGCCCCAAAGAAATTTCCCTTGCCCTGGGTTCCAAGGCATGGATATAGGCCCCACCCATTATGAGCAAGGACCTCATCATCGTCGAATCACCGGCGAAGATCAAAACCATCACCAAATTTCTCGGCCCAGGCTACCGCGTGGAGGCCTCGCTGGGGCACGTGCGCGACCTGCCGCAAAAAACGCTGGGCGTGGACGAAGAGCACGGTTTTGCTCCTCAGTACGAGATTATTCCCGGCAAAGGCAATGTGGTGAAAAAGCTCCGGGCTGCGGCCAAGGAGGCAGATACCGTCTACCTGGCCCCGGACCCGGACCGCGAAGGTGAAGCCATCGCCTGGCATGTGGCGGAGCTCCTGCGCGACGCCAACCCCAACCTCAAGCGTATCTGGTTCAATGAGATCACGGCCCGGGCCGTGCGCGAGGCCCTTGCGCAGCCGGGAGAGCTGCGCCGCCCGCTCTTCGATTCCCAGCAGGCCCGCCGTATCCTCGACCGGCTGGTGGGCTACAAGATCTCGCCGCTGCTGTGGTCCAAGGTCCGACGCGGGCTCTCCGCCGGCCGGGTCCAGTCCGTAGCCCTGCGCCTCATCGTGGACCGCGAACGGGAACGCCAAGCCTTCACCCCGGAAGAATATTGGGATTTCACCCTCCATCTGGCCACGGATCCGGCCTTCAGCGCCAAGCTCTGGCGCATCGCCGGCAAAAAGGCGCACGTCCCCAACGAGCAGGCCGCCCAAGAGCTGCGCGCCGCCCTGGAAGGGGCGCCCACCGTGGTGGAGACAGTCCAGGAGAAAGAGCGCGCCCGGCACCCCAAGCCGCCGTTCATCACCTCCACCCTCCAGCAGGAGGCCAGTACCCGCCTGGGCTTCTCCGCCAAGCGCACCATGAACATCGCCCAGCGCCTCTACGAAGGTGTCGAGCTCGGTGAGCGCGGCACGGTGGCGCTCATCACCTACATGCGCACCGACTCGGTACGCGTGGCCGCAGAAGCCCAGGAGGCCACCCGCGCCCTCATCCACGAACGCTTTGGCGCGGAGTACTGTCCCGCCACCCCGCGCCAGTACAAAAGCAAAGGCAGTGCGCAGGATGCCCACGAGGCCATCCGCCCCGTAGACGTCCGGCTCACGCCGGAGATGGTGCAGCCCCTTCTGCCCGCGGAACAATTCAAGCTCTACCGCCTCATCTGGCAGCGATTCGTGGCCTCGCAAATGGCCTCGGCCCGCTTCTGGGACACCACCGTCATCCTGGCCACCGGGGACGCCCAATGGCGCGCCAAAGGCGAACGCCTCATCTTTCCGGGGTTTCTCGCTGTCTGGCCCCACCCAGGCGACGAAGCCGTGCTCCCCAAACTCTCCCCAGGGCAGACCATACCCGTCGAGCGCATCCACTGCGAGCAGAAATTCACCCAGCCGCCGGCCCGCTTCACGGAAGCCTCCCTGGTACGCAAGCTCGAAGAACTGGGCATCGGCCGGCCGTCCACCTACGCCACCATCATCTCCACCTTGGTGGACCGCGGCTACGTGGAACTCACGGACAAGGCGTTCGTGCCCACGGATCTCGGCTGCACGGTGAGCGACCTCTTGGTGGCCCACTTTGCCCGGCTCATGGATCCCGGGTTCACCGCGGCCCTGGAGGCGGACCTCGACCGCATCGCAGAAGGGGAAACCACCCTGGAAGAGGTGCTCCAGCGCTTTGCGCAAGACTTCTACCCCACCCTGGAAGCGGCGCGCCACGACATGGCCACCCTCAAGGCCGGGGTGGAGACGGACATACCGTGCCCCAAGTGCGGCCACGGCAAACTCATCATGCGCTTTGGCAAAAACGGCCCCTTCGTGGGGTGCTCCGACTACCCGCAATGCACCTTCACCAGCGAATACCGCCGCAACGACCACGGAGGCATCGAACTCCTGCCCCAGGCCGAGGTGCCCGACCTCGGCCCCTGTCCTGCCTGCCAGGAAGGCCGCTTGGTGGTGAAGAAGACCCGCACGGGCGGACGCTTCGTGGCCTGCTCCCGCTACCCGGACTGCCGCTACGCCACCTCCCTGTCCACCGGCGTCCCATGCCCGCAAGAAGGGTGCACCGGCCAGCTGGTGGAAAAGACCAGCCGCCGTGGCAAGACCTTCTACTCCTGTAATCGCTACCCCGACTGTACCTACGCGGTCTGGGACCCGCCGGTGCCGGGGCCGTGTCCGCGCTGCGGCTTTCCCATCCTTGTGCGCAAGACCACCAAGGCCGGCACCACCGTAGCCTGCCCCTCCCAGGGATGCCGCTACCGCAGCCAAGAAGAAAGCGGCCCAGCCTAAGGGAGGGCCGCATCTTCCACGTGCCTGCAGGCCGGTCGCATCACAACGCGACAGTCACCGTATACTTTTTCATAAAAAAGGCAGGATGATAGCTGAGCTTGGCCCGACGCAGCCCTTCGTCGCCCAGGTCCTGCTCCCGGTTGACCCACATGAATCCCTGGCCAAAGCGCTCCAAGAACATCTGGTTGATGGCCTGATACACCCCACGAAATTGCGGGCAGCCTTTTTCAAAATGGATGACCAGCGTCGTGTCGTCCAAGGGATCGGCCACGGTATAGGCGATCATCTTGCCGTCAACGGCGATACCTGCGCCCATGATCCCCTCAAGCCGGGACCAGTCGTGCAGCACCCGCACGATGGCGTGATTTTCGGCAGCCAAGGTGGCGTCGTTTTCGGTGTCCCGCCACAAAAACCAGTCGGTCTGCAGGGCCAAGGCGCACTCTCCAGTACGCTCGTCAAGCGCTACCAATTGGAAGGCATGATCGCGGACAAACTGATGGAGCAGGTTCTTTTTGCTGTGAAAACGCCTGCCCGCCAAGGAAACGAGTTCCTCCACGGAATACACGTAATCCCAATGCTCGCGGGCCTCTGCCACGGTCATGGGGATCCCTGCGCCACGCCATACCCCCACCAGGGCTTCCGGGACCCGCACAAAATGGAGCGGCCCCGGCAAAGCGGCAAGCACGCGGCGCCAATCCACAGCGTCCCAGGCCCCCACCGGGGCCCAATACACCGGGCTCGGCACGGTTTGCCGCAAAAACACAATTCCCGACTCCCAACACCACTCTAGGCCATAATGAGGGCCCCACCCCCAAAGGTTGACGAAGCTATAGTCCGAGGTTTTTTCCGGCATCTGCGCCAAACACGCATGATAGGCCTGTTGTCCTTCCAAGGTAATGGGTGCGAAATTCACGGATATCTCTCCGATATTGCTAGAAAAATAGAGAAAACCAGCCTTCGTTTGCCAACGAAGGGATTTCCGATAGAAAGAAAGGGCTTTCGTTGTCAAAAAACAAAAAAGGTTATGTCCGCGTCCTGGAAAATCAAGACCCTTCCCCAGCCGGTGTCTGAAGATCACATCCGCCGGCTTGCCGCAGAGCTGCAGGTCAGTCCCATCACGGTACGCCTCCTGCTCTTGCGCGGCGTCGAGACTCCCGAGGCCATGCACCGTTTCCTCTGCCCGGGGCTGCGCTACCTGTTGCCCTTGGAGTACTGGCCTGGGGTGCTCGATGCGGCAAAAATCATCGCCCGGGCGGTGGCGGAAGGGAAAGGCATTGCCATCTGGGGGGACTACGACGTGGACGGTATCACGGCCACGGTACTGGCCAAGGAATTCCTTTCCCGCTACGGCGCGCGCGTCCTCCATGTCATCCCGGACCGCCGAGACCACGGCTACGGCCTGGCAGAAACGGGTATCCGGCGTTTGGCGGAAGAAAACATCGCCGTGCTGCTCACCGTCGATTGCGGAGTCGCCAATGGCCCGGAAATCGCGCTGGCCCGCAGCCTCGGCATGGAGGTGGTGGTCGCCGACCATCACGTGCCCGGCAAAGACCTGCCCCCGGCCACAGCCCTCATCAACCCCAAATTGGGCAATTGGCCCTCGGAAGACCTCTCCGGCGTTGCCTTGAGCTTTCTCCTCATGGCGGCAGCAGGCAAATTCCTTCCTCGCCAGGACATGGACATCCGCCAGAGCCTGGATCTGGTGGCCCTCGGCACCATTGCCGACGTCATCCCCTTAGACGAGCAAAACCGCATCCTCGTGAAAAATGGGATGCTCCTCATCAGCGAGGCCAGGCGCGTGGGCATCCACGCCCTCAAGGAGGCCAGCGGCATCCATCACACGGAGCAAATCGGGGTGGGGGCCATCGGCTATGCCCTTGCCCCACGCATCAATGCCGCCGGCCGCGTGGGAGACCCGAGCCTGGCCGTGGAGCTCCTCCTTGCCCAGGATTTACGCCACGCCCGCCAACTCGCCCTCGAACTCGACGCCCTCAACGCCCACCGCAAGGAGACCGAGCGCTCCATCCTCGCTGAGGCCTTGGCCCAGGCCGAAAGCCAGCGGGAGATGGCAGGGCTGGTGCTCTACGGCGAGCATTGGCATCCCGGCGTCATCGGCATCGTGGCCTCGCGCATCGTGGAACGCTACGGCCGCCCCTGTATCATCCTCACCCAGGAAAATGGTCTCCTTAAAGGTTCGGCGCGTTCCGTGCCCAACTTCGACCTGTACCAAGGGCTTGCCGAGTGCCGACAGTGGCTCACCACCTTCGGTGGACACAAGCAGGCCGCAGGGCTGAAATTGGAAGAGCAGGCCTTGCCGTCGCTGCGCCAGGCCTTTGCCGAGGCCGTGCAGCGCCAATGCGGCGCGCAGCTCGGTGCCCCTGCGCCCCTGCTGGTGGACATGGAGGTGGCCTTCGCCCAGGTGCACGCCCGCTTCCTCCATGAGTTGGATCTTCTGCAGCCTTTTGGGCCGTCCAATCCGCGCCCCATCTTTCTCTCGCCACCCGTGACCGTCACCCGGCAGCGTTTTTTCGGCATGGGCAAACACGTGGAACTGTGGCTGCGCGACACCACGGACGGCGTATCCCTGCGCGGCGTGGCCTGGCGTCTTGGAGAGACGTGGAAAGCCATGGCTTCCACCTCGCCCATCCGCGTGGCCTATACCCCGAAAGCTGCGTCCTTTCGCGGCACCGTGGGTATCGAGCTCACCATTTCCGGCATCTTTTCTCACCAATCCCCACCATAAGGAGGAGGCATGCGTTCGTGGATCCTGATCCCTGCTTTGGCCCTCGCCCTGGCCTGCTCTGGATGCGCCGCGGTCATCGTCGGCGGCGCTGCTGCGGCAGGCACCTATGTGTATATGGCGGGCTGGCTCCAGCAAACGTATAACCGCAACCTGGAGACCGTATATGCCGCGGCCCAAAGCGCCCCCACCTCTCTAGGGCTCACGCTCCAGTCCGCAGAAAAACAGACCGGCAAGGCAAGCCTCCAATTCCTCGATGGCGACACTACCGTGTGGATTACCTTGGAAGCCACCAGTTCCTATACCACCAAGGTCTCCATACGCTGGGGGATCCTGGGCGACGAGACTGCCTCTCGCCGCATCATGGACGCCATCGGCGCCCGGCTTTAGTCGCCTTCCTGGTGCGCAAGGCCCGCAAGCCCTTCGCCGGCATGATAGCTGCTGCGCACCAAAGGCGCGCACGCCATGGACCGAATCCCCAAGGACTGACCATAGGCGGCGTACACTGCAAAGCGCTGGGGATGGACATAGCGGGCCACGGGCAAATGCTGGCGAGACGGACGAAGGTACTGGCCGATGGTCATCATGGGGCACCCGACCTCCGCCACCTGCTCGATGACTTCCAGGACTTCCCCATCCTCCTCGCCCAGGCCCACCATCATGCCTGTCTTGACCACCAAACCGCGCGCCACGGCATCTGCGAGCACCTGGAGACTGCGTTGCCAATCGGCCTGGGGCCGCACTTGCGGGTAGAGGCGCGGCACTGTCTCCAGGTTGTGGTTGAACACGTCCGGCCGGGCCGCGAGCACCACCTCGAGGGCGGCGCGGTCTCCCAAAAAATCGGGAACGAGCACTTCCACGGTGGCCTGCGGGCAGGCCTGGCGCACGGCCTCCATGGTGCGCCCAAAATGCCCGGCCCCACCATCGGGCAGGTCGTCGCGGGTGACCGAGGTAATGACCACGTGCCTGAGCCCCAAGCGCGCGGCAGCCTCGGCCACGCGCCTCGGTTCATCCGGGTCCACGGGAGCGGGCGACCCGCCCAGGACGTTACAAAACCGGCAATGGCGCGAGCAGCGCGGACCCAAGATCAAAAACGTCCCGAGGCCGCAGCCAAAACACTCGAATATATTCGGGCAGCGCGCCGCCTGACATACCGTGCCCACCGCCAGGTCTTCCACCGTCCGCAAGGTCCGGGCAAACTGATGCTGGCGCGGGAGGTTGGTGCGCAGCCACGGTGGCAGCCGCCGCGTATCCCGAAGGTCTTCCGGGCTCGCTGCCAACTGCTGCAGTGCTTCTTCATACGTCATACGCCATACCCCCAGCGCCCCCATTCCCCCAGATGCATGGCCCCGAGATAGCACGCGGCAAAATCAGGCTGAGCCGTGGCGTCCACCACCTGCACCCTGTGCGGGAGTCCTTCGGCCACGGATCGAAGCTGCGGCTGCGTGCCCAAAAGCAGGGCGCCCCGTAAGCAAGTATTGCCGACGATCCGGATACGATCCCGCCAGTTGGGCGGAAAAAATCCCAAAGTGAGCAAGTCCTCCACCGCCACATGGCCCCCCAAGGCACCGGCCACGGCCACGCACGCCACCCGTTCCTGCACCCGCCCCAGTACCGTTTGCAGCGCCGCCACCAAGGCCGCCTTGACCTTCAAAAACTCTTCCACGTCCGCCTCGAAAAGCTCCACAGGCCCAGCCACAGGCAAGGCACGCATCTTCCCCCCTTCCCGCACCATACGGCGCAAGCGCCAGGCAAGCGGCGACGGCGGCGCAGAGGTAAAATGCCCGGACCGGTCCACAACACCGATGCGGCGCAAGGCCGCCAAAAGGGAAATATACCCCGTGCCGGAGATCCCCTGCCACGGCCCTTGGCCCCGAGGCACCAGTCCTGCAGGTCCCACGTCCACCGCGCTGATGACTCCAGGCCCGGCCAGACGTCCAAAACGCAGGCCCACCCCCTCCACTGCAGGGCCCATGGGCACACTGGACACCACCAAGCGCCCCTCTTCATACCACACGATTTCCCCATTGGTGCCCAAATCCACCAACACAAAAGGCTGCGGGAGTCCGTCCGCCAGACAGGCGATGACCCCTGCGCTGAGGTCGCTTCCCACAAACGGGGCAAGGGGCGGCGGCACGTACACCGGCGGCAGGTCTGCGGCCAGGCACAGCGGTCCTCCAAACACAGGCATGCGGTACGGCGCAGCACCCAGCCCAGCCACAGACACTCCCAAGAGCAGCGCCATCATGACGGTATTGCCGGCCACCACCACCTCCTGCACGCCGCGCGCCGCCATGGCCCGCAGGGCCTCCAGCACCACTGCGCGCAAGATGCTGGCGCCTTGCGGATGGCTTAAGGCATACCGGACCCGGGCGAGCACGTCGCTTCCTGCAGGAGCTTGAGGATTGGGGGTGGAAAAGGGGCCGTATTCCGGCGCGGCGTACGCCCACTTGAGGGCGGTGGTGCCCACATCCACCGCAAGGATCTGCGCGGGGTATGCAGGCACAACGCGCCCAGGACCTTCGCCAAGCCATTCCACCTGCTGACCAGAAAGCGGTAGATGCCGGCACGCCAAACGCCACCCGGCGGCCAGCTCGTCCACGCCAAGCCGTAGGCGGTCTTCGGCGCACGGTTCCGGGGCCCCGGCCTCGAAACGAATCCGACACGCCCCGCACAGGCCAATGCCTGCGCATACCGCGCGCGACGCAAAGAGCCCGGCTTCGAAGAGCAGCTCCAGCCACGTTTGCCCTGCGCGCGCAGGCACGGTCTGCACGCCGTGCGTGCTTCGCACCCGAACCGTCACTCCACCACCACCAGGCCGGCCTCTGCCGGGCCCTCCACCCAGCCGATCTCTGCCGCCAGATCACCGCAGGAAAGGAGAAAATCGCGCACTGCCCCACGCATGGCCTCAGGCACCGCCAATACCAATCCACCGGAGGTCTGGGCGTCGAAGAGCATGTCCGCCACCAGGGGATCCACGTGCGGGGCGATGCGCACCCGGCACGCGCAGAATTTCCGATTGGCATGGCTGCCTTCCGGAAGCAGGCCCATGGCCGCCAAATCCCGCACTCCAGAAAGCAGCGGCACGGCATCCGCACGCAGCACCACCTGACACCGGGATGCCGCCGCCATTTCCAGCACGTGCCCGACCAAGCCAAAGCCCGTCACATCCGTTGCCGCACGCAGTCCAAAACGGGCGATGGCCGCACCGCCAGCGCGGTTGAGCCGGCCTGCCCAGCGCACCAGCTCCGCTTCCATGGCATCCGCCCCTTCCCAATTGGCCTTGATGGCCGTGGCCAAGACCCCGGTGCCGATGGGTTTGGTCAAAAGCAGGTGATCACCAGGGCGAAGTCCCGTGTTGGAGGCAAGGACCTGGGGGTCAAGGACGCCAGATACCGAAAGCCCATATTTGATCTCCGTGTCCTGCACGCTGTGCCCACCGACCAGTACCGCCCCGGCCTCGCGCACGGCATCGGCCCCTCCGCGCAAAATCTCCCGCAGCACCTGCAGGTCCATGGTCTTTATGGGGAACCCCACGATATTCATGGCCGCAAAAGGCCGTCCCCCCATGGCAAAGACGTCCGAAAGGGCGTTGGCCGCGGCAATGCGCCCGAAGGCAAACGGATCGTCCACGATGGGGGTCAAAAAATCCACGGTCTGCACCAAATATTGCCCCGCAGGGAACCGCAGCACCGCTGCGTCCTCATTGTTGCCGAGCCCCAAAACCAGGCGGGGATCGTCCTCCGGCACCAGTGCCGCCAATGCCTGCTCCAGGTCCCCTGGAGCGAGCTTGGCGGCTCAGCCAGCGGCGTGGGCAAAGTGCGTGAGCTTCATACGTCCTCCGCGGCAAACCTCTGGGAGAGCCAGCCCGGGAGCTCTTCCATCAACCGGTATACGGCAGGGAACAACGTCTGTTTGGCGTGATGCACGAGGTAGAATTGCCGCTCCACCACCACATCAGGCACCTCCACGCGCACCAGCCGCCCCTGCTCCAAGGCGTCCCGCACCGTCAGTGTGGATGTCATGCCTGCTCCCATGCCTGCTTCCAAACAACGGGCCATGATACTCGCCTGACGTACCACCGCCACCGGGCGAATGTCCTGCCACGAAAGCCCCAAGGCCCAAAGCGCCTGCTCCATCACCTGCCGGGTGCCGGAGCCCACCTCCCGCACCACCCAGGGCAGGGCGCGAAAGAGCGCAACACCGGAAAGGCCCTCGAAGCGTTTGGCCAGCTCCGGGCTCATGACCAAGGCCACGTCATCGCGAAGGAGCGGCACGGCCCGCAGGTCCGGACTCGAGGGAGCGCTTCCCACCACTGCCACGGTCAGCGCCCCTTCCTGCACCGCCTCCATCATCTCGGCCGAATCCCCAATGCGCAGGTCCACCAGCACCTCAGGGTAGCGGGCGTGAAACCATGCCAAAAATTCCGGAAGCAAATAATGGGCAGGGATGGAACTTCCACCCAGATCCACCTCGCCGGCCACCCGATCCTGCAATTGGCGGATTTCGGCCTTGGCTAGGTGCACGGCCGCGAACATGGACTGCGCATGCCGGTAGAGGATGTGGCCGGCCTTGGTCGGCACTACGGACCTGCCGATCCGGTCAAAAAGCAATACTTCCAGCTCGCTCTCCAAGGCCGCAACATGGGCGCTGATGGTCGGCTGCGACAAGTAGAGCTCCTTGCCGGCCTTGGAGAAACTCCGCAACTCGTACACCTTGGCAAAAGCAATAATCTTATGGATATCCATGGGCACCTATTCCTCGCATAGAACGAAACTATCCATAAGCGCACAAAAAAAGGCAGGGGGAGTCCCTGCCTTGGTGATGGCGTCCGTTACTCGGCTTGAGCTTCTTCAGCGCTTGCTGCGGAGGCTGGTGCCCCCACAGAGAACTCGATGAGCGCCATGGGAGCGCAGTCCCCGGGCCGCGGGAGGGCGAATTTCACCACCCGGGTGTAGCCTCCCGAGACTCCCTGAAACCGGGGACCGATGACATCAAAAAGCTTCTGGACGCTGCTATGGCTTCCCAGCACCGCATAGGCCTGACGGCGGGCATGCAGGGAATTCTCCTTGGCCAAGCTGACCAATTTGTCAGCCAAGATCTTGAGTTCCTTGGCCTTGGGTTCCGTGGTGCGGATGCGCTCATGCTCCACCAAGGAGCGCGCCATATTCCGCATCATGGCTTTGCGGTGCTCCCAGGTACGGCCAAGTTTTCTGCCTGATTTTCTATGCCTCATTGTTCTCGTTCCTCTTCAGCCAATCTTGGTACAAGGCGTCGAAGTTATCAATGGCGAGACCGAAATCCAAACCCATGCTCTCCAGCACCCGCCGGATGTCCTCCAGGGACTTACGGCCAAAGTTCTTGGTTTTGAGGAGCTCGTTTTCGGTCTTCTGGACCAGTTCACCCACCAAATGGATACCGGCGCTCTTGAGGCAATTGGCCGCACGCACCGGAAGTTCCAATTCTTCGATGGTCTTGAAGAGATGCTCGTTGATCTGCGCCTGGGGTTTTGCCTTGGCGTGCTGGATATCCGCCGAACTTTCGTCGAAATTGATGAACACCGAAAGCTGATCTTTGAGTATCTTGGCGCTGTAGGCCACGGCATCTTCCGGACGCACCGAGCCGTCGGTCCAGACCTCCAGGATGAGCTTGTCGTAGTTGGTCATCTGGCCCACACGGGCCTGTTCCACGGTATAGGCCACCTTCCGAATGGGCGAGAAGCTGGCATCCAAGGCAATCACCCCGATCTGCAGATCCAGGTCTTCATGCATGTCCGCGGGCACGTAACCTTTGCCCATGCGAATCTCCAGATCCATGACCAACTCCACGTCCTCGGAAAGGGTGGCGATGTGCAAGTCTGGATTGAGGATCCGCACGTGCTGGTTCTCGCGGATGGCGGATGCGGTCACCGGCCCCCGGGAATTGGCCACGAGCTGCACCCGCTGGGGTTCCGCCGTGTCCATGGCGATGCGTAGTTGCTTGATATTGAGGACGATGTCCGTCACATCCTCGATTACCCCGGGGATGGTCGTGAACTCGTGCTGGATTCCCTGGATCTTCAGGGCCACAGGGGCCGCCCCTTGTAACGAAGAGAGCAGCACACGGCGCAGGGCATTGCCAATGGTGGTCCCGAAACCACGCTCCAAGGGCTCGCAGATGAACTTCCCGTAGGTGTCGTTGGACTTGGGATCGCACTCCAGCTGCGATGGCCGGACGAGCTCCGCCCAATTGCGGACGAAAACCTTGCTGTCTCCGCTCAGAGAACTCATGGGTACCGCCCTTTATTTGGAGTAGAGTTCGACGATGAGCTGCTCGGTCATGGGGAAGGTCAAATCCTCACGCGTGGGCAGGGCTTTTACGGTTCCGCGCATGGCCGTAGGATCGACATCCAGCCATGCCGGCACCCCGCGCCGGGCCACAGTCTCCAGAGATTCCGCAATCACCAGATTCTTTTTGGAACGCTCCCGCACTTCGATCACGTCTCCGGGACGCAGCCGTACCGAAGGCACGTTCACCTTATGCCCATTGAGACGGAACAAACCATGACGCACCAATTGGCGTGCCTGAGCGCGGGAATGGGCAAAGCCCATGCGGTACACGATATTGTCGATGCGCGATTCCAGAAGTACCAACAAATTGGTACCTGTCACACCCTTGCGCCGATCGGCTTCCTGGAAGTAGCGGCGGAATTGTCCCTCAAGCAGCCCATACATCCGACGCACTTTCTGCTTTTCCCGCAGCTGCAAGGCGTAGTTACTGGGCTTCTTCCGCATCTTTCCATGATCGCCAGGAGCGTACGGGCGACGATCAAAAGCGCATTTATCCGTATAGCAGCGGTCTCCCTTGAGGAACAACTTCGTGCCCTCACGGCGACAAATTCTGCATTTTGCTTCCGTATATCTAGCCAAGGCTACTCCCCCTCTTAGACTCGACGGCGTTTAGGCGGACGGCATCCATTATGCGGGATGGGAGTGACGTCGCGAATAAAGACGACCCGCATCCCCAAGGCATTGATGGCACGCATAGCCGACTCGCGGCCCGCGCCCGGACCTTTGACATAAATCCCCACGGTACGCATTCCGCAATCCATAGCCTTGCGGGCAGCGGTCTCCGCGGCTTTCTGCGCCGCAAACGGGGTATTCTTGCGGGATCCACGAAATCCCGAAGCACCGGCACTCGCCCAACTTACCACGTTCCCCGCAGGATCGGTAAAGGTCACGATAGTGTTGTTAAACGAGCTGGTAATATGCGCAATCCCCACCGGAATATTGCGCTTTTCTTTCTTTTTGGTCACGCGCTGTGGTTTCGCCATAACGATTTTCGCTCCTCACCTTACTTCTTCTTTTTCCCCACCACAGCCCGACGCGGTCCCTTGCGGGTGCGCGCGTTGGTGTGCGTCCGCTGACCACGACAAGGCAAGCCCTTACGATGCCGAAGCCCACGATAGCAGCCGATATCCATGAGCCGCTTAATGCTGGTCACCACCTCGCGGCGCAGGTCACCTTCCACCTTGTAGTTCGCCTCGATTTCCTTGCGCAAGGCGTTGATGTCATCGGCGGTCAGGTCATCGCTCTTCTTCGTCCAATCGATGCCCGTCGCATCGAGAATCTTGAGCGCAGTTGCTCGACCGATGCCATAAATATAGGTCAACGCAATATCGAGCCGCTTGTTCCGCGGCAAATCAACACCGACTAATCTCGCCACACGTTCCCCCTCATTCCGCTAGCCCTGGCGCTGCTTATGCCGGGCATTTTCACAGATAACCCGCAAGACGCCCTTGCGTTTGATCAACTTGCACTTTGGGCATACTTTCCGAACGGAAGGCCGCACTTTCATACGCACATCTCCCTCATGCCAGCTTACGAAAGCCGACTTAAGATGATTGGTCCTTTTTCCGTGATGGCCACGGAATGTTCAAAATGGGCGGCGAGGCTTCGATCCTTCGTGACTGCGGTCCAGCCGTCGGAGAGGATATCGACAAGCTCGGTTCCCACCGCCACCATAGGTTCGATCGCCAGGACCATCCCTGGCCGAAGCGGCAGACGCGATGCACCCCGAGGAACAAAATTAGGCACCTCCGGCTTTTCATGGAGCATACGGCCGATACCGTGCCCCACAAACCGCCGGATCACATGGAACCCCTGCCCCTCCACATATTCCTGCACCGCACGGGAAATATCGTAGAGGTCGTTTCCTGGCTGCGCCTGCGCAATCCCCAGATAGAGGGAGCGCTCGGTCACTTCCAGAAGACGAGCCGCGTCCTCCGCAATAGATCCCACACCTACCGTCCGAGCCGAATCACCATAAAAACCATCACACACCACGCCGAAATCAATGGACAAGAGGTCTCCTTCCCGCAATGGGCGCAGCGAAGGAAAACCATGCACGATTTCTTCGTTCACCGAACAACACAGGGCATACGGGAACCCGTGATACCCTTTAAAGGCAGGCTGCACGCCATATTCCGTACACAGCACAACAGCCTGCTCTTCCAAATCCATGGTGGTGATCCCAGGTCGGACCATGGAACAGATCCGGTCTAAAATCTCCGCCACGATACGATTCGATCGTTCCAGCGCAGCGATTTCCTGATCGTTCTTCAGGAAAATGCCCCGGTATTTTTTCATGCCCGACGCCCTTTCACCCGGGCCTTGGCAAGCAGCCCCTCGTACTGGCCCGAGATGAGATGGGACTGCACCTGACTCATGGTGTCCATGGCCACGCCCACCACAATGAGCAGAGAGGTGCCTCCAAAGTAGAAGGGGACATGAAACTGGCGCATGAGTACAACCGGCAAAACGCAAATGATCGAGATATAGAGAGCGCCCCACAAAGTCAAACGGTTGAGCACCTTGTCGAGGTATTCCTCGGTCTTTTGTCCGGGACGAATCCCTGGGACGAAGGCGCCTTGTTTCTTCAGATTTTCGGCAATTTCCTTGGGGTCAAAAATGATCGCTGTATAAAAATAGCAGAAGAAAATAATCAGGCCAATAAACAAAAGGTTATACAGCACGGTGTCCGGACGAAACCACTCCGAGACTCTCTGCAAAATCTCCGCGTGGGAAAAATTGGCCAAGGTTGCCGGAAACATCAACAACGACGAGGCAAAGATGGGCGGGATCACCCCTGCGGTATTGAGCCGCAATGGCAGGTGGCTGGTCTGGCCGCCATAGAGTTTCCGCCCGATCATTCGCTTCGCGTAATGGATGGGGATCCGACGCTGGCAGCGCTCCACGAACACGATTCCCACCAATACCGCGGCCATGAACACCACAAGCAACAGGGCCAGGAAAAGCGAAAGCTCACCAGCTCCCAACAGGCGCAACGACCGGCCCAGGCCACTGGGCAATCCCGCGGCAATACCTGCAAAAATGATGAGGCTAATGCCGTTGCCAATGCCCTTTTCCGTGATCTTTTCCCCCAGCCACATTAAAAAGACCGTGCCGGCGGTGAGCGTCATCACGGTGATGGCCCGAAACCCCCAACCCGGCAAGTACACCACAGACGCACCGGTAGGGCTCGACATACTCTCCAGCCCCACGGCGATGCCAAGCCCCTGGACTACGGAGATCAACACCGTGGCATACCGGGTGTATTGGGTGATCTTTTTCCGGCCTGCCGCCCCTTCCTCACGGGAAAGGCGCTTGAGCTCGGGGCTCACTACGGTAAGCAATTGAAGGATGATGGAGGCGGAGATGTACGGCATGATGCCCAAGGCAAAGATGGACAGATTCCGCAGTCCGCCTCCCGAGAACATATCAAAGAGCCCAAACAAGGTGTTTTGGACGCTGGCAAAGAAGTCGGCCAAAGCCTTCCCGTCCACCCCGGGGATGGGCAAATGGATGCCCACCCGGTACACGGCGAGAAGGAGAAACGTCCACAAGATCTTGCCCTTGAGGCTGTCCAACCCTGCGTTGGCACCCTTTGTCGTGCTCACGGCATCACCCTTCCAACGCCACTGCGGTGCCGCCAACGGCGGAGATCTTTTCCACAGCCTTTTTGCTGAACTTATGCGCGGTGATGCGCATGGCCGAGGTCAACTCGCCGTCGGAGAGCACCTTCACCGGCGCCCCTTCACGAGCGAGACGTGCCGCATACAGGTCCTCAACACTCACCTCGGCCTTACCTGCAAACGCCGACGCAATGGTCCCCAAAGCAACGGGCTGATATTCGACGCGGAAAGGATTTTTGAACCCCCGCTTGGGAAGACGCCGGAAGAGAGGCATCTGCCCACCTTCAAATCCCGGAGCCACTTTCCCGCCACTGCGGGCCTTCTGTCCCTTGTGTCCGCGGCCAGCGGTGCCGCCCTGACCCGAGGCATTGCCCCGGCCCAGACGTTTGCGCTGCGAGCGTTCCTCCGGGAACGGATAGAGCTCATACAAGTTCATCGAACCACCTCCACCAGATGCTGGACTTTGCGAATCATGCCCCAGGTACAGGGATTATCGGGGAGCTCCCGAACCTGATGGAGCCGTCGCAGCCCCAGGGCCGCGACAATTTTCCGCTGCGCCGTCGGTTGGGTGATGAGACTCTTGATCAATTTCACCTTGAGCATGGGAAACCGCCTACTTTCGCTTGATGGTCAGGGTTTTGCCCCGCATGGAACTCACCTGTTCCGCGCCGCGCAAGGAACGCAACCCGGCAAAGGTGGCGCGCACCACATTGTGGGGATTGTTGGTGCCAATGGCCTTGGTGAGGATGTCATGGACACCCACGGCCTCCATGACGGCACGCACCGGGCCACCGGCAATGATCCCCGTGCCCGCCGAAGCCGGTTTGAGGAGCACGCGCCCTGCACCAAACTCGCCAATGACATCGTACGGGATGGTCCCGTCCACCAAGGCCACGGACTCCATATTCTTCCGCGCATGATCCGTTGCCTTGCGAATGGCATCCGGCACCTGGTTGGCCTTGCCCAACCCGAAGCCGACCCGGCCCTTGCCATCGCCGACCACCACCAAAGCGCTAAAGCTGAAGCGACGGCCACCCTTGACCACCTTGGCCACACGATTGAGAGCGACAAGCCGCTCGATAAGTTCCAATTCGTTGTGCTGCTGCATGGATATCCCCGGCGCTTAAAAGTTCAGACCGCCTTCCCGGGCGCCATCGGCTACGGCCTTCACGCGGCCATGGAACAAAAAGCCATTGCGGTCGAAGACCACCGCGGAGATATCTTTCTTCTTGGCCTCTTCCGCGATCTTCAGGCCCACCCGCTTGGCGGACTCCACCGTCAGGCTCACCGCGCTTTCCTCAAGATTCAACGTAGACGCCGCAGCCAGGGTCACCCCTCGGGAGTCGTCAACGATTTGCGCATAGATATGCTTGTTGGAACGGAAGACCACCAAGCGAGGACGCTCCGGAGTCCCGGAAATCTTTTTCCGAATCCGAACCTTACGCTTTTTTCGTGCTTCTTGTTTGGACAACGTCATACGTCCACCTACTTCTTACCGCCGGACTTACCGGCCTTGCGACGGATCACTTCGTCCACGTACTTGATTCCCTTACCCTTATACGGCTCAGGCTCCCGCACGCGGCGAATCTGCGCAGCCACTTCGCCCACCACCTGCTTGTCACAGCCCGAGATGACAATCTTATTGCCATCCACCTTGGCCTGGATGCCCTGAGGGAGCGCATAGTTGACCGGGTGAGAGTATCCCACCGACAGCACCACCGTATTGCCCTGCACATTCACCTTATATCCCACGCCAACCACTTCCAGAGACTTCTCAAATCCCTTGGTGACGCCCACAATCGCATTGGCCAACAAGGTCCGGCGCAGGCCATGCTGCTGGCGGGCAATGCGGGAGTCATCACGGCGACGTACCGCTGCCACGCCCCCCTCGAGCACCACTTCCACGGCCGGATGCTGGGCAAGGGTAACCGTCCCCTTCGGCCCTTTGACCGTAATGGCATCCGAAGCAATGGCAATGTCCACGCCCGCAGGAACAGGGATGGGCAATTTTCCAACTCGAGACATCGCTTCCCTCCCTACCAGATCTCGCAGATCAGCTCGCCGCCGATCCCCTTGGCGCTTGCATGCTTGCCTTCCATCACCCCCTGGGAGGTGGAAAGGATACAAATCCCCAAACCATTCTGCACCGACGGGATCTGCGCAGCCTGAACATACACCCGGCGGCCAGGCTTACTGACACGACGGAGCCCAGAAATGACGGGCTTGTGGTCGTGGTACTTGAGGCGCACCACCAACGCACCATCCCGTTTCTCAAACTGCTCAATAAAGCCTTCTTCCTGGAGGATCGTCAGGATACTTTCCCGCATCCGGCTGGGAGACATGGCCACCTGAGTATGGCGCGCCATATGGGCATTGCGAATTCTCGTCAGCAAATCCGCGATAGGATCAACAACAGCCATGGAGCCTCCCATTCTACCAGCTCGATTTGCGCACACCAGGCAGCTCACCAGCCAGTGCCAGGTTCCGAAAACAAATTCTGCACACACCAAATTTCCGCAAAAAGGCACGCGGACGTCCACAGATAGGACATCTATTGTATTTCCGAGTGGAAAACTTGGGCTTCCGCTGAGCCTTGACCATCAAGGATGTACGAGTCAAGTTACATTCCTCCTTACTTCCTGAAAGGCATTCCAAGGAGCTTGAGAAGCATCTTGGCTTCTTTATCCGTTTTTGCCGTTGTAACAATCGAGATATTCATACCGACGGCCTTCTCGACCTTATCCATCTCGATCTCCGGGAAAATGGTATGCTCCTTGATGCCCAGCGTATAATTCCCACGGCCATCAAAGCCACGGTCGGGAATTCCACGGAAGTCGCGCACCCGCGGAAGCGCAATAAGGATCAGCTTCTCCAGAAAAGCCCACATTCTATCCCGACGCAAGGACACGCGGCATCCAACGGGCATCCCTTCACGCAGCTTGAACGCAGCGATGGATTTTTTGGCCCGCGTCACAACGGCCTTCTGTCCTGCAATCAGAGTCAAATCGCGTACAGAATCCTGGATAAGCTTATTGTTCTGGCTTCCCTCGCCCAACCCCATGTTCAACGAAACATAGGTAATCCGCGGAACTTCCATAACGCATTTGTACTGAAATTCCTTGGCGAGCTCAGGGGCGACTTTTTCCCTGTAGATCTTTTCGAGGTTGGTCATCACGACACCTTAGCTGATCGTTTCGTTGCACTTTTTGCAGTAGCGCAGTTTCTTGTCGTCTTCGGTGAAGCGGTAGCCCACCCGCGTCGGCTTGGCGCACGCCGGGCACACCAACTGCACATTGGACACATCAATGGGCATCTCTTTTTCGACGATCCCCCCTGGCTGTCCTGCATATGGATTCGGCTTCATGTGCTTCTTCACCACATTCACCTTCTCCACGACGACTTTATTTTTATCACGCAAAATACGCGTCACCTTACCGATCTTGCCCTTGTCTTTGCCCGCAAGGACCATCACGGTATCGTCTTTATGAATCTTCCAGACGCGATTAGCCATTACAGCACCTCGGGAGCGAGAGAGACAATTTTCATGAAGTTCTTGGCCCGCAGCTCTCGGGCCACCGGCCCAAAAATACGGGTGCCAATGGGCTCCATGTTCTTGTTCAGCAGGACCGCAGAGTTGGTATCAAAGCGGATGTAGGTGCCATCCGGGCGACCGATCTCTTTTTTCGTCCGCACGATCACCGCTTGCAGCACATCGCCTTTTTTCACCTTGCCATGGGGGATGGCCTCTTTCACTGAGACCATGATCACATCCCCAACCTGGGCATAGCGACGCTTGCTGCCGCCGAGCACCTTGATGCAGGCTACCTTCTTGGCCCCGGAGTTGTCCGCGACATCCAACGTCGTTTGCATCTGAATCATAACGGATACCCCTACAACGCCCGTTCAATAATTTTCACCAAATGCCAGTTCTTATGCGCACTCAGCGGACGATGTTCCACAATCTGGACCTTATCGCCCACGCGACACTCATTGTTGGGGTCATGCGCCATAAACTTCTTTCTACGGCGAATGTATTTCTTCAAGATAGGATGCTTGACCAAGGTTTCAACGCGGACGACGATGGTCTTGTCATTCTTGTCGCTCACGACGAAGCCAACAAGAGTTCTCTTGTTCGAAGTCTTACCGCTATTGCTCATCACCTTGTCTCCATCTGCTTCTCTTTCAAGACAGTCAAAATCCGAGCAATGGATTTTTTGACTTGCGGTATTCTTTGCGTATTTTCCAGCTGCGCAGTGGCATGCTGGAAACGGAGATTCATCAACTCCTTACGGAACTCCTGCAGCTTTTCGTTGAGCTTTGCGGCATCCATCGCACGCAATTCCTGAGCGTTCATGCATTACTCCTTTTCGACTATCATAGTCTTGATCGGCAGTTTATGCGCCGCTCTGCGCAAAGCTTCCTTGGCAAGCTCAACATCAACGCCCTTGATCTCGTACAACATCCGACCACGCTGCACCGGAGCACACCATCCCACGGGAGAACCCTTTCCACTCCCCTGGCGCACTTCCAATGGCTTGGCCGTGATCACTTTGTCCGGAAAGATGCGGATAAAGACCTGGCCGCCACGCTTGATATGCCGCATCATGGCAATACGGGCCGCCTCAATCTGCTGGCTCGTGATCTTGCCACACTCAAGGGCCTTGAGGCCCACATCACCAAAGGCAACGGTGGTGGCGCGCTGGGCGACCCCCCGAACCCGTCCCTTCTGCTGCTTTCTGAATTTGGTGCGTTTTGGACTGAGCATCAGCTATTCACCTCACTCAAAATCTCGCCCTTGAAGACCCACACCTTGACCCCGATGACCCCGTATGTGGTCTTGGCCAAGGCCAGGCCATAGTCGATGTCGGCGCGCAAGGTATGCAGCGGCACACGACCTTCACGGGCCCACTCGGTACGTGCGATTTCCGCACCGCCCAAACGGCCGCTCACCTGCACCTTGATGCCCTGAGCACCAAATTTTTGCGCTAGCGAAATCGTCTTCTTCATGGCCCGACGAAAGGCCACCCGCCGTTCCAACTGCTGGGCAATGGACTCCGCCACCAACTGCGCCTCAATCTCGGGCCGACGAATTTCGTTGACCTCGATGGCAAACTCGCGACCGAACTTCTGGCGCAGCTCCAAGCGCATCTTCTCAATTTCTGCGCCCTTTCGGCCGATAACGATACCCGGACGAGCCGTATACAGAATCAGACGAACCTTGTCCGCCGCACGCTCAATATCAATCTTGGCAATCCCGGCGTGATTCAGCTTATCTTTGACATAGCGACGCAGCTTATGGTCTTCGAAAACATACTCTGCATATTTCTTGTCGCTGAACCAACGCGATTTCCAAGGCTTATTATAGCCGACACGAAATCCGTAAGGATGTACTTTGTGACCCAAGGCTCTGTCCTCCTATCGCTCGTCCACGACCACTGTAATGTGGCTGGTTCTCTTGATAATGCGGTACGCACGGCCCATGGCCCGAGGACGAATGCGCTTCCAGCTTGGACCACCGTCGATACGGATCTCCTTCACCAGCAGGCTATCGACATCCAAATTCGCATTGTGCTCGGCATTGGCGATGGCGGAGGCCAAAACTTTCTCAATGAGACGGGCTGCCTTCTTGGGAGTAAACTTCAAAATGTTCAAGGCATCTTCCACAGGCTTGCCCGTGACGTTACGCGCCACGAGCCGCGCCTTCTGGGGCGAGACGCGCAGAAACTTGGCAACGGCTTTCGCTTCCATATCTCCTTCCCGCCTTATTTCTTCTTCTTGTCTGCGGCGTGGCCGAAGAACGTCCGCGTGGGGGCAAACTCGCCGAGCTTGTGCCCCACCATATTTTCCGACACGAACACTGGCACAAACTTCTTGCCGTTGTGCACCGCAAAAGTCAGCCCCACCATCTCAGGGATAATCGTGGAACGGCGGGACCAGGTCTTGATCACCTGACGGCTCCGCTCTGCGTTGGCCTTTTCCACCTTTTTGAGGAGATGGTCATCCACAAAGGGGCCTTTTTTGAGGGATCTCGGCATAGCTACTCCTACTTGGTACCGCGGGGTTTGACGATAAACTTGGAGGACGCCTTCTTGGGCGAACGCGTCTTGGCACCCTTGGTGGGCTTACCCCACGGGGTCACCGGATGGCGACCACCGGAACTCCGGCCCTCGCCACCACCCAAGGGATGGTCCACAGGGTTCATGGCCACGCCACGCACCTTCGGACGCCGCCCCAACCAACGGTTGCGGCCAGCCTTACCCAAAGAGATGTTCTCATGCTCCAAGTTCCCCACCTGACCCACGGTAGCCATGGCCGTCGCCAAGACCTTGCGCACTTCGCCCGAAGGCAGACGCAGCAGGGCATACGTCCCTTCCTTGGCGATAAGCTGGGCATAGGTGCCCGCAGACCGCGCCATCTGACCGCCGCGGCCAGGATGAAGCTCCACGTTGTGGACCAACGTACCCAGCGGAATCCGACCCAAAGGCAGGGCATTGCCGGGCTTGATGTCCGCGGAGTCCCCGGCCACGACGGTGTCTCCCACCTGCAGGCCCACCGGGCACAAAATATAGCGCTTCTCGCCGTCCGCATACGAAAGCAGGGCAATACGCGCGCTCCGATTGGGATCGTACTCGATACTGGCTACACGGGCGGGGATGTCCAGCTTGTTGCGCTTGAAATCGATGATCCGGTAGCGCCGCTTGACCCCGCCGCCACGACGGCGGGCCGTAATCCGGCCAAAATGATTCCGGCCGCTCTTCTTGCACAGCCCCACGGTAAGGGACTTTTCCGGCTCGACCTTGGTGATTTCCTCGAAGGTATGCACCGTTTGCGTCCGCCGGCCTGGAGAAGTCGGCTTGAGTTTCCGAATCGCCATACATCAAACCCCTTCGAAAAAGTCGATGGAAGCCCCTGGAGCAAGGGTCACATAGGCCTTCTTATAGCCCCGAATCTTGCCCGCGGCCCGACCGAATTTTGTCCGTACCCGGGGACGATAGCGAACCATGTTCACCGCCGTCACCTGCACGCCGAACACATCCTCCACGGCGCGCTGTACATCGATCTTGTTGGCAGCCGGATGCACGAGAAAAGCCACCTGATTGGCATTCTGCTTCATCAAGGTGGTCTTCTCGGAAATGAGCGGCCGCAACAAAATTTGCGTGCTCTCCATCACTTCAACCTCGCATGCAAGGCCTCGACGGCGCCCTTATCCAGCACCAGCTGAGGATATTTCAGGATTTCGTAAACATTGATGGCAGAAGGCTCCACCACCAACATACCCGGCACGTTCCGGGCCGAAAGAGTAAGATTGCTATCGGGTTCACTCACAACAATCAAGGCTTTTTTCAGGCCCAGACCTTTGGCGCAGGCGACGAAATCCTTGGTCTTGATGCGCTCCAAGGCCAGCTTGTCCACCACCACCAGACTCTCTGTGGCATATTTGCTCGAAAGCGCCATCTTCAAGGCCAATCGGCGGACCTGCTTGTTGATCTTGAAGCCATAATCACGCGCCACCGGGCCATGCACCACCGCACCGCCACGCCACAGAGGGGAGCGGATGGATCCGGCCCGAGCACGGCCCGTCCCTTTCTGGCGCCACGGCTTCTTGCCGCCACCGCGCACCAATCCCCGAGTCTTCACGCCCACGGTACCTGCACGCAATTTGGCGAGATGGGAACGCACTGCTAGGTGAAGGATTTCCGGCCGAATCTCGACGCGGAAAATCTCGTCGGCCAAGTCCATCTCACCGACGACCTCATTGCGTTGATTGACTACCTTTGTATGTGCCATGGTACGCATCCTTTATTTCATCTTCCGCAAGACCACGATCCCCTGCTTGGGGCCGGGCACCTGGCCACGAACAAGCACCACGTTTTCCTCGGGCCGGACATCTACGATCTCCACATTGAGGACCGTAGAGCGCTTCGCCCCGTAGTGGCCAGGGAGCTTCTTGCCCTTGAATACTTTGCTCGGCCATGCGCACTGGCCAATGGAGCCCGGCTTCCGATGTACCTTCTCATGGCCGTGCGTGGCAGGGGCGCCGCCGAAGTTCCAGCGGCGGATTACACCGGCAAAGCCGCGGCCCTTGGATGTCCCCGTAACCGCAACACGGTCGCCACGCTGGAAGATCTCCACAGTCAGACTCTGACCCACCTCGAAGCCCGAGGCATCCGGCAAGCGAATTTCCTTCAGCATTTTATAAAAGCCACAATTTGCCTTCTGCTGATGGCCTCGCTCCGGTTTGTTGAGGCGATGCGCAGGCACTTCCTCAAAACCAATCTGCAGCGCAGAATACCCATTGCGCTCGGGAGTTCTTTTCTCCACAATAGGACAGGGACCAGCCTGAATCACCGTCACCGGGATAGCATTGCCATCCGGCCCAAAAATACGGGTCATGCCGATCTTTCTGCCCACAAGTCCCATGGTCTGCTTCATAACAATTCGCCTCTATAATAATCCTGCTTACAGCTTGATCTCGACATCAACGCCAGCAGGAAGATTCAATTTCCCCAAAGCATCCACGGTCTGCTGAGTGGGCTCCAGGATGTCCAAGAGACGCTTATGCACACGCAGCTCAAACTGTTCCCGCGACTTTTTATCCACATGCACCGACTTCTGAATAGTCTGCTTGTGAATACGAGTCGGTAGAGGGATCGGACCTGCAATGGACGCACCTGTGTTGCGTGCAGAGTCCACAATCTCCGCTACAGCTTTGTCCAAAATACGGTAGTCGTAGGCACGCAATTTGATGCGGATCTTATCGCTTTGCATCATCATGATCCACTACTCCACGATTTCCGAGACCACGCCAGCGCCCACGGTACGACCACCCTCGCGGATGGCGAAACGCAGACCCTTCTCCATGGCCACAGGATTGATGAGCTGCACGTGGAACGTGGTGTTGTCCCCCGGCATCACCATCTCCACACCCTCGTTGAGGGTCACCACTCCCGTCACATCCGTGGTGCGGAAGTAAAACTGCGGACGATAGCCCGAGAAGAACGGCGTATGACGACCGCCTTCTTCCTTGCTCAGGACATACACCTCGGCCACAAACTTGGTGTGCGGCGTGATGGAACCCGGCTTGGCCAACACCTGACCACGCTCCACCTCGTCACGCTTCACACCACGCAACAGCGCACCGATGTTGTCACCCGCCTGACCTTCGTCAAGCAGCTTGCGGAACATCTCCACGCCCGTACACGTGGTCTTGCGGGTCTCCCGGAAACCCACAATCTCCACTTCGTCGCCCACCTTGATCACACCGCGCTCCACACGACCGGTCACCACCGTGCCACGGCCGGAAATGGAAAACACGTCTTCAATGGGCATCAAAAACGGCTTGTCGATCTCGCGCACCGGGTCCGGAATATAGCTGTCGCATGCGTCCAGAAGCTCCAAAATGGGCTTGGCGTCCGGAGAATCGATGGACTCACACTCCAATGCCTTGAGCGCCGAGCCGCGGATCACCGGCACCTCGTCCCCAGGGAACTCGTACTTGGTCAGAAGCTCCCGCACTTCCATCTCCACCAGCTCGATGAGCTCCTCGTCATCCACAAGGTCCACCTTGTTGAGGAACACCACCAGGTAGGGCACCCCCACCTGACGAGCCAAAAGAATGTGCTCCCGGGTCTGCGGCATGGGACCATCGGTGGCCGCCACCACGATGATGGCACCGTCCATCTGCGCCGCACCCGTAATCATGTTCTTGATGTAGTCCGCGTGCCCCGGGCAATCCACATGCGCATAGTGCCGCTTCTCGGTCTCGTACTCCACGTGCGCCGTCGCAATGGTAATACCGCGCTCCTTCTCTTCCGGAGCCTTGTCGATCTGATCAAAACCCACGTACTGGCCATGCCCACGCATGCTCGCAATCTTCGTGATCGCTGCCGTCAGCGTCGTCTTCCCATGGTCAATGTGACCAATGGTGCCAATGTTGACGTGCGGCTTCTTCCGTTCAAACTTCTGCTTCGCCATAATCTTTGCCCCTTACGCCTTCTTAATGAGTTCCTCGGCCAAATTGGCCGGCACCCGGTCGTAATGATCGAACAGCATGGTATAGGTTGCACGCCCCTGCGTGCGGGAACGCAAGTCCGTGGCATAGCCGAACATGTTGCTGAGCGGCACATGCGCACGGACGATCTGCATGCCCTGACGAGGCTCCATGTTCACAATGCGACCACGACGGCCGTTGAGGTCACCAATGACATCGCCCATATAATCGTCAGGAGTCAGCACTTCCACGAACATGATGGGCTCAAGCAGTACCGGGGCCGCCTGACGGCAGGCCTCCTTCACCGCCATGGAACCAGCAATGTAAAAAGCCTGCTCCGAGGAATCCACCTCATGGTAGGAGCCATGCACCAATTCCACTTTCACATCCACCATGGGAAATCCGGCGAGCACACCATTCTGTAAGGCATCACGGATACCTTTATCCACTGCAGGGATGTATTCCTTAGGAATAACACCGCCCACAATAGAGTTGACGAACTCGTATCCAGCGCCCGGCTCCTGCGGAAATACCTTGATGACCACGTGCCCGTACTGTCCCCGTCCACCACTCTGTTTCGCGTATTTGAGGTCCTTCTCCGCCGGTTTGGTGATGGTCTCCCGGTACGCCACCTGCGGTTGCCCCACGTTGGCGTCCACCTTGAATTCCCGGATGAGACGGTCCACGATGATCTCCAGATGCAGCTCACCCATACCTGCGATGAGCGTCTGCCCTGTCTCTTCGTTGGTCTTCACCCGGAAGGAGGGGTCCTCTTTGGTCAGTTTCTGCAGGGCCTGGGACAGCGAATCCCGATCCGTCTTGGTCTTGGGCTCAATGGCCACCTCGATAACCGGCTCGGGGAAGTCCATGGACTCGAGTTGCACCACGCGCTTCAAATCGCACAAGGTCTCGCCAGTAGCGGTCAGCTTGAGTCCCACAGCCGCCACGATGTCCCCCGCAAAGGCCTCTTTGATCTCCTCGCGTTTGTTGGCGTGCATCTTGAGCAGGCGGCCAATGCGCTCCTTCTTGCCGGTATTGGCATTGAGCACCGTAGAGCCGGCTTCAAGGACACCGGAATAGATGCGCAGGAAGGTGAGGTGACCGATAAAGGGATCTGCCATCAGCTTGAACGCCAAAGCCGCCAACGGCTCGTCATCCGAGCAGACGCACTGCACTTCCTCGCCAGTCTCGGGATCTGTACCGGTCATGGGCGGGATATCTACTGGAGAAGGGAGAAAATCCACCACTGCGTCCAACAGCGCCTGCACGCCCTTGTTCTTAAAGGCCGAACCACACAGCACCGGACAGATCCGCATGCCAATGGTCGCCTGGCGAATGCCTTGCAGGATCTCCTCAGTGGAGAGTTCCTCGCCACCCAGGTATTTCTCCAGCAACGACTCGTCTTCTTCGGCGATAGCCTCCATGAGCTGATGGCGCCATTCGGCCGCCTGGTCCGCCAGCTCCGCCGGGATTTCCCGCACCTCGATCTTCTGGCCCTGCGACTCTTCGTCGTAGTAAAGCGCCACATTGCGCACCAGGTCCACCTGCCCCTGGAAGTTTTCTTCCGATCCAATGGGGAGATGGATGGGTACCGGCTTGGCTTTGAGGCGGTCGCGGATCATCCCGACCACACGGAAGAAATCCGCGCCAGAACGGTCCATTTTGTTCACAAAGGCAATGCGAGGGACCCGATACCGGTCTGCCTGGCGCCACACGGTCTCCGACTGGGGTTCCACCCCACCCACCGCGCAGAACACCGCCACCGCGCCATCGAGAACACGCAACGAGCGCTCCACTTCTACGGTAAAATCCACATGCCCCGGGGTATCGATGATATTGATCCGATGCTCCTTCCAAAAGCACGTGGTCGCCGCAGAGGTGATCGTGATGCCACGCTCCTGCTCCTGCTCCATCCAGTCCATGGTGGCCTGGCCGTCATGGACTTCACCAATCTTGTGCGAAACACCGGTATAAAAGAGAATCCGCTCGGTAGTCGTCGTCTTGCCCGCATCAATGTGGGCCATAATACCGATGTTCCGCTGCCGTTCTATGGGGACTCGCTTGGACACGAAAAACCTCGTTTACCAACGATAATGGGCAAAAGCCTTGTTTGCTTCCGCCATGCGGTGGGTGTCTTCCCGCTTTTTCATGGCACCACCGCGCTCATGAAACGCATCCACAAATTCAGCCGTCAAACGCTGCACCATGCCTTTTTCGCCACGGGAACGCGCATATGTAATCAGCCAACGAATAGCCAATGCCTCTTGACGTGCCGGGCGCACTTCCATGGGCACCTGGTACGTCGCACCGCCCACCCGACGGGACTTGACTTCCATCTGCGGCTTCACCTTGTCGACGATCTGCTCAAAGGCCTTGAGCGGCTCCATTTCCAAACGCCGAGCCACTTCATCCATCACGGCGTACAATATCTTTTCCGAAACGCTCTTCTTCCCATCCACCATCATCTGGTTGATGAACTTGGCGACGAGACGGCTCCCATACTTGGGATCGGGCAACACCTCGCGCCGCGGCGCAGGACCCTTACGCGGCATACCTTATTCCCCCTCACTTATTTCGGACGTTTCGCACCATACTTCGACCGGCTCTTCCGGCGATCCTGAACGCCAGCCGCATCGAGCGTACCGCGAATGATGGTGTACCGCACACCGGGCAAGTCTTTGACACGACCGCCGCGGATCATCACCACCGAATGCTCCTGCAGATTATGGCCTTCCCCGGGGATGTACGAGGTCACCTCGATCCCGTTGGTCAGGCGGACACGGGCAACTTTCCGCAATGCCGAATTGGGCTTTTTGGGCGTAGTGGTATACACACGCACGCAAACACCCCGGCGCTGCGGACATTGCTGCAAGGCAGCACGCTTGTTGGGCTTATGCTGCTTGGCCCGCGCCTTACGCACCAATTGGTTAATTGTGGGCATGGCTCTCTCCCTTGAGTGAACTTTTCGAGAAGGGGTAGCATATTCATGCCCCCCGTCCCTTGTCAACAACTAGTCCCTGGCCCTGGCACTCATTCATCCACCAGGTACGGGTCCTTTTCCAACTCTTCCAAAAACTTATCCGGGCTCTCCGGTTGCTCCGGCACCACGATGTCGCTGTGGACGTAGGCTCGGAAGCCCGAACCGGCATTGACCAAACGTCCCACAATGACATTTTCCTTGAGGCCGTAGAGATAGTCCTTCTTGGCCAAAAGCGCCGCCTCGGTGAGCACCTTGGTGGTTTCCTGGAACGACGCCGCCGAAATGAAGGACTCCGTGGTCAACGACGCCTGGGTAATCCCCAACACCAACGGCTCGGCCGTGGCGGGACGCTGCCCGGAAGCCATGACCTTGGCGTTGGTCCGGAAAAACCGGTTCTTGTCCACCTGCTCGCCCATGAGGAAGCCAGTGTCTCCGGGTTCGAGCACCGTGACCTTGCGCAGCATCTGGCGGACGATCAGTTCGATGTGCTTATCGTTGATGTATACGCCCTGGAATCGATATACGTCCTGAACGCCGTCCACCAGGTAGGCGGCCAGGTACTTCTCGCCTTTGATGCGCAGAAGGTCGTGGAGATCCGGGTGCCCTTCGGTGAGCGGCTCGCCGCATTCCACGAAGTCGCCCTCGGCCACGGTGATGTGCTTACCCTTGGGGATGAGATACACCCGGGGCTCGCCCACCTCGGGCTCCACGATGATCTTCCGCTTGCCCTTGGAGTCCGGCCCAAAGCTCACCACGCCGTCGATCTCGGTGATGACCGCCTGATCCTTGGGCTTGCGCACTTCGAAGAGCTCGGCCACCCGCGGCAAACCACCCACGATGTCCTTGGTCTTGGAGGTTTCGCGCGGTTTGCGGGCGAGCACATCGCCCGGCCGCACCGCGTCGCCGTCGCGCACCATGAGAATGGCACCCACCGGCAAGGTGTACACCGCCTCGGTGCCGCTGTCGGGCCGCAGCTTGGTCGCGCCGTGGGCATCGCAGACCGAGATACGGGGACGATAGTTGGAGGAGCGGAACTCCATGATGGTCAGCGTCGTCTTGCCCGTGGTCTCGTCGATCTTTTCCTGCACCGTACGACCTTCCACGATGTCATGGAAGCTGACCACGCCGTCCACATCCGCCAGGAAGGGTTCGTTGAAGGGATCCCACTCGGCGAGCACGTCCCCCTTCTTCACCTCGGCGCCGGCCTCCACAAAGAGCTTGGCGCCCGACGGCAAGGGATACTTCTCCCGCTCCACGCCCGTGTCATCCACGATGCGCAATTGGCCACTTTTGCCGAGCACCAAGCGCTCGCCCCGGTCATTGACCACGGTGCGCACCCGCGACAGGACAACACGGCCCTTGTTGATGGCCACATAGCGGTTCTGCTCCACTTCCTTGTGAGCCGTGCCACCGATGTGGAAGGTCCGCATGGTGAGCTGTGTCCCCGGCTCACCGATGGACTGGGCGGCGATGATGCCCACGGCCTCGCCCACGTTGACCAAATGTCCGCGGGCCAGATCACGGCCATAGCACAGGGCGCACACGCCGTGACGGGCCTTACAGGTCAAGGCCGAACGAATGGTGATGGCCGCCACGCCGCGCCGCTCGATCTCGGCCACGAGGTCCTCGGTAATGAGCTCGTTGGCCTTGATGAAGATCTCACCGGTTTCAGGGTCCGCCACATCGTACATGGCCACGCGGCCCAAGACCCGCTCGCTCAAGCGCACCGTGATCTCGCCGCCCTTGCTCACGTGGGTGAGCTCAATACCATCCACGGTCTTGCAGTCATACTCGCTGACGATGACGTCCTGTACCACGTCCACCAAGCGACGCGTCAAATATCCGGAGTTGGCGGTTTTGAGCGCCGTGTCCGCCAACCCCTTGCGTGCACCATGGGTGGAGGTGAAGTACTGGAGCACCGTGAGCCCTTCGCGGAAACAGCTCGTAATCGACGTTTCGATGATCTCGCCCGAAGGCTTGGCCATGAGGCCGCGCATGCCCGCCAACTGACGGATCTGGTCCTGATTACCACGAGCACCGGAGTTGGCCATCATGAACACCGAGTTGAAGCTGTGGCATTTCTCGGTCTTCCCGGTCTTGGGATCCGTGAGTTCCTCGTACTTGAGGACGCGCATCAGCTCTTCCGTGACCTCGGTGGTCGCCTTACTCCAGACGTCCACCACCTTGTTGTACTTTTCCGTACGCGTGATGATGCCGTCACGGTACTGCTGCTCGATGTCCGCCACTTCGGCATACGAACGGGCCAGGATCTCCTCCTTCTTGGCCGGGATGGTGAGGTCCTTGACGCACACCGTAAAGCCGGCGCGCGTGGAGTATTCGTAGCCCAGGTCCTTGAGTTTGTCGCACAAAAGCACCGTGGCCTTGGTGCCAGCCAGGCGGTAGGCCTCGCCCACCAGACGGCCGATGGCTTTTTTGCTCAGCTCCCGATTATAGACGTCGAAAGGCACCTGCGGCGGCACGATCTCGCGCACCAGGATGCGGCCCGGTGTCGTAGGCACCAATTGGCCGTCGATGCGGACCTTGATGCGGGAATGCAGATCCAAGTGGCCGGCATCCAGGGCGCAGATGACTTCGCCGGGATCGGCGAAGACCATGCCTTCACCCTTCCCAAAGGGGCGCTCCACGGTCAAAAAGTACAGCCCAAGCACGATATCCTGGGAGGGAACGATAATGGGCGAACCGTTGGCCGGCGACAGGATGTTGTTGGAGCTCATCATGAGCACGCGGCACTCGATCTGCGCCTCGATGGACAGTGGCACGTGCACCGCCATCTGGTCACCGTCGAAGTCGGCGTTGAAGGCCGTGCACACGAGCGGATGCAGCCGGATGGCCTTGCCTTCCACCAACAGGGGCTCAAAGGCCTGAATACCCAAGCGATGCAAGGTAGGAGCGCGGTTGAGCAGGATCGGATATTCGCGCACCACTTCCTCGAGCACGTCCCACACCGCCACATCTTCGCGCTCCACCATCTTTTTCGCGCTCTTGATGGTGCTCGCAATACCGCGCTCTTCCAGCTTGGCGTACACAAACGGCTTGAAAAGCTCCAAGGCCATTTTCTTGGGAAGACCACATTGGTGGAGCTTCAAGGACGGCCCCACCACGATCACGGAACGGCCCGAGTAGTCCACCCGCTTGCCCAAGAGGTTCTGACGGAAACGCCCCTGCTTGCCCTTGATCATATCCGACAAGGACTTGAGAGGACGACCATTGGTGCCCGTAATGGCCCGGCCGCGGCGGCCGTTGTCGAACAAGGCGTCCACCGACTCCTGGAGCATGCGCTTTTCGTTGCGGATAATGATATCCGGGGCGCCGAGTTCCAAGAGACGCTTCAGACGGTTGTTGCGGTTGATGACCCGACGATAGAGGTCGTTCAGGTCCGAAGTGGCGAACCGGCCACCATCCAAAGGCACCAAAGGCCGGAGCTCCGGCGGAATGACCGGGATGACGTCGAGGATCATCCACTCAGGCTTATTGCCAGACTCGAGAAAGGCCTCAATGATCTTGAGCCGCTTGGCGATCTTTTTCTTCTTGGTTACCGAGCGGGTGGTTTGCGACTCCTCGCGCAGTTGCACCCGCAATGTGGGCAGATCAAGCTCTTGCAACAGCAGCTTGATGGACTCTGCGCCCATGCCCACCTTGATGGCGTCTTCCCCGTAATGATCCAAGATCTGGAAATACTGCTCTTCGGAGATGACCTGTTTTTTCTGCAGTGTCGTCTCTCCGGGATCCAAGATAATATACGAATCGAAATAGAGCACCTTCTCCAGATCGGCCATGGTCATGTCGAGCAATGTTCCGATCTTGGAGGGAAGCGACTTGAGGAACCAGATGTGCGCCACAGGGGCCGCAAGCTCGATATGCCCCATGCGCTCACGGCGAACCTTGGAAGCGATGACTTCCACGCCGCACTTTTCGCACACGATACCCCGATGCTTCATGCGCTTATATTTGCCGCAATTACACTCGTAATCCTTTACCGGTCCGAAAATCTTGGCACAGAAAAGGCCATCTCGCTCCGGCTTAAAGGTTCTATAGTTGATGGTCTCCGGCTTTTTCACCTCGCCATACGACCATTCACGGATCTTTTCTGGGGAGGCGAGACTGATGCCGATGGCCTTCAGATTCTGGCTATTGAACAGCGTAGTGGCACTGCCACGCTGGGTAAAAAGGTCATCTAGGGTCATACTGCAATCCTCGCGGGTTGGCCGTTATATATCCTGAAAGAGCCATCTTACTTGCGCTTGACGCGCTTTTTGGAGTCCTCTTCAATCAGGGACACCTCCAGACCCAAGGCCATCATTTCCTTCACCAAAACGTTGAACGACTCCGGCATGCCGCTTTCCAAGAAATTGGAACCCTTGACGATCTTCTCGTACATCTTCACGCGCCCGTTGACGTCGTCGGATTTGACGGTGAGGAATTCCTGCAAGAGATAGGCAGCGCCATACGCCTCCAAGGCCCATACTTCCATCTCGCCCAGGCGCTGACCGCCGAACTGGGCCTTGCCGCCCAGCGGCTGCTGCGTGACCAAGGAATAGGGGCCCGTGGAGCGGGCATGGATCTTTTCGTCCACCAGATGGTGGAGCTTCAGGTAGTACATGTAGCCCACCGTGACCCGGCTGTAGAAGGGCTCGCCGGTACGGCCGTCATAGAGCAGGGCCTTGCCATCGTCAGGGAGGCCGGCCTTCTGCAAAAGCGCCCAGATCTCCTCTTCGTGGGCGCCATCAAAGACCGGGGTCTTCATGACGATACCCTTTTTGAGGGCGCGCGCCGTCTCCAAAAGCTCCTCGTCCTCCATGGAGTCGATGAGCTCCTGGGTCTCCGGGGCGTCAAAGATGGCCTTCATCTCTTCACGCACCACCCGCACGTGTTCGCCGCGTTCCACCAGGGCCGCGATCTGTTCGCCCAGCCCCTTGGCGGCCCATCCCAAATGGGTCTCCATGATCTGCCCGATGTTCATGCGCGAGGGCACGCCCAAGGGGTTGAGGACCACGTCCACGGGTGTGCCGTCAGCGAAAAACGGCATGTCCTCCTCAGGGAGGATGTTGGACACCACGCCCTTGTTGCCGTGGCGGCCGGCCATCTTGTCTCCGACGCTGAGTTTACGCTTCACCGCGATGTACACCTTGACCATCTTGATGACGCCCGGGGGCAGGTCATCGCCTTCCGTGACCTTGGCACGTTTATTGTCGTAGTAGTCTTTGATGAATTTGACCTGAAGGTCATACTGCTCCAGCATGACCTTCACAGCTTCGTTGGTCTCCTTGGCCGCAAACAGCCCGGCAAGCTTCTTGACAGGCAGTTCCTGCAGAACCTCCCAGCGCATGGGCTGGCCAGCTTCCAGGATGACCTCGCCCTTGCGTTTGCCTGGGACACTCTTGGAGACGATCTTGTTCTTGCAAATCTCCCAAATACGTTCCCGAGTGCGTTGGGTCAGGCTGGCGATATAGAGCTGCTCCCGTTGATCGAGGCGGTCCAACTCATAGCGCTCGATCTCCTTGGCGCGCTCGTCCTTTTCTCCGGAGCGGCGGTTGAACACCTTGACGTCGACCACCGTCCCCTCGATCCCCGGCGGCACCTTGAGGGAGGTGTTTTTCACATCCCGGGCCTTGTCACCGAAGATGGCACGCAGCAAGCGCTCTTCGGGAGTGAGCTGTGTCTCCCCCTTGGGCGTGATCTTGCCCACCAAGATGTCTTCCGCCTTGACCCGAGCGCCGATGCGGATGATGCCGCTGTCGTCGAGGTTGCGGAGCATATCTTCGCCCACATTGGGGATGTCCCGGGTGATCTCTTCCGGACCCAATTTGGTATCCCGGGCGAAGACATCGAACTCCTCGATATGGATGGAGGTATAGACGTCCTCCTTGAGCATGCGCTCGGAGATGAGGATGGAGTCTTCGTAATTGTATCCGCACCAAGGCATGAACGCCACCAAGAGGTTCTTCCCCAGGGCGAGCTCGCCATCTTTGATGGCCGGCCCATCGGCAAGGATATCACCTTTGCGCACGCGATCGCCGATGCGTACCCGCGGCTTCTGCCCAAAGCAGCTATTCTGGTTGGATTTGTGGAATTTCTGGAGGTCGTAGAACCGCACCCCTCCGGTTTGCGGAAAAAGGTCGGCGTCGTCATAGGCCACGACGATACGCTCGGCATCCACATAGCTGACGACCCCATCGGCCTCCGCCAGAAGGCACGCCCCAGAATCCCGGGCCACCACGCCCTCGATACCGGTCCCCACCAAGGGCTCTTCCGCACGCAAAAGCGGCACGGCCTGACGCTGCATGTTGGAACCCATGAGGGCACGGTTGGCGTCGTCATGCTCCAAGAAGGGGATGAGCGCCGAAGAGATGGACACGATCTGGCTCGGGGAAATGTCCATGAGGGTCACTTCCTCGCGAGGCACCAAGGCCACTTCGCCGTCCACGCGCGCCTCGATGAGGGGGTCCAGAAACTCTTTGGTTTCCGGGTCAAAGCGGGCGTTGGCCTGGGCGATGACTTGGCCTGCCTCCTCGGAAGCGTCGAAATACCGTACCTCGTCAGTAATCTTGCCTTCGCGGACCACCCGGTACGGGGTCTCGATGAATCCAAAGTCATTGACCTGGGCATGGGTCGTCAGGGAGACGATCAGGCCGATGTTGGGGCCTTCCGGGGTCTCGATGGGGCAAATGCGTCCGTAATGGCTCACATGGACGTCGCGGACCTCGAACCCTGCCCGCTCGCGGGTCAGACCGCCAGGCCCCAAGGCCGAAAGGCGGCGCTTATGGGTCACTTCCGAAAGCGGGTTGGTCTGATCCATGAACTGGGAAAGCTGGGAGGTGCCGAAGAACTCCTTGAGTACCGCAGTCACCGGCTTGGGGTTCACCAGGTCATGGGGCATGAGGGTCGAGACTTCCTGCAGGCTCATGCGCTCCTTGATGGCCCGCTCCATGCGCACCAAACCGATGCGGTACTGGTTTTCCACCAGCTCGCCCACCGGACGCACCCGGCGGTTGCCCAAGTGGTCGATGTCATCGGCCGGGCCATGGGTATCCTTGAGGTGCACCAGTTTTTTGATGGCCCGGAAAATGTCTTCGTTGCTGAGGGTGCGATGATCGATGGGGAGATCGAGCCCCAAGCGGGCGTTGAGCTTGTAGCGGCCCACGGCCGAAAGATCGTAGTAATCCGGATTGCGGAACAGGTTGTCGAAAAAGGTTGCCGCCACCTCGGGCGTGGGGGGCGAGCTGGGGCGCAGACGTTTGTAGATCTCGATCTGTGCAGCCTCCATGTCTTCGCACTTGTCCAGATCCAAGGTATCCCGAATGGCCGTGGACACTTCCGGCCCAGTGCAGAAGATACAGGCAAACTCCGTGATTCCGGCCTCGCGACAGCGTTCCACCGCGCCCGCCACCAAAGGCTGGCCGGCGCGAATGAGCACCTCGCCGGTCTCGGGGTGCACGATGTCCCGCATGGCGTATTCGGTCTCCAAAGACTCGGGACGCACGGCATAGTATTCGATCCCTGCCCGGCGCATGCGCTGCCACGCCCCACGGGTGATGGGCTTGCCCGCAGCCACGAGCACCTTGCCACCTGGCTCCACGATATCCTCATAGGCGGATTCGCGGCGCAAATTGTATTCCTCGACCTTGCGCAGCACCCGATCGCCGTCCAGACGGAATGTCTCTGGCTGATAAAAGTACGCCAGGATATCTTCGGTGCTCATGCCCATGGCCTTGAGCAAAATCGTCACCGGCATCTTGCGGCGGCGATCGATACGCACGTAAAGGATATCTTTGTGGTCGAAATCAAAATCCAGCCATGAGCCACGCATGGGAATGATGCGACAACTGTAGAGCACCTTGCGGCTCGAATGCGTCTTGCCTGAGTCATGCTCGAACAATACGCCGGGGGAACGCTGCAACTGGTTGACGATGACCCGCTCGGTGCCGTTCACCAAAAAGGTGCCTTTAGGTGTAATGAGCGGGATGGTGCCAAAGTAAAGGTCCTGCTCCTTGATATCGTGAATAGAGCGGGCACCGGTTTCTTCATCAACATCATACACCGCCAGTCGGACCTTGAGGCGCAGCGGCGCTTCATACGTCAGCCCCTTGGCGATACACTCATCGACATCATATTTCGGCGGCAATATTTCGTAGCTGACGTATTCCAGCGTAGCAGTATTGTTGAAGTCATGTATAGGAAAGACCGAACGAAACACGCCCTCCAAGCCTGTATTGGCGCGCATGCTCGGGGGAACATCGGCCTGAAGAAATTTGATATAGGAGTCCAGTTGCAGGCTAAGCAGGTGGGGAAGGGACACGGAGTCTTTGATTCGTCCGAATTTTTTGATCAATTTTTTCATCGTTTCCCCTCGGAAAAGATGTTGCTGGGCAGGCAAGAGCTGAGCGGTCTTGAGGACAAGGCCCTTCGGGTAGGGAAAAAATCAAAAAAAGGCGTAAAGAGTGTAAGAGTCGCCCCTTACACTCTTTACGGAAAGCGAATGTGCGAAGGACAAAAGCTTACTTAACTTCAACTTGCGCGCCGGCCTCTTCCAACTGCTTCTTGGCATCCGCGGCGGCGTCCTTGGAGACAGCCTCGAGAATCACCGAGGGGGTCTCGTCCACTTTGGCCTTGGCCTCTTTCAGACCCAGATTGGTGAGTGCGCGCACCACCTTGATGACACCGATCTTGTTGGCGCCGGCATCCTTGAGCACCACGTCAAATTCGGTCTTCTCTTCCACCGGGGCAGCCTCAGCCCCAGCCACCGGAGCCATGGCCACTGCAGCCACCGGGGCAGCAGCAGAGACACCGAACTTTTCTTCCAATTCCTTGATGAACTCCGCGAGTTCGAGCACGGTCATGTTGGCAATGAACTCGACGACCTGTTCTTTGGTAATACCGGACATTGTTTCCTCCTCAAAAGTACACGGATTGGCTCATTCTTGTTCTTTCTTTTCCTTCAGGGCGCTCAAGACATTGAGCATGCCCCGCAGGACGTTGGCAAAGAGGCATACGAAGTTCTGCGGCACGGCGTTCATGGTGCCCAGGACCTGCGCCAGCAGCTGTTCGCGGCTCGGCAGGTCGGAAAGGGCCTTTACCGCCGCCTCGTCGAGCAACTTGCCGTTGAGGCTCGCGCAACGCACCGAAAACTTATCGTTCTTCTTTGCAAACTCCACCACAACTTTGGCAGCGACCACGGGATCGTCGTAGCCAAAAGCCACTGCACAGCTGTACTTCAGCTTCTCTCCCAGCACATTGTGCGGGGTCTGGCTGAACGCAAGCCGCGCCAAGGTGTTTTTGACCACCTGGTAGTCGCAGCCGGCCTCATGGAGCTTCGCCCGCAGCGGAGTCAGTTGGGCCACGGAGAGACCTTGAAAATCGGTCACAATGGCCACCTGCGCCCGCTCGGCACGGTCCTTCAGGCCTTCAATGATCTTGCCTTTTTCTGCCCTATCCACACGTCACCTCTTGCTTACGCTTCAGGCAGAATGAGCCGCGAGTCTCCGCAGGATATTAAGGTTGCCCGCCTGCTCTCTCGGACTCATCTTCCTTGCTTATGGGGAACACTATTCAGCCCGGCGCAGGCTCGCCACGTCCACCTTGATGCCCGGCCCCATGGTCGAGGACACCGAAATGGCCTTGAGGTATGTCCCCTTGGCCGAGGCAGGTTTAAGCTTGACCAGGGCATCCACCAACACCCGCATATTGCCCAAAAGCTTCTCCACACCAAAGGAAACCTTGCCGATGGGGGCATGCACCACGCCGGCCTTGTCCACGCGGAATTCCACCTTACCGGCCAACAGTTCCTTGATGGCATTCTCCAAGTCAAAGGTCACGGTGCCCGTCTTGGCGTTGGGCATGAGGCCGCGCGGGCCAAGAATCTTCCCGATCTTGCCCACAACCCCCATCATGTCCGGAGTCGCCACGGCCTTGTCGAATTCCAACCAGCCGCCGCGAATCTTTTCCACCAGGTCATCGCCGCCCGCCTCGATGGCGCCAGCTGCGCGCGCCTTCTCTTCATTTTCTCCCTTACAGAAGGCGACCACGCGCACCGTCTTGCCCAAACCATGAGGCAAAGAGACGGCACCACGCACCATCTGATCGGAATACTTGGGGTTCACCCCCAAATTCACGGCGACATCCACAGTCTCGTCGAACTTGGCGAAGGCACGCTCCAGGACGAGACCCAAGGCATCAGAAGCCTCATAGGCCTTGAGGCGATCAATACCCTCATAGGCCTGACGCACTTTTTTTCCATGCTTCGGCATATCTCGTCCTCTCCTACTGCACTTCGATTCCCATGCTCTTGGCCGTTCCCAAAATGGTCCGGCACGCGGCCTCCAAGTCATACGCCGAAAGATCGGGCATCTTGAGCTTGGCGATCTCCTCAATCTGACTCATGGTCACCGTGCCCACCTTCTTCTTGTTGGGCTCACCGGAACCTTTCTCCACCTTGGCGGCCTTCATGAGCAGCACCGCCGCCGGCGGCGTCTTGGTCACAAAGGTAAAAGACCGGTCCTGGTAAATGGTGATCTCTACGGGGATGATCATCCCCTTCTGGTTCTGCGTCTTGGCGTTATAAGCCTTGCAGAACTCCATGATGTTGACGCCGTGTTGACCCAACGCCGGACCGACTGGCGGCGACGGGTTCGCGGCTCCCGCGGGAAGCTGTAGCTTAACAATCGCGGTGACTTTCTTGGCCATACGCTTTCTCCCTATTTCCCAGTATTACCCCTTGCTGACCTGAATAAAATCCAGCTCCACCGGGGTTTGCCTGCCAAAAATAGAAACGGAAACGCGAAGTTTCCCCTTGTCGTAATTCACTTCTTCCACCACGCCATTGAAATTGGCAAACGGCCCGTCAATAACGCGCACATCATCGCCGCGCTCAAAATGAAATTTCGGACGTGGCTGCTCCTGCCGAGATTCCATGGTGGCCAGAATACGTTCCGCTTCGCGATCCGTAAGGGGCGTCGGACGGCTTTTACCGCCCACAAAACCCGTCACGCGAGGAATACTCTGGATCATATGCCACGACTCGTCATTGAAGACCATCTTCACCATGACGTAGCCAGGATAGAATTTCCGCGTGGAGGTACGCTTCTGTCCCTTCACCAACTCCACGACCCTCTCGGTGGGGACCACCACCTCTTCCACCAGGCCTTTGGCCGCCCCGGTGCGGATCATCTCTTTGATGGTCTGCTCCACCCGCTGCTCATACCCGGAATAGGTATGAACGATGTACCACCGCGCCTTCGGTTTCTCCGTTGTGTGTTCCATGATGCCCATATCCTCACGACAGCAGGGCCTGCATGAGCTTGGCCAGGATAAAATCCACCAAACCCAAAAATACGGCCACCACCGTCACCAAGACCACCACCGCAACACTCGTGGCCACGGTTTCCTGCCGGGAAGGGAAGACGACCTTCTTCAGCTCGACACGTGCCTGCTCAAAGTAGTGCTTCAGGGCCTCGATGCGTTGGGTTCCCGCGGACGCCTCGACTTTTTCTTCGGGATGTTTTTTCATTGGGGTCGTCGTGAAGAGAAAAAGATGGCAGGCCAGGAGGGATTCGAACCCCCAGCCCTCGGATTTGGAATCCGATGCTCTACCGTTAGAGCTACTGGCCTGCAGTATTCAGGGAAAGGGGAGCGCATACACTCCCCTTCCATTCCTATTTCGTCTCGCGATGCACGGTGTGCCGGCGATCGAAGGGGCAATACTTCTTGAGCTCCAGCTTCGCCGTGGTGTTCTTCTTGTTCTTTTCCGTCGAATAATTCTTCCGCTTGCATTCAGTGCAGGCGAGATGGATCTGGATGCGCATGACTTACTCCACGATTTCCGAGACCACGCCAGCGCCCACGGTACGACCACCCTCGCGGATGGCGAAACGCAGACCCTTCTCCATGGCCACAGGATTGATGAGCTGCACGTGGAACGTGGTGTTGTCCCCCGGCATCACCATCTCCACACCCTCGTTGAGGGTCACCACTCCCGTCACATCCGTGGTGCGGAAGTAAAACTGCGGACGATAGCCCGAGAAGAACGGCGTATGACGACCGCCTTCTTCCTTGCTCAGGACATACACCTCGGCCACAAACTTGGTGTGCGGCGTGATGGAACCCGGCTTGGCCAACACCTGACCACGCTCCACCTCGTCACGCTTCACACCACGCAACAGCGCACCGATGTTGTCACCCGCCTGACCTTCGTCAAGCAGCTTGCGGAACATCTCCACGCCCGTACACGTGGTCTTGCGGGTCTCCCGGAAACCCACAATCTCCACTTCGTCGCCCACCTTGATCACACCGCGCTCCACACGACCGGTCACCACCGTGCCACGGCCGGAAATGGAAAACACGTCTTCAATGGGCATCAAAAACGGCTTGTCGATCTCGCGCACCGGGTCCGGAATATAGCTGTCGCATGCGTCCAGAAGCTCCAAAATGGGCTTGGCGTCCGGAGAATCGATGGACTCACACTCCAATGCCTTGAGCGCCGAGCCGCGGATCACCGGCACCTCGTCCCCAGGGAACTCGTACTTGGTCAGAAGCTCCCGCACTTCCATCTCCACCAGCTCGATGAGCTCCTCGTCATCCACAAGGTCCACCTTGTTGAGGAACACCACCAGGTAGGGCACCCCCACCTGACGAGCCAAAAGAATGTGCTCCCGGGTCTGCGGCATGGGACCATCGGTGGCCGCCACCACGATGATGGCACCGTCCATCTGCGCCGCACCCGTAATCATGTTCTTGATGTAGTCCGCGTGCCCCGGGCAATCCACATGCGCATAGTGCCGCTTCTCGGTCTCGTACTCCACGTGCGCCGTCGCAATGGTAATACCGCGCTCCTTCTCTTCCGGAGCCTTGTCGATCTGATCAAAACCCACGTACTGGCCATGCCCACGCATGCTCGCAATCTTCGTGATCGCTGCCGTCAGCGTCGTCTTCCCATGGTCAATGTGACCAATGGTGCCAATGTTGACGTGCGGCTTCTTCCGTTCAAACTTCTGCTTCGCCATAATCTTTGCCCCCTCTCAGAAAAAAAGAATATATATCCCCAAGTATTACGCTTTATGGGCTACGCTGCAGGACACGAAACTTCAGAGCGGACGAGTTGCAGAAGAAAAACAAGTGGAGCGGGAAATGGGACTCGAACCCACAACCCTCAGCTTGGAAGGCTGATGCTCTAGCCACTTGAGCTACTCCCGCCCGGCGATTCTTCGTAGTCAAACAACAGCTCGGAACTGTCTCCTACTGCGTATGGTGGAGGGGGGAGGATTCGAACCTCCGAAGGCATCCGCCGACAGATTTACAGTCTGTTCCCTTTGGCCACTCGGGAACCCCTCCATCTCTACTTCCTTGGAGCTGGCGATGGGACTCGAACCCGCAACCTGCTGATTACAAATCAGCTGCTCTGCCAGTTGAGCTACGCCAGCCCTCGGAGAAGGCCGCTTGTAGTGAGTTCCCATGCACTTGGCAAGCTTTTTTTGCCCACCGCGTGCATTTTGTGCAAAAAAAATCCGGGGCACCCCCGCCCCGGACATACTCCGCTTTTTTTCGCAAGCTACGCCGTTGCCCCCGAGGGGTGCAAGCCCCATGGGGCAGGCATGGGCGACTGCACCGGAGAAAACCAGCGGCGATCCTCAGTCTCGCCCAACGTCAAATACTGTTCGGCATGGGCAAAGAGCCACCGCAGGAAGCGATTGTTGGCCTCATGGCCGGAGCGCTCCACCACGAACCGGCCGCATAACCGATACGGCGCCACCGCCATGTCTCCCAAAAAGTCGAGGACCTTGTGGCGCACCATCTCATCGGCAAAACGCAAGCCCTCGGGGTTGAGGACGCCGACGTCGCCAAGCACCACCGCATTGGCCAGCGAGCCTCCGCGCGCCAAGCCTGCCGCCCGCAGCCGCTCCACATCCTGCAAAAAGCCAAAAGTACGCGCCGGTGCGATTTCCTTCAAAAAAGACTGTGGGGTGGCATCGAAGCAGTACGACTGGCTCCCGACACTGGGATGGGGAAAGCGGATACGGTACTCAATGCGCAACCCAGGATAGGGATGGGCATGGATGGAGCGATCTCCGTCTTCAAAGGTTACCGGGCGGCAGATGCGCGCCACCCGCCGCGGCGCATCCAACTGCCGCACACCTGCGGCCTCAATGAGCCGGGCAAAGCGCAGGGCGCTGCCATCCATGATGGGGATCTCCCCCCCATGGACTTCCACCAAGGCGTTGTCCACTTCCATCCCTGCCAGGGCGGCCAAGAGATGCTCTACGGTCGCCACCCGCGCCTGGTCGCACCCCACGGTGGTTGCCAGCACCGTAGCCACCACGTTGTCCGGCCGCGGCGCCACGAGGACCCTTCCCGAAGGACTGGGGAGTGAAAAACGGATCCCCGAGCCTGCCGGGGCCGGACGCACGATGATCTCCACGCGCTCGCCGCTATGGAGCCCCACGCCTGCACACCGGAAGGGAGAAAGGAGTGTTGTTTCCCGTTTCATGGCCGCGGTTTTTGCACCCATCATGCCACAATCTCAACCCAATAAAACCAATGACTTTTTCAGGGCGATCCCTCAAAAAAACAGTTCTTCGACGTTGCGAAAAAACGCCGCATCGTTGCTAGAAAACAACAATGAGGTACCGCGGACGTCCCGCAAGGTCCAACTCCACCCAGGCATGCTGGGCTCGCCCTGGGACGAGGGCCAGGGCCGCCTCGGCGTGGGAGGCATCCACCTCACACACCACAAGCGCGCCCGGGGACATCCCCCCAAGCTGCGGCAGCAGCCGTCGGTATGCCTCAAGCCCATCGGCTCCGGCGAAAAGCGCGATATGCGGCTCGAAGTGCAGCACTTCTCGGGACAGCTCCCGGCCCTGGGGCACGTAGGGCAAATTGGCCACCAGGACTGTACAGCGTGCAAGGTTCACCCCGCTCACCAGATCCATCCGCGCCAGGCACACGCGCCCCTCCAAACGATGACGCCGCACGTTGCCGGCAGCAACCTGCAGCGCTGCAGCAGACGTATCCGTCCCCAGCACCCGCGCCTGTGGGAGCACCGTGGCCAGGGCCACGGCCAGGGCCCCGCTGCCGGTCCCCACATCCACCACCCACCCCGTAACGTCCGCAGGCACATGCCGACGCACCACATCCACGATGCCTTCGGTTTCCGGCCGCGGAATGAGTACTGCGGGCGACACCGTCAGCGGAAGACCGTAAAACTCCTTCTCCCCCACCAGATAGGCCACGGGCTCTCCGCGCAAGCGCCGTATGGCCAGCGCCGCCATGGAGGCCTCCACCTCCGCGCTCAGGTGCTGCGCGCGCTCCAAGAGTACGGCAATCCGGTCCACGCCGAGCACGTGGGCCAAAAGGACTTGCGCCGAAAGCCGCGGCGAATCCACCCCCGCTTCCATGAATCGACCTTCCCAATAGGCCAGGATCTCTGCGATGCGGGCCATGCGGGCGGGCTAGACTTCTTTGAGGGCTTCTGTCTGGTAGTGTTGGATCAAGGCATCGATGATGGGATCGAGCCCGCCGTCCATCACTTGATCGAGGCTATACAAAGTGAGGTTAATGCGGTGGTCGGTCACCCGGCCTTGGGGGAAGTTGTAGGTGCGGATACGCTCGGACCGATCGCCGGTACCCACCTGTGCCTTGCGGGTTTCGTCATAGGCGCGCTTGGATTCTTCCTGAGCGGCCTGGAGCAGCCGCGAGCGGAGCACCTTGAGGGCCTTGGCCTTGTTCTTGTGTTGGGATTTTTCGTCCTGACACGACACCACGATGCCGGTGGGCAAGTGCGTGATACGAATAGCCGAATCCGTGGTATTCACCGACTGTCCACCCGGCCCGGAAGAACGAAAGACATCCACCCGAATATCATTGGGATCGATATGCACATCCACTTCCTCGGCCTCCGGCAAAATGGCCACCGTGACCGCCGAGGTGTGAATGCGCCCTTGGCTTTCCGTGGCAGGAACGCGCTGCACCCGGTGCGCGCCGGATTCATACTTGAGGCGGCTATACACCCGGTCCCCGGAGATGGAAGCAATGATTTCTTTGAACCCGCCGGTGCCGGTCTCGCTGGCGCTCACCACTTCCACGCGCCACCCTTGGGATTCCGCAAACCGGCTGTACATGCGAAAGAGGTCTGCAGCGAAAAGCGCTGCCTCCTCGCCGCCGGTGCCCGCACGGATCTCCAGGATGATATTCTTCTCATCCAACGGATCCTTGGGCAAAAGCAGGATTTTCAAACGGCTCAAGTGCTGCTCAAGCTGCGCCTCAAGCGCCGCCACCTCTTCCGCCGCCAACGCCGAAAGCTCGGGGTCCGGATCTTTGGCCATCTCCCGCGCTTCGGCAAGCTGGCTTTGGGCAGCGCGATACGCTTCGTACTCGGCAACGATCTCTGCGAGTTCCGCGTGACGCTTGGCGAGCTTTTTATACCGCTCCGGGTCGGCCACCACATCCGGGGCAGCGAGCTCCCGCTCCAAGTCCCGGAAGGTGGCGACCAACGACTCGATCTTGTGGAGCATGCCGGAGGCTACTTCTTGATGTTCGCGTATTTCTTCCGAAAACGATCAATACGGCCCGCAGAGTCCACAAAACGCTGCTCACCCGTAAAGAACGGATGGCAATGGGCACAAATTTCCACGTGCATCTGCTCGCCGGCCACGGACTTGGTCTGGAACTCATAGCCACAGGCACAGCGCACCGTGGTGTCGTACAGCCGGGGATGGATATCCTTTTTCATGACAACAATACCTCCTCAAGAGAAAAGAGGGTGAGCGCATAGCCCAGAGCCGAAGAGAACGCAAGTCCCAAAACAAACCCCAGGCATGGCGGCCGCCGAGGTTAAGGTTGGGCTTTGGCCTCGCCGAGAGTGATGGAAAAAGCAACCGAAAAGAGGTGATGCACGAAGTCCACGTACTCCACGGCCACCGTGTCCGGGACTTCGATACGCGCTGGGGCGAAGTTGACTATGCCCTTGACCCCAGCCTCCACGAGATAATTGGCCGCCCGCTGGGCCCGTTCCGGAGGCGTCGTGATGATGCCGATCTCAATGCCCAGTTCCGCCACCTTCTCTTTCAGACGCCGGGAGCAAACGACCTCCAGGCCAGCGATTTCCTCACCGATCTTGAAGGGATCGCAGTCAAAGGCCCCCACCAGGATAAACCCCCGCCGCCGAAAAATACCATGGCGCAACAGGGCACGACCGAGGTTGCCGACCCCCACGAGGGCCACGTTCCAGGTGCGATCGATCCCCAGCGATTTCTTGATGGACGCCAAAAGATCGGCCACGCGGTAACCGACCCCACGCACGCCGAATTCACCAAAGTACGCCAAGTCTTTGCGAATCTGCGAAGAGTTGACGCCACAGGCCTGAGCCAAGCCTTCAGAGGAAATCACGTCCTGCCCCGCCTGCAAAAGCGACTCCAACACCTGCACATATACGGCAAGGCGCTGGATGGTTGCCCGAGGGATATGGTCACTTTTGAGCTGCATGGGACAGAATAAATCCAGGAGAATGGGAGGACAAAGGGGGAGACACACTGCCTCCCCCTTTTGGAGACAAGTTAGCCAACGAAGGGGTTGGCGAAGAGCAGGATGAGGTTCACCACCAGGGCGTAAATGGCCAGAGACTCGATCATGGCCAGGCCGATGAGCATGGTCACGGTGATCTTACCAGAAGCCTCGGGGTTGCGGGCGGTGCCTTCGCAGGCAGCCTTCAGACCCAAGCCCTGAGCGATACCGCAGCCGGCAGCGGCGATGGCCATACCGAAAGCGGTAGCCATAGCGATGTTGGAAGCCAGAGCCGGATCCGCGCCAGCGGCGAAGGCGGAAGAGGCCACGAACAAGAGAGCCACGGTGGAGAGCAGAGACAGAATACCTTTACGCATGATCCAAAAACCTCCATGAAGATAATGTTACGGTCAAAAGACCAATTCCCCACACATTAGTGTGCTTCTTCAAATGCGCCCTTGAGATAGAGCATGGACAGCATGAAGAACACGAAAGCCTGAATGACGTCAGCCAGCATAAACAAGAAATACATGGGCACGGTCGAGACCACCGGCGCCAAAATGAAGAGCAGAGCCAGTACGATATCCTCACCACGGATATTTCCAAAAAGACGCAGCGAGAGCGAAAGCATACGGGCAAAGTGTCCGATGACCTCAATGGGAAACATCAACGGAGCCATCCAAATCATCGGTCCAGTAAAATGCTTGATGTAATGCAGCCCGTGCAGCTTGAATCCCCAATACTGATAATAGACGAATACGAACACCGCCATAGACGCCGTGGTGTTGATATTGGCGGTAGGGGCGTCGCTTCCGGGGACCAGACCGCCGACGTTGCTGCACAAAATGTAGATGAACAGGGTTGCCAGTACAGGGAACACCTTTCGGCCGTCTTCTCCCATATTGGCGACCACAAAGTTCTCCAGGGACCCGATGAGAAACTCAAAGAAATTCTGCAATCCTCGCGGCACCAAGGAAAGATTCTTGGTCGCCAGAACGGACAGGGTGATGAGTACGGCCATAAACGTCCAGGAGTACAGGACGTGGGTCGGGATGAGGGCATGCCCATGGGCATCCACCAAGCCGATGGCCTTGACCGCCTCCTCCACGAGAAAAATGGGATGCAATCCTCCAGCCATGCTTCAAGCCTCCTTAGATGTTCTCCCCAAAAAATGAACAATTCCCCAAAGCAAAATATTCACGAGCACTGTGCCAAGCCCCATGAGCACCATGGCGACGGACGCATGCCACAGGATCAGAACACCATACAACGCCCCCCCCGTCAGGAGGAGACGCACATAAAAACTGACAAGCAGCGACAGTACCGCCCTGCGGCGCAGGAACACCAGCTCCTGGATGAACCGTGCCAGGGCAAGAAAATTGAGCGTCCCCAACACCGTACCGATGCAGAAATCCCGACCCCAGCCGCCCAAGGGCAAAAGTGCCAGCGCCCCCACGGTCACTGCCAACTGCAGGGCAACCATCCGGCGCACTTCCGGGACGAAATATCCCCACCGGTAGAGCATGGACTCAATGGCGTGCAGCATCTTTCTCCTTGCGCTGAATGCGCTGCATCTCCCGAAACATATTCCGGTACCCAGCGATGATGCCAAAAATCAGAAAAACGACCAGCAACCACGGCTTGGTGCCCAGCCATTTATCGAGATAATATCCCATGACCAGACCCACGATGATCCCGGATACCAAATGGATGCCCATCACCGAGGCCATGCCCAGCAGCTCGAAAAAGTCGTTCTTCTTTTTCCCAAAGAACATGAGCACCACCCTGCGAGAACCGCGGTCTTGTGCAACAAATCACAAATCGGAGCCCCGGCTAGCACAAGCCCCAGCGGTCGTCAACGAAAGTTTTCTTTTCCGGGGGAAGACGACGCCTTGTGGTTTTTTCCCAAAAAAGTCTTTATAAACAAGCAACTCATAAATGTTCTTGCCGGAAGGCACCTGTCATTTTATGCCATAGCCCATGCCAACACTTCCTTCGATCAAACACTGTCTTCTCGGCTACCGGGAGCTGGGTTTCTCCACCAATACCCGACGCGTGCTCCGCACGTGGCGGCCAGGCCAGGCTCCGCAGCCCGAAGTCCTCTTCCAGGCCCGGGCACTGCGCGCCTTGGAGCGGGGGACCAGTATCCCGGACAAGGAATACAATATTTACGTCGCCGGGTCTCCGGGGCTGGGACGCACCTATCTCGTAGAGCGCTTCGTGCACGAACGCGCCCGCAAGGAGCCCACGCCGCCGGACCTCGTATACGTCCATAATTTCACAGACCCGGACCGCCCCGTGCTCCTGTCGCTCCCCGCGGGCCACGGCCGCATCCTCAAGGACATGCTCCAACGGGCCATGCGCCGCCTGCGCCGCGATCTGCCGCGGCACTTCGAAAAGGCGAGCTACCAGCGCTCGCAAAGCAAGCTCCTTGCCCAACTGGCATCCGCCCGGGAAGACCTCATGGGCAAGATGGAGGAGACGGCGGGTCGCCACGGCTTTAGCCTCGCCATCGACAGCACTGGAGGCATTGCGCTGACCCCGCTGGTGGAAGGAAAGGTCCTGACCTCGGAAGAATACGACCGCCTCGATGCGCCGCGCAAAAGAGACATCAAGGCCCAAAGCAGTGCCGTGCTCACCGCCCTCTCGGACCTCACCCGCCAGGTGAACCGCTGCGAACAGGAGTTCCGTATCCAAGAACAGCGCCTGGAGACCGCCCATGGGGCAAGCCTCGTGGACCGGCTGCTGGCGCCGGTGCGCCGCAAGTTCGCGCAGCACAAGGCCGTGCTCACCCACCTCGACCAACTGCGCGAGGACATTCTGGAAAACCTCGATCGCTACCAGGGCCGACCGGAACACGAGCCCAAGACCCCGCAAGAGCCGTCGCCGGAGGCGTACCTCGACTCCTTTTTCCAGCGCTACGAAGTCAATCTTTTCGTGGACAATGCCGAGACCCAGGGTGCTCCGGTGGTGCAGGAGATCAATCCCTCCTTTGCCAATCTCCTCGGCTGCATCGAGCGCGAGACCGAATGGGGATCCCTCTACACGGACTTCACCCTCATCCGCCCCGGGGCCATCCACAAAGCAAACGGCGGTTATCTCATCTTGCGCGTGGACGACCTCATGGGCCATCCCTTGGCCTGGGAAGGTTTGCTGCGCTGCCTGCGCACCCAACTCTCCCGGCTCGAAGACCCCAGCGATCACTTCGACAGCCTGCGCACCCACAGCATCTCGCCAGAACCGGTGCCGCTGCGCGTCAAGGTCATCCTCATCGGTGACGATGAGACCTACGAGATCCTTTACGCCAATGACGAGCGCTTCCGCAAACTCTTCAAAATCAAGGCGCACATCCAAGAAACCGTGGACCGTGACGCAGCGTCCATCCAGGCCTATGCCCACACCCTCGATGCCATGCTGCGCCACGAACGGCGGCGACCATTCACCAAAGACGCCTACGCCGCCCTCATCGACCACGCCACGCGCCTGGCCGAAGACCGCACGCGCCTGGCCCTGGCCTTTGCCCTCCAGCGGGAAGTCATGATCGAGGCAGAGGCCGTGGCGCGCGCCCGCAACGTGCGCGTCGTGGATGCGGAGATCATCCGCGAGACGCTGCGCGAGCGCGACTACCGCAACGGTCTCTACCACGAAGAGTTCCTGCGCGACTACGACCGCCGCATCATCAAGGTACGCACCCACGGCCGCGAAGTGGGCGTGGCCAACGGCCTTTCCGTGACGCAAATCGGCGAATACGTCATGGGACTGCCCCACCAGATTTCCTGCACCGTGGGCGTGGGGCACGGCGGGATCATGGACCTGGAACGGGAGGCGGAGCTCGGCGGCCCCATCCACACCAAGGGGATGATGATCCTCAAAAGCTATTTCTACAATCGCTTTGCCCAGGACAAGCCCATCGTACTCTCGGGCAGCATCTGTTTTGAACAGAGCTATGCCGAAGTGGATGGCGATTCCGCCTCCGGGGCGGAGCTAGCGGCCCTGCTCTCGGCCATCTCCGGCGTCCCCATCCGCCTCGATCTCGCCTTCACCGGCGCGGTCTCGCAAAGCGGTGCCATCATGGCCGTGGGCGGGGTGGCCGCCAAGGTGGAAGGATTTTTCGAGGTCTGCCGTCGCCACGGCCTCTCCGGGACCCAGGGGGTCATCGTGCCCCGGGACAACGTGGACAACTTGGTCCTCAAGGACGAAGTACTCGAGGCCATCCGCGCAGGCGGCTTCCACATCTACGCGGTCTCCTGCATCGAAGAAGCCATGGAGATCCTCACCGGCATGCGCGCTGGCGTGCGCTGTAAAAACGGCCGATTCTCCCCTGGCTCTCTCTTTGCCCAGGTGGACGAGCGACTCTCGGAACTTGCCCGCTTGGCAGAGCGCACCCAACCACGCCGCAAAAACCGCCGGAGCGCGGCGGCGCGCGAATAACCCCTACGGGGCCGACGGCCGCCCCGCGCCCATGGCGGCCAAAAGCCGCGCCACGGCCAAGCGATGGTCGGCCAAGGCCTGGATCACCCGGGTTTCGGCCTCGGTGCGGGCGGCCTGAGCGTCGAGCACGTCCGTATTCGTCCCCACCTGCGCTTCATAGCGGGCCTGGGCCATGCGCAGGCTCTCCTTGGCAGCGGCCAGCCCGTCCTGGGCGGTCTGCAACCGCTTGGCGGCTTCGGCAATCTGCAGATACCGCTGCCGCACTTCGTATTGGGCCTCCAGGCGCAACGCCTCGTATTCCTGTGCCAGACGCAGCACATTTTTTTCCGCCTGCTGGGCCGTAAAATAGGTCTGCCCCCAGTCGAAGGCCTTCCAGCGCACCCCAGCCTGGGCCTGCCAGCTGCTCGGGGTATGGTAGGCATCGCCGGACACTGAAGGATCGTCCCCGGCCCGTTGGTACTCGAAACGGGCACTCACTTGGGGATACAAAGGAGATGCCGCCAGACGCGCCTCCTGCCGGGCCGTGTCCACCGCGAGCTGGGCAATACGGATGTCCGGCCGCTGCGCCAGCGCCGCCTCCAGGCACGCCTCCAAGCTCCGCGAAAACGGCTGAAAATCGAGCTCCCCGGAAAACTCCACCGGGGCCTTGGCAGCGAGGAGCGTCTCCAGGCGCGCCTGGGCCACGGCAACGGCATTGTCCGCCTCCACCACCGCCTGCTCCGCCCGGCTCACCTCCACCTGCGCCTGGAGCACGTCCAGTTTGGGGCGAAGCCCGGTCTCAAAAAAGGCCTGATTGCGGCGAAGGTGCGCCCGCAGGCGCTCCAGGCTGTCTTCCGCCGCCTTGCGGCTTGCCCGGGCCTGCAACAGGCCAAGAAACGCCTCGCGAATGCCAAGGGCGAGCTGCTCGCGGGCATGTTCCAGACGCGAGCGGAGTTCCGCCTCCTGCAGCTTGGCCTTTTCCAGGTTCGAAAGCAGGGCGAAGCCCGTAAAGAGGGGTTGATCCACCCGCAGCGTCAATTGCCAATTGTCCCGGGTCCCTGCCGGATAGCCCAAAAGCTGCGGCGTCTCATCCAGGCGGTTGTACCCGTATTCCACGCTCACCGCAGGCCCGAAGGCGCCGCGCGCGGCGCGCACCCCAAACGCCGCGCCTTCCAGGGCCTCCCGCACCGCTTGAATGGACGGGTGCGCCGCCAAGCCGGCCCGCACCGCTTCCTCCATATCCATGCCCCAGGCCGCAGCACTCCACAGCACCACTGCTACCGCCCACGTGATCTTGCGCATACCGCCTCCTCAAAAACACATCTCGCCTCGCCCTAGGCCAAGAAGCACCCCAAAGCAACACAAGCCCGGCCTTGAAATTCCTGAAAACTCCCGCTAGCGAGGACACCATTCGATTCCCAAGGAGGTGCGTATGTTTTCCGGTCTCATCCTGGCTTTGGCCCTTGGTGTTCTTGGCGTCATCATCTACTTCATCCATCTGGAGCACGGCCCCAAAGAGCACGAGCATCACCACTAGTCCGGGATGCTCTGAAGAAGCGGTGCGCCGCCTGCCTGCAAGTCCACACCACTTTTTTCGAACACCCCGAAAAAAAAGACTTGCCAAACCAAGCGCCCTCTTCTAAAGGGGCTCTCGCTTCGCCGGGGTAGCTCAGTCGGTAGAGCAGGGGACTGAAAATCCCCGTGTCGGCAGTTCAATTCTGTCCCCCGGCACCACCAGCACGAATCCCTCATGGTTTTCGCCATGAGGGATTTTTGTTCTGTTTGCGATGTGTTCCGCGATTGCCGCCCGCAAGCGACGACCGTCTGGCCGCGGGCAGTTCCATATGCGCCCCCCAGAAAAGACACGCCCCTCGGGGCCCCATCTCGGCATGCAGCGCCCATAACGCCGCCCTCGGGGAGCCGGAGGCCCTAGGGCGAACCAATTGCCCTGCCTCCCAAGGCATGCTAGGGGATACGCCAATACTCAAGGAGGCCCTATGGAGATTATCCGCCACGATCCGCCCTCGCTCCCCTGTCCCCGGGGGCGTACCGCACAGATCACCATCAAGAGCTTCAAAGGGCGCAAAAACGTCGATGTCCACCTGTTCCGCCCCGCCTGGGACGAAGGGGAAGACGCCGACTGGCTGTGGGAAGAGCTCGTGGAACCCGGAGACGAGGACGCCATGGCGCAAACCCGGGAGGTGATCCTCGAGACCTTCACCTCGGAAGAGCTCGAGGCCCTGGTCCACTACATTGCAGAACGCTACGGCGAACGGCTCACCACCATCCGTACCGGCGCGTTGCCGTTTCCGCTTCCGCCCGGCATCCGGGCGCTGCGCTCCATGCCCGAAGGCAAAGACATCGGCCGCATCCGGCTGGATCAGGTCCCCGGCTACCGACTATCCTTCCCGGTGCACGGACTCTACGACCTCGCCCAGCACGAGCCCATGGAAATCCCCGGCGTCCAGGATCCGGAGTAAACGGGCCACCCCATCGGCGTCGAGCCTGCGCATGACGACGCCGATATACTGCATGTGCCGGCGGCGCGCCTCACGGGAACGCATCCGGTGGCAGGCCGCGACGGCCTCTTCCACGTCTTTAGGCAACGCAAGCTGCAAAAGCACGGCAGGCGAGAGCGCCACCAGGCGTTCTCCCAGGCGCTGCAGGGCCTCCACAGCGCGTTTGCGCTGCGTGCGGCTTGGACGCGGCGATTCATGATGCACAGACAATCGTACCTCCTTCCAGCCGCCACCGGCCCTGCTGGGTCGGCAGCTGCACCGCGACTTCCAGGCGGCGGGCAAACTCCTCCCGCGATACCTCAAACCCGCCGAGGCGCACCATGTGCGGCGTGGTCTGCTGGCAATCGATGAGCTGGTACCCTGAACACGCCAAGGCATGGGCGAGGGTGACCAAGCCGACCTTGGACGCATCCGCTTCCAGGTGAAACATGGACTCCCCAAAAAACACTGCGCCCAAGGCCACGCCATAGAGCCCGCCCACCAGGCGCCCTTGACGCCACACCTCCACACTATGGGCAAACCCGAGCTCGTGCAGACGCCGGTAGGCCTCCTCCATGGCCGGCACAATCCAGGTCCCGAGCCCTCCAGGCCGAGGGATCGAAGCGCACCAACGAATCACGGCGGGGAAATCCGTATCCAGGGTAACGGTAAAGCGGCCCTGGCGCAGCACCCGGGCAAGACGCCGAGGCACGTGGACGCGACTCGGCTCGATGATGAGCCGCGGATGGGGATTCCACCACAAAATCGGCAGCCCATCGCCATACCACGGAAAGATCCCCTGCCGGTACGCGGCCAAAAGCCGCGCCGGGGAGAGATCGCCCCCCACGGCAAGGAGCCCATCGTCCTCGGCGCTGGCAGGAGGCGGAAACGGCGCTCCAGGCAGGAGAAACGCGACGGCCATACTCACCGATCGTACTGAAACGAGAGCCGATCGCCGTCCCCATCCACAGTCACCATTCCTCCGGCCGCCAAGGGACCAAAAAGAATGGCATCGGCCAAGGGGTCTTTGACCTCCTTTTGCAGCAGCCGCCCCAGGGGCCGGGCTCCGAAGGCAGGATCGAAACCGCGCTGAGCAAGCCACGTGCGAGCAGCGTCGGTCACGCAGATGCGGACCTTTTTGGGGGCGAGCTGGGCCGCGAGCTCGGCCATGAGCTTGTCCACGATGCGCTCCATAACCTCCTGGGAGAGCCCATGGAAGGGGACGATGGCATCCAAGCGGTTGCGGAACTCCGGACTAAAGAGCCGCTCCACGGCCTGCATGCCCCGGTGGGTGCGCTCGTCCTCCCCGCCGGAGGCAAAGCCGATGGACGCGCTTTGCATCTCGCGGGCGCCGGCGTTGGAGGTCATGAGGAGCACCACGTTGCGGAAATCCGCCTTGCGGCCGGAGGTGTCCGTGAGGGTGGCGTGGTCCATGACCTGCAAGAGGATGTTGAACATATCCTCATGCGCCTTTTCGATCTCGTCGAGGAGGAGCACGCAATGGGGATTCTTGCGCACCGCATCGATGAGAAGGCCGCCCTGCTCAAACCCCACATAGCCTGGAGGGGCGCCGATGAGCCGGGCCACGGCGTGCTTTTCCATGTACTCGCTCATGTCGAAGCGCAGAAGCGGCACGCCCAAGGCCTCCGCCAGCCGGCGGGCGAGCTCGGTCTTGCCTACCCCGGTGGGACCGATGCACAAAAACGATCCTACCGGCCGCTCCTGAGGCCCAAGCCCGGCGCGGGAACGTTTGATGGCCTGCACCACGACGTCCACGGCCTCGTCCTGGCCAAAGACCTGCTGTCGCAGCCGGGCATCCAGATGTGCCAGCCGCTCGCGGTCCGAAGACTCCAGGCGCTCGCTGGGGATGCGCGCCATGCGCGCCACGATCCGCTCCACATCCGCCCGAGTGACCGTCCGCCGCCGGCCTCCGGAAAGGGCAAAGGCCGCGCCCGCTTCATCGAGGACATCGATGGCCTTGTCCGGCAAAAACCGCTCCGTGATGTGCCGGGCGGAAAGCTCCGCCGCGGCGCGGATGGCGGAGGGCTGGTAACGCACCCCATGATGGGCCTCGTAGCGCTCCCGCAGGCCCAACAGGATCTTTTCGGTATCCGCCACACTGGGCTCGAGGATCTCCACTTTCTGGAACCGCCGCGAAAGGGCCCGGTCCTTTTCGAAGTGGTTCTTGTACTCCTCGTAGGTAGTGGTGCCGATGCAGCGGATCTCGCCCGAGGCGAGCACCGGCTTCAAGATGTTGGAGGCGTCCAGCGTCCCGCTGCTGGTGGCGCCTGCACCGACGATGGTATGGATCTCGTCTACGCACAAAATGGCGCCCGGAATATTCTGGAGTTCCGTCACCACGCCCTTGAGCCGAGCCTCGAAATCCCCCCGATACTTGGTGCCCGCCACCAGCGCCCCCATGTCGAGGGCGAACAAGCGCACGTCGCGAAACATGGCCGGCACCTCGCCCTGGGCGATACGCAGGGCAAGACCCTCCACCACCGCCGTCTTCCCGACCCCAGGATCGCCCACGAACACCGGATTGTTTTTCTTGCGCCGGGCAAGGATGCGCAGGGTCCGCTCGATCTCGACCTCCCGACCGATCAGGGGGTCGATGCGGCCTTCCCGGGCCTTACGCACCAAATCCACCGTGTATTTTTCCAAAAACGTCGGCTGCGGGGCATCGCTTCCCCGCGTGGAAGTCTCCTCTTCCGGCTGCACGTGCGAAATGTATTCCAGCACCGTAAGCCGGGTCAGCCCCTGGGATTTGAGAAAATAGACCGCGAAGGTGTCTTCTTCCTCCAGCATGGAGGCGAGAAAATCCCCAGGGCGAATATGCTGCTTTCCCGCAGATTGAATATGGAGCACGGCGCGCTGCATGGTTCGCTGCACACTTGCAGTCTGGACAATCTCGTACTCTGGACGCAAAGCGATTTCCATATGCTCTACAAAGAATCGCTGAAGCTGCTCTTCAAGGCGAGATATATCGATTCCACATCCTTCAAGGATACTTTTTCCGTATTCATCTTTGATGTATCCGTACAAAAGATGTTCTAGAGTCAAAAATTCATGCTGCCGAATCTTGACTTCCCGAACCGCCTTAGCAACGATACGTTCCAATTCTGGACTCAGCATCATATCACACCTCCTCCATGGAGGCTCGAAGCGGGAAAGAATTTCTGCGTGCCAGAGAATGCACGAGCTGGACTTTGGTTTCTGCTATTTCCGCAGTATACACGCCACATTCCCCGATGCCTTCCTTATGGACGCGCATCATGATGGCGTAGGCTTCAGCCTCGGTCTTGCCGAACACGGATTGCAGCACATGGACCACGAAATCCATGGTCGTATAGTCGTCGTTATGGAGCAATACCCGATACCAGCGGGGTTCTTGGAGCTCCTCTTCCTGCTGGGTGTCCTGAGTGGGCAATGTCACCGGGTCGATCACGGTTTACTCCTCCCCGTCCAATTCCTCGAGCCATTGACCGAGCGCAGCGATGACCTGGCGCGCCTGCTTCGAAGAGGAAAAGGTGAACTTGGATTGGGGCAAAAACCGCCCGCCCCGCTTCTGGTAGCGCGCCAGCCGAAATTTCACCGGCCCCCAGGTCTCGCCGTCCCGCTCCAACTCCTGGAAAGCAAACACAATGGTAGTCCACGCCCCACGGGAGAGCACCTCCTTGCGAAGCTGCCGCACCCGCTGCACGCCGTGTTCATCCCACCAATCCAAGGTAATGGCATCAATGGTTTCTGCCATGCGATACTCCTCGTTTTTTCCACCATGCGGACAAAACATAAGAACGATGCCCCCTACGGTCAAAGGGAAAAGCGCACGGTAATCCGGACGCCTCGAGTCCGCATAAAATGTCCGCACCAACCACTACCCCTGCCCACGCTTTTCGACTAAGGGGCGAGTGTTCGCTTTTGGCAATCAACCTCAAGGAGAAGAGCATCATGAACGTTGTGGTCATCGGCGGCGTGGCCCTCGGCCCCAAAGTGGCCTGCCGCGTCAAACGCGTACTTCCCGAAGCCAAGGTCACCCTCGTGGATGCCAACGCACTGATCTCCTACGGAGGGTGCGGGATTCCCTACTACGTCTCCGGCGACGTCTCCGACCACACCCAGTTGCAGGAGACCAGCTTCCACATGGTCCGGGACGTGGAATTCTTCCGCGCCTGCAAGGATTTTACCGTACGCACCCAAACCCGGGCACTGGCCATCGATCGCAAAGCCAAGACCGTGCGCATCCAGGGCCCTGACGGACGCGAAGAGGACTTGCCCTATGACAAGCTCGTCCTCGCCACAGGCAGCACCCCCCGCGTCCTGCCCATCCCCGGCCGGGATCTGCCGGGCGTGTATACGGTCTCCAGCCTGGAGGCCGCCATCCGGATCAAAGAAGCCGTGGCCAGCGGCAGCGTCAGCTCCGCCGTCATCGTCGGTGCGGGATTCATTGGCTTGGAAATGGCCGAGGCCTTGGCGGACATGTGGGGCATCGAGACCGCGGTGGTGGAAGTCATGGACCAGGTGCTCCCTGGATTCATCAGCCCCACCTTGGCGCGCATCGCGCAGCACCACATGGAAGAAAAAGGGGTCGCCGTCTACACGAGCGAAAAGGTCCTGGCCTTGGAAGGTGAAGGGCGGGTGGCGCGCGTGCGCACCGACAAGCGCGAACTGAGCGCGGACTTGGTGATCCTGGCCGTAGGAGTCGTGCCCAATGACGAGCTGGCCCGCCAGGCAGGAATCACCTGCCATGAACGCGGTGGCATCATCGTGTCCAAGACCATGCAGACCTCGGATCCGGACATCTACGCCGGCGGCGACTGCGTGGTGGTGGAAAACCTCGTCACCGGCAAGCCCGGATACTATCCGCTGGGCTCCCTCGCCAACCGCCAGGGTCGGGTCATCGGCACCAATGTGGCCGGAGGCCGGGAGACCTTCGATGGCGCGGTCGGCTCCTTCATCCTCAAGCTCTTCGACTATGCCTTCGCCGGCACCGGGCTCTCCTTGCCCGTGGCGCGGCGCGAAGGATTTGCCGCCCAAAGCACCCAGGTGGTGCAATTCGACCACGCCCACTTCTTCCCCAAAAAGGATCTGGTGACCTTGGAAATCGTCTTCGAGCGCGGCACGGGCCGGGTTTTGGGAATCCAAGGGGCCTGCGCCAATGGCGACTCCCTCAAGGCCCGCATCGACGCCGTGGCCGCCATCCTCAAGTTCCGGCCCACCCTGGCGGACATCAGCAACCTGGAAGTCACCTACTCGCCGCCCTATGCCGCAGCCATGGACGTCCTCAATGCGGCAGCCAACGCCGCGGACAATATCCTCCACGGCCGCTGCGATCCCATCACGCCAGAAGCATTCATGCAGCTTTGGCAGAACCGTGAACAAGAAAACATCCTCTGCATCGACTGTCGGGAATGGGGGAATGCCGAGCCCTATGTCACCAAACATCCTGAGTTCTGGAAAAACATCCCCCAGGGACAGTTACGCGATCGCCTTGCCGAGGTGCCTACGGACAAAAAAGTGCTCCTCATCTGCAATACCGGCGGGCGTTCCTACGAAGCCCAGCGTATCCTCCATGCAGCAGGGCGTAGGGATACCCTCGACGTTCCCGGCGGCATGGGGCTCTTACGGCAATGCGGATTCGACCCCGCCACAGAATGAACACCATGCGGCCCTTCGGGGCCGCTTTCTTTGGGAGAGCGACACCGTAAAGCAACGATGCGAAATATAACCGCGTTGACATCGCCGCCACCTCCAGCATAACTTCCAATCTCCCGGGAACCTCTCTCACAAGGAGCCGCCATGGGGATCTTTCTGCTTGCAACGAGCGTTACTTTCGCCGGGCTTCTCTTGTGGTGGATACTTCGGCCCGCCATGCGGCCTCGAGCACACTCCTCCCCGGAAGACGAGGGGTTTCCCCAAATCGCCCCCCCAGCCCCCAACGCTGCCAACGAAGTCCTCACCCAGGCCATTCACCACATCTACAGCGGGCTGCGGCCTGTAGCGAATCTTGAGCGCGAGGCGGTACTCGATCCGATCTCTTCAGCAACACACACGGCCATCCAGCACATCGCCCGACATTTCCAGCGCCTCTCCAGCCTCCAGGCATCCCTTGCCCTCCTCAACGATCCCAACGTCCGCATGCACGATGTCGCGGCATTGGTCGCCCGCGACCCCGTCCTCTCGGCGCGGGTGCTCCACACCGCCAACTCGCCCCTCTTTCGCACCATCTCCACCATCAAGTCCATCCACACTGCAGTCACCATCTTGGGTCTTTCCAATATCAAAACCCTGATAGCCTATGGCCTTCTTCCTCAAAACATCTACCAAGGCAGCCTCCACCAAATCTGGTTCCGGAATATCTGGAGGCACATGGCAGACACCGCCGCCATTACCGCGGCCATTGCCAAGGCCATGCCCCGCCTGGATGGAGGGATGCTCTATACCGCAGCGCTCATGCACGACATGGGCAAACTCCTCCTCATACCGATGTATACATCGTACACTAGGTCAGCTTATCCGAGCACACTCTCCGAGGAGAAGTCCATGCTCACCGCAACCCATATCCATGCAGCAAAAATTTTGATTGAAGACATCCAACTAGATAGCGATCTTGCAAGTCTCATCCTCTTCCATCATTACCCCAGATGGATGGATGCAAAAGAGCTCAACTGGAAAGATGATATGCTTCAATGCCTTGCCATCATCTTTTTAGCCAATCAGCTGGCGAAATGTCTTTCCCATGATGGAATATGGACATATTCTGAAGAACTCGAAACCCTTCACGACTCATTTCACACGATATTCCCACAAGAACAGATCGCTCGCATCGTGCTCGACCCAGCATTTCAGCGTCAAATGGCCACCCATGTGCAGGCCATGCAAGCAAGCCTCCACTAAGGAGAAAGACGGCGCAGAAAAAAGCAGCTAGCGAGCGAGACGATCCAGGGCGAGGGCGAGGGCGGTGGTGAGCTTGATCACCTCGCGGTTGGCACGACGCACCGTACCTGCAAGGCGCTCGGCCACCGCCAAGAGCAAACGAAAGGCCAAGGCAGGATTGCGCCGGCCAAGGTCCAAAAAGTGCTCGCGGTCCGTGGCCAAAAATTGGGCGTCCTCCTCCACGAACACCGTGGCGGAGCGGACGTCGCGATCAATGAGGGCGATCTCGCCGATAAGCGGGAACTGAGAAGCATCGAGCACGGCCAAGACCTTGCGCGGATTTTCCATGGCCAAGGCCGGCAGCGTGATGTTCCCCACGAGCATGGATTTACTGATGCGCACCCTTCCCTGGGTGAGGATATACATTTCCGTCCCGACTTCCCCTTCGGTCACGAGGTTTTTGCCTGCAGGTACCGCTACAGGCCAGAAGACCTCCTGGAGCTCCAGGATTTCTGGTGCCGAGAGGTCGCGGAAAAGGGGGATGCGAGTCCAGTCGTCCATAGCGCTTCCGGCTAGTTATGGGGACGCAAAAACACCACTGCGTCGAAGCTGTCGAGAAACAGGGCGTCTTCAGGGTTGGTCACCACTTGCGGGCCGGCCATACCCAGGGCCGTCTTTTGCCCAGAAGAGTGAAAGAGCTCGATGATGAATTGGTCCAGGGCCGAGCTCTCATCCAAGATATTCTCCAGACACAGGGAACGGCTCATGCGGCACAGCGCCACCGGAAGCTCCCCGCGGCGCCGGGCCGAAGCGAAAAATTCGCCCCAGGTCATCGTCTTTTCTTCCGCGGCCAGGGAGCGCCATGCGAGCAAGGAATCCCCGCCCGCTCCCACCATCTGTTCCAGCACTGTCCCCATGGCGGCATGGGACCCCATGATGCCCAGGATGCGGGTTTCGAGTTCCCCACGCACCAGCACATGATCCACGCCCGCACGCATCAGGTTTTTCCGGCCTTCCGGCGTCATGGCCTCGGCATACAGAGGAACGGACGGCGCCAGCTCCCGCACGGCCAAGGCCGCACACAGCGTCTGCTGGTCGGCCTCCGCCGCGGAAATGTCATCCCGGGCGAGCAGGTATACCAGCTTGGCCCACGCAGGCCGGGCCTTGTGCACGATCCCTTCGTGCGCCGGACTCCCGTAGACAAAGTGCAGGGAGTCTCCCAAGTCCAGCCGAAAGGCGATGGCCTCACGCTCCTCCTGCGGCAGGGTGGTGACGATGACCACCGCAGCGCGCCCCCGCCCCACCACCTGGCTTGCCTGCAAGGCCCCAAGGAGTTCCGGACCAAAGGCATTCCATCCCATCAACACCACATGCTGGCTCACGTCCACAGCAAGCAACCCCTTCCGCTTCCGGGCGCGGTAATCCATGATGGAAGACGCGAGCTGCCCGGTCACCACGCTCAACACGCCCACGCCGCCGACCATCACCACAGCGGCCATGACGCGCCCCCCCGCCGTGGTGGGGACCACGTCGCCATACCCCACCGTAGACAAGGTCACAACGGCCCACCACAGCGCATCCGATAACGAAAGACGCGACGGGCCCTCAAACACATAGAACCCCAGCGTGGCCAGCAGCACCACCGCCAGCAAGCCCGCGAGCATTCGCGCCACGCTCCAGCCGCGCCGACAGCCTGCCCAGCATATGTCCATCCACCCGCCCATGGGCCTTCCTTGTCGCCATTTCTTTCCGTGTCCTATGACGAAAAAAACCCGCCTCCGCAAGCACCAAAAGCGTTTGGCGCAGCGAAGCGGGGGAAAGAACGGCCGCAGACAAGGACCGTCAGGAGGAAGTTACGATTTTGGGCAACTCTTCCACAAATCGACGGATTTCATCCCGTACCCGACGGTACACGGCAAGGATCGCAGCTTCGTCCATATCCGGGGTCACCATCTGCGGCGGGTCATCGAATCCGTGGTGCATCCGCCGCACCGCGCCCGGAAAAAACGGACAATTCTCCTGGGCGTGGCTGCACAAGGTAATGACCACGTCGAACTCCTGCACCGGGAGCTCATCTATGGTTTTGGAAAAAAGCCTTGAGGTATCCAGTCCGGCTTCCTCGAGGACCCGCATGGCCCACGGATTGAGCCCATGCTTCTCCACACCCGCGGAATAGACCTCCAGATGCGGGTGCAGCGCCCGGGTCCAGGCCTCGGCCATCTGGCTGCGGCACGAATTGCCAGTACACAAGAACAGGATACGCATGGGATCTCCTTAGGACTTGCACGTCACGTGGCAGACCCCCGTGGGTGTTTGCACCGCGTAGGGGAAATACCGTTTCTTGAGCCACAAGGCCACATTGACCAGGCTGATGAGCACCGGCACCTCCACCAAGGGGCCGATGACCGCGGCAAAGGCCTCCCCGGAATTGATACCGAACACCGCGATGGCCACCGCGATGGCCAGCTCAAAGTTGTTGGACGCTGCGGTAAAGCTCAAGGTCACGGTCTGTTCATAGGTTGCCCCTACCTTCATGGACAAGAAAAAAGAGACCACGAACATGACGAGGAAATATACCGAGAGCGGAATGGCTACACGAATGACGTCCATAGGCAAAGCAACGATGTATTCGCCTTTGAAGGAGAACATGACCACAATGGTGAAGAGCAGAAAGATGAGCGTGAGGGGGCTGATGCGGGGCAAGACAACGCTCTCGAGCCACTGCCGCCCTTTCCAGGCAATGGCGCCATACCGGGTTATCAGACCCATGATAAAGGGAATTCCGAGGTATATGAACACGCTTTTGGCGATCTCGGCCATGGAGACATCCACCGCCATGCCCCCAAGCCCCAACACATCGGGCAAGACGGAGATGAAGATATAGGCATACACCGAGAAAAAGAGGACCTGGAACACAGAGTTGAACGCCACGAGTCCCGCGCAGTACTCACGGTCGCCGCTGGCAAGATCGTTCCACACAATGACCATGGCGATACAGCGGGCAAGGCCGATAAGGATCAAGCCCACCATATACTCGTGATATCCCGACAAGAACACTATGGCCAAAGCGAACATGAGAAGCGGCCCGATAATCCAGTTTTGCACCAAGGACAGGGTGAGCACCTTGGTGTTCCGGAACACCTGCCCCAATTGCTCGTAGCGTACTTTGGCCAGGGGCGGGTACATCATGAGGATGAGCCCAATGGCGATGGGGATGTTGGTGGTTCCCACTTGCAGGGCCTGCACCACGTCCTTCACCGCAGGCACCCCGTAGCCCAGGCCGACGCCCACAAACATGGCGAGAAAGATCCATACGGTCAAAAACCGATCTAGAAACGCAAGACGCTGACTGACGCCGCTCATAATACCTCCTTCCAGACTTTCATTTGGCAGTTCCGCCAAGCGTCTGCACCGCGCCAAGCCGTCTGTCAAGAGATCCGAGCACGGAAGTCCGGCTTGCGCACCATGGCCAAAAAAGAAAATTCCTCTTTACCCCAATGCCGCATCCACGTTAGGGAGGGGCCATTCTCCAACCGCAATCCCTGGAGGACATCATGTTCCGCACCATTCTCTATCCCGTGGACCTCTCGGACGACGACGCCAAGGTCTCCCAACTGGTGGCCGAGCTCGCCCGCACCTTCGACGCCCGCATCATCGCCCTGTATGTGGCACCGTCCATGATCCAGTATGAAATCTTCGACCTCCCCACGGCATCCATTCCTCAACTGGTGGGAGACATCGTCAGCGGCGCCGAAAAAGTCATGGCGGAATTCGTGCAAAAGCACTTTGCCGGCCTCACGGCCGAAGGAATGGTGGTAAGCGGTGACGCCGCCGAAGAGATCGTCCGCCAGGCAGAAGCCCATGGGGCAGACCTCATCGTCATGGCCACCCATGGCCGCAAGGGCCTCAACCGGCTCCTTTTTGGCTCTGTGGCGGAAAAAGTGGTCAAGGTGGCGCCCATGCCGGTGCTCACCGTGCGCCCCCAATAAGGACGGAATTTCGCGGCAGCGTTGACATCGCTGCCGTGGCCCACTACACGGAAAAGCGACAAAGAGGGCGTAAGCCCTCTTTTTTGCCTTTCGCAGGAGCCCCATGCACGTCCAAGACCTCATCCGCCACATCGAACACCACGCCCCGCCCGCATGTGCAGCCTCGTGGGACCGCTGCGGTGTTCAGGTCGCCGCACGACGGGAGGCCATCTCCGCCGTGGCCGTGACCTTGGATCCCACGCCAGCGGCGATCCAGCAGGCGATTGCACTCGGCTGCGAATTTCTCCTGGCGCACCACCCCGTGGCCCTCACGGCGCAGCTGCCGTGCCGGCTGGACGCGTACCGAGACACCCTCCAGGCGGCGCTGGGCGGCGACCTCTGGGTATACAGCGCCCACACCAGCCTCGACGCCAATCCGGACGGGCCCGCAGGCTGGCTCGCCCACGCCCTGGGGCTTTCCCAGATCCAGGTGCTTGAGGAGACGTTCCGCCAAACCCCTGTCCTTGGCCTGCTCCCGGACGGCCGTATGCAGGACATCCCCCAAGGGATCACACCGGTCATGGCTGCGCCCGGGCCGACAGGGCTGCTGCTCGCCGTATGGCCCCAAGACCTCGACGCGCTTCGGGCCATTGCCTCCGGACCATGGCTGGAAGCTCCCCTCAGTGCGCCGAAACGCACCGCAGGCATTGGACAGGTGGGGGATCTTCCAGAGCCCGTTTCGTGGGAGACGCTCCGAACACGCCTGGAACACTGGGGAGTCCCCTGCAACCGTCTGGTGGGCCAACCGCCGCGGCGCATCACCCGTGTGGCCATCTGCCCGGGATCGGGAGCCAGTTTGGGAAGGGCAGCCTTTGACCGCGGGGCGCAAGTCTTTATCACCGGCGACATCAAATACCACGACGCCCAGGCCCTGGAACCCCTGGGGCTCACCGTGGACGCCGGACATTTTTCCCTGGAAGAAACCATGATGCGCACCTGGATGGAAATCCTCGCCCGCGAGCTTGCGCCGCTGGGCATCCACGTGCATTTTATCCCCGGACACAACCCCATACGCATGGGGTAAAGGAGGAGACGCCTTGAGCCTCTACATGGAACAAATCGAACAACTCGTCGTGTTGCAGCGTGTGGATTCGGAAATCCTTTCCTTGGAAAAGGCATTGCAAGCTGCGCCACATCAGCTCAAAGAGCTAGAAAAACGCCTGCAGTACCTGCAGGAGCAAGAAGGCATCATCCAGGAAAAGCTGGATATCATCCTGGAGCAGAAGCACAAACTGGAAGCAGAAATCGATGCCGACGACCAGCTGATCAAAAAAAATAAAAACAAACTCCTGCAGGTGGAGAACACCAAAGAGTATCACGCCATCATGCGGGATATGGATGCGCTGGAAAAGACCAATCGCCAGCGCAAGGAAGAGCTCGACACCATCCTTGCCGATATCCACGAGCTGGAAGACCGCAAGGCCGTCCTCGGCAAAGATATGCAGGAGGTGCGGGCGCGCATGGAAGAGCAGCAGGCACAGCTCGATGCCAAACTCCAAGAAAAGCGCGAGCGCATGGGCAAGCTCCTGCAGGAAAAAGAGCGGGCCACCAAGGCCATCCCCCAGCCAATCTTGGAGCGGTACAATTTTATCCGACAGCGGCTGGAGAGCCCGGTCATCGTCCCGGTGCGCGAAGGCATCTGCCTGGGATGCCACATCGCTATCCCGCCGCAAAACTACATCGACTTGCAAAAGGGAGAGCAGATCGTCAGCTGTCCCAATTGCCAGCGCATCATGTATTGGGACAAGCACTTCTCGCCCCGCGAGGAGAGCGCGGAAGCATAACCCGTAACGGAGTCGGACAGGCCGTCGCTCCTGGCTTCCAGGGGAGGAAAGTCCGGACACCACAGGGCAGGATGCTGGATAACGTCCAGCGGGGGCGACCCCGGGAGAAGGGCCACAGAAACAGACCGCCTGCGCTGCCGCGCAGGTAAGGGTGAAAAGGTGGGGTAAGAGCCCACCAGATGCCGTGGTGACACGGCATGCTCGGCAACCCCCATCCGGTGCAAGACCAAATAGGAAGGCGGCTGGCCCGGCCCATGCCTTCGGGTAGGTTGCTTGAGGCGGCGGGTAACCGCCGTCCCAGAGAAATGACGGCCGCCCGCGTTGGCGGGAACAGAATCCGGCTTATCGTCCGACTCCGTTTTTTTGGTGTATCGACCATGCAACTTTGGTGCATCCTCTTGGCCGCGGGCCAAGGCAGCCGTCTGGCCTCGGCCACGGGCGGCGTGGCCAAGCAATTCCTCTGCGTGGGCGGCGAGCCCTTGTATCTCTCCTCGGCCCGAACCCTGGCGGCAGTACCGCAGATGCGCGGCATGGTGGTAGTGCTCCCCCAGGAGGGCTTTTCCCTCCACGCCGCACAATTGGAGACATTGCTCGCAGAACAACCACTGGGCATCGAAGTCCGCACCGCACCCGGGGGTGCGCGGCGGCAGGATTCTGTCGCCCAAGGGCTCTGCCAGGTGCCGGCGTCCGCCACCCACGTGCTGGTGCACGACGCCGCGCGGCCCTTTGTCTCGGCCTCTCTCGTGGCCCGGCTTGTGGATGCCTGGACGGACGGTTGCGGCGGGATCATCCCCGGACTTGCTCCCACCGACACCATCAAAGACTGCCACGACGGATGCGTCGTGCGCACCCTGGACCGCCGCCGTCTCATGGCGGTGCAGACCCCGCAGCTCTTTGCCGCCGAGGTGCTGCGCCGCGCCCACCAATGGGCCCGCGAGCACGAGGCGGAGGCCACCGACGACGCGAGCCTCGTGGAGGCCCTCGGCGCGTGCGTGCGGGTGGTGCCCGGAGCAGCAGGCAACCATAAAATCACCCATCCCGAGGATTTGGCCATGCTCACCCCCCCACGCCCCAATCGGCGCCATACCATCGGCTTTGGCTACGATGTCCACGCCTACGGCGGCGACCGCCCCATGGTCTTGGGCGGCATGCCCATCCCCGGGGCGCCGGCCGTGCGCGCCCATTCCGACGGAGACGTGCTGCTCCACGCCCTGGCCGACGCCATCCTCGGTTGCCTGGGGGCAGGCGATATCGGCGAACACTTTCCCGACTCCGACCCGCGCTGGGAGGCCGTCCCTTCCAGCGTGCTCCTCGATCAGGTCCTGGAACGCGGCCGCCAGCAGGGTTTGAGCATCGATCACGTGGACCTGACGATCATCGCCCAGATCCCGCGCCTTGCCCCCCATCGGGAGGCCATCCGCGCCAATGTGGCCCGATTGCTGGAGCTTTCCTCCCACCAGGTGAACCTCAAGGCCACCACGGAAGAAGGCCTCGGGTTCACCGGCCGCAAGGAAGGCATCAAGGCCGTGGCCGTGGTCACGGGGAGTGTGCCATGCTAGACGCCGCCACGCCCTGGGTGGTCCGCTTCGCCCCCAGCCCCACGGGGAGCCTGCACCTGGGCAATGCCCGCACGGCGCTGCTCAATTTTCTCCTTGCCCGCAAAAGCGGCGGCCGGTTTCTGCTGCGCATCGAAGACACCGATACCGAGCGCTCCACCTTCGCCGCCGAGGCCGAGATCCTTTTTGCCCTGGCCTGGCTGGGACTGACGCCCGATGGCCCGGTGGTGCGGCAAAGCACCCGCATTGCCCGCTACCGCGAGGTGGCCATGCAGCTTCTCGACCAAGGCCGGGCCTACCCCTGCTTTTGCTCCGAGAAGCGCCTGGCCGCCCAGCGGACCGCCGCCCTCGAAGCCGGTCAAGCCCCACGCTACGACGGCCGCTGCCGCCGCATCCCCCAGGCAGAAGCCCTCGCCCGCATGACGGCCGGCGAACCCCACACCCTGCGCCTGGCGGTGGAGCCGCAAACCATCTCCTTCGACGACGCCATCAAGGGGCCTATGGAAGTGCCGTCCTCGGCCTTCGGCGACTTCGTCCTGCTGCGCTCCAGCGGCTGGCCGAGCTACAACTTCGCCGTGGTGGTGGATGACATGGACATGGGCATCACCCTGGTTGTGCGCGGCGAAGACCACCTCACCAATACCGCCCGCCAAATCCTCCTCTACCAGGCCCTGGACGCGCCCATCCCCCGCTTCGCCCACCACGGCCTCCTGGTGGACCGGGACGGCAAAAAGCTCTCCAAGCGCAGCGGCGCCACCACCGTGATGGAAGCCGCCCAGGCGGGAATCCCGGCCAGCGCACTGGCCCAGTATCTCGCTTCCATCTCCGGGGCCGTGGACAGCGCCGAGCCGGTCACGGGCCTCGCCGAACTCGTCACACGCTTCGATCCCACGAGTCTTGGCCGCGGCAACGCCGTGTTTCTCCCCGAAGAGTTGGAGCACCTGGCGGCCCGCGCCTTCCGCGCCCTGCCGCCGCAAGAGATCTGTCCCAAGCTCGCCGCCGTCCTTCCTCAGGACGCCCCGTGGCACCAGCTCGACCCGGAAGCCCAAGCCGCCATCGTCCGCGCCGCCCTTCCCGCCTCGCGCCATATCCATGATCTGCGCCAGGCCATCGAGCCCTTCACCGAGCCCTTTCCCCGCTACAGCGCCGCGGCCATTGCTGCGGCCCGGGAAGGGCAGGCCGTGCTCGCGGCGCTGGACGCCAAACTGGCGCACTCCCCCGAAGGAACGTGCCTGTCCCCTGCCGAGGCAGGCGCCCTGCTGCAGGCCGTGGGCAAGGAGTGCGGGGTCCGAGGCCGCGCCCTGTACCATCCGCTGCGCCTGGCCCTTACCGGCACCGACCGCGGCCCCGAGCTCACCGCCATGTTCGAACTCGTGCCCGTGGAAATCCTCCGGGCCCGTCTGCGCCTTTTCCTCCATCCCGAATCTCAGGAGACACCATGCAGCTCTACAACACCCTGACCCGCAAAAAAGAGCCGTTCCAGCCGCTGCGCGACAGCCACGTCAGTATGTACGTCTGCGGCATCACCGCCTACGACTACTGCCACATCGGCCATGCACGCTCTGCTGTGGTTTTTGATGTTTTGGTGCGCTATCTGCGATCCATCGGCTATAAAGTCACGTTCGTCCGCAACTTCACCGATGTGGACGATAAAATCATCGCCAGGGCTGCCCGGGAAGGGGTTGACGAATCCACCATTGCGGAAACCTACATCGCCGCATTTCACGAAGACATGCATCGCCTCGGCGTTGTCCAAGCCGATGTGGAGCCCAAGGCCACGGAACACATCCTGGATATGATCGAGATCTGCCAAAAGCTCATCCAAAAGGGCCACGCCTATGCCACTGCGGACGGCAGCGTCTATTTTCGGGTGCGCTCTTTTGCGCCCTACGGCCAGCTTTCCGGCCACAACCTCGACGATCTGCGCAGCGGCGCCCGTGTGGAGCCGGGAGAAGGCAAAGAGGACCCCTTGGATTTTGCCCTGTGGAAAGGGGCCAAGCCCCAAGAGCCCAGTTGGGAGAGCCCCTGGGGAGCGGGGCGGCCGGGCTGGCACATCGAGTGCTCGGCTATGAGCGAGCGCTATCTGCCGCTGCCTCTGGATATCCATGGCGGCGGTCAGGACCTTATCTTTCCGCACCACGAAAACGAGGCCGCGCAGACTGAGGCTGCCACGGGTAAGCCGTTGGCCCGCTTTTGGGTACATAACGGCTTCGTGCAGATCGATGCGGAAAAGATGTCCAAGTCCCTCGGGAACTTCATCACCATCCGCGACATTCTCTCCCAGCACCACCCCGAGACCCTGCGGCTCTTTCTCCTCACCAAGCACTACCGTAGTCCCCTGGACTATACCCGCGCCGCCATGGAAGAGGCCGAAACCGCCCTGCGCCGGGCGTATCTCGCCAAGGCCGCCATGGAAGAGGCGCTCGGCTCCACCAAGTCCTGGACCGAAGCCCCGCTGCCAGCGGAGTTGGTGGTGGAAGCCACGGCCATCGAGACCAAGTGGGACGAGGCCATGGACGACGACCTCAACACCGCCGCCGCCCTGGGGCACACCTTTGCCTTCCTGCGCCTGGTCTTGCGCATCCTGGAAGACAAGGCCCTGCGCCGCACCACCGGGGCTCGCGACTTTTTGCGCCACGCCATGGAACGCTTGGAGGGGTGGGGGAATGTGCTCGGCATCCTCCTGCGCCCGGCCGCCCAATTCTTGAGTGAAGTGCGCACGGTGCGCATCCAGCGCCGCGGCATCGATACCGCGGCCGTGGGCCAATTGGTGGCCGAACGCCAGGAAGCCCGCAAAGCCAAGGACTTCGCCAAGGCAGACGCCCTGCGCGAAAAGCTTGCTGCCATGGGAGTGACGGTCCAGGACACTCCGAACGGCCCGACGTGGGACGTGGACTAAACAGGCCGCGGGCGTCCCGGCGGACGCCCGCTTTTTTCGGCATCACACCGGACGTGGTTCAGGCAGCCGCCACAGCCATTGCCGCACCCAGGCGGCCTTGACCTCCTCCAAGGACACAGGACGTCCCCGTTCTTGCGTGAGCGAGGTCATGCGCACTCCAAGGCCGCACGGATCGATGAGATCGAAAAAACGCAAATCCGGCGCCACATTGAAGGCGATGCCGTGGAAGGTCACCCCGCGGCGCACCGCGACCCCCACCGAGGCGAGCTTGGCCCCCCCAACGGTCCACACTCCGGGGTAGCCTGGCCGGCACAGGGCCTCCACACCCAGGGCTGCGGCCACAGCCACGGTGGTTTCTTCCAGGATGCCCACATGCTGACGTACGCCCATGCCGCGGCTTGGCAGATGCACCACCGGATACACGACGAGCTGCCCCGGCCCATGGTAGGTCACCAAACCGCCACGCTCTGTGCGGCGCACCGACACCCCAAGACGCGCCAACTCCTGCGCTGGGGCCTTGATGAGAGAGGCGGCGTCCCGCCGCCCCAAGGTGATGACGTGGGGATGCTCCACCAGGAAGAGCGCATCCCCCACCGCGCCCACGATGCGCGCCTCCACCCGCTCCAGCATGCGGGCATGGGCGGCATCGAAGTCGAGAAATCCCAAATCGAGAATTTCCATAAACCTCCCCTGCCGGCCGCGCCGGCTTCCGGGGAGGTGTGCGGCGCCTTCCTGGCCGCGTCAACCCACTGTCCAGGGGCTGTTTACACCCACTGTCCAGGGGCCGGTACCGGACAATGATATCGTCCCCCTGGACTCAACAATAAAAATGGCATCCGGGATGCATGAAGAGTCGGGATGACGGTTGGCAGGACCGTCGGCGTTGGAGTGCTGGCAGCCAAGAACGCCCACAACAACCCAGCCAGAGGCGCGCCCCCCTGCCTGCCGGTGAACCACCGGGAAAAACCCCGCCTGCGGGCAAAGCTCACCGCACCGCCCCCGCCAATGCGGGAGCAAAGCCCCCAAAGCGGACGCAACACGCCAACCATTGACCCGGCGGGCAGTTGCGCCAGCCCCAAACACCAACTGCTTTGGCGGGAGACCTGCCCGCCGCCCCAAACCCACCGAAGCGGGGAAACCCAAAGGGGCAAAGCGCCACGGCCCTCACGCCCGAAAGCCTGCCAGCCCCGTGCCAGACAAAGCGCCCCAGCCAAAACGCCCGCTGACCTTCCCGCACCACGCCTGGCAAGGACATCGCGGGCAAGACCGCACCGCCCACCAGCCAGCCCGCCCCGAGGACGGAAGAAATGCCCACCAGCGGAAGCTCCACGCCCGGAAAGCCACCTGCCAGGCCAGCGGACTTCACCCCGCGCACCCCAGCCCAGGCGGACCACGCCCGAGCCAGCAACCCGCTCAAGGCCTGTCGCGGGCGGTGACGGCGGGCAAGGCCCCGCAGCCATCACGTCCACGGCCCGGAAGCCGCCTCCTCAGGCAAGACCCCACGTCAGGCGACGCCGCCCACCAGCCCCAGGCGCGCCTGTTTCCCTGTCAAAGTTCCACCCATCTGCGGCTAACGGCCTGCGCATCACCCGCAGGCGAGCCGAGCGCAGCGAGGCGAAGCCTGTCGGGTGCATGCGCGTGTTAGCCGCCGTTCCATTGGTGTAAACCACTTTTTATTGTAACCCAAGTTTCATTGTTCAGCTTGGTCTTGCATTGGCAACAGCCCCAACTTCGCTAGGCGAGAACGAATGGCACTGGGCTGCCTTTGGAAGTAACCTGCCAATTCGTCAATACCAATGCCTGCTTGATATTTGATTTTCAATTGCTCGTCTTCTTCAGGTGACCAACGCTCGTATGCCTTTGGATACCTTTGCCTTACGTCATCAACATTGTACGACTTGGTCTTCACACCCAAGAACTGAAGAGTCTTTTGGAAACCTTCAACAAACGCTTCCAGATGCTCTTCAAAAATCATTACCCGACTATGCTCGTAACTCGAACCTCCCTGCCTTGATTCGCTGATAACCAAATACTTGGTTCCATCTTTGGCTTCTTTTACGTCGAAAAAGTAGGTTCGGCTGCCTGCTATCACTTTCTCGGAAAAAAGTTCTTTCTTCTCTTCGTTCGCCACTTTTGTCTCCTTGAAGCGAGATGCAAACTTGCTGGGCAAGGCGGCTAACGGCCTGCGCTTCACCTGCGCCGCGCAGCGCAGCGGAGCGGCGTCAGGTGGAAGCGCGCGTTAGCCAGCCCCGTTATTCTTTGAAATAAGCCTTTCAAACAACTCTTTCCATTTCCATCTGACCTTGACGATCAGGACGAATCCAGAATAAAGCAATGTTGGCTTCTCTACATAGTTCAGCCAATATATCTCGTCGAATTCTGCCATTCCACTTGCCACTCAGATAGCCACTGCTTTGTGACGTAAATACGAAATCAGCAATAACTTCGGCTCGCCCGTCCTGCAAGATGCTTGAAATTTGTTTCAATGATTCTATGTCTTCCGACAAAACGCTTTTAAAGCGACGCCTATGTTGTTGAGGTGAGTGCCCCCAACGCTGGAAGGCTTTTATCTGAACAACAAGTACAGGCTGGACACACCCCAAAATGGTATTGGCTTGGCCTATGACAAGATCAAACTTGCGCTCTCCTCGAGAAACTCCGCAGAGACGGGTTTCGCTGTAAATTTCTGAAAGCGGACATCCATTTTCGCGAAGCCGACAGTAAAGATAAGCCGCTACGTCTGCTTCCAGCAAAGGAAAGAACTTCTTCTGATTGAAAGCATCACACAAGTCTTGTAGAGGCCTTCGGAGTAAGCCAAAAGTGGTCTTGGTATCCAACTCGAATGCTCTCCATTGTTCACGGAAGGGCTGGCTAACGGCAGGTTTTAGCGGCGGGCGGGGGAATTGGCGGGGAGATGCCAAAGGGCGAACCACGCATTCGGGGCTGAATCCCTTTGGGCGCGGGGCAACGCCCCCGCCCGTCCGCTGCACCCTCTCATGATGGCCGGGCCATCATTTTTCCTGGGGGAAACAGGGGCGCAGGTTGGTTTATTCCCAGTATACTCGAAATTGGCAGGCAAGCAAGCCGTACAACCGCATTGGCGACCGAGAGTCCCGTGCTGCACCGTGGTTTCCGGCTGCGATGATTTGTCCATTGGTGGCGCTCCAGGCGACCCCGTTCAGGAAGCTATTCAACCCAGGCGGCCGGGCCTGCCGAAATTTCTCCAGGAGAAGACCGATGAGCAAACTCAGCCAACCCAATTCCACCCTGAGCGAAGCCCGCCCATTCGCCTCGATGAGCCAGGTTCACCCGCACGCCGCCGGAGTGGACCTCGGCGCGCACGAAATCATGGTCTGCGTGCCGGGCGGGGAGAACACCCAACTGGTGCGTTCCTTCGGCAACTACACCGCCGACCTGCAGTCCATCGCCGCCTGGCTGAAGGAACACCACATCGAGACGGTGGCGATGGAATCCACCGGCGTCTACTGGATCCCGCTCTTCGAGACGCTCGAAGCGGCGGGCTTCCACTGTTGCCTGATCAGTTCCCGCTCGCTGCGACGCATCCCGGGCCGCAAGTCGGACGTGCTGGACTGCCAGTGGATTCAGACCCTCCACTCCTACGGGCTGCTGGAGAGTTCCTTCCGTCCCGAAGCCGACCTGATCGCCCTGCGCACGCTGCTGCGTCACCGCGCCCAACTGCTGGAGCATCGCGCCCCGCACGTTCTCCACATGCAGAAGGCGCTGCTGCAAATGAACATCCAGCTCTCACAGGCGCTGAGCGACGTGACCGGAGTGACCGGCCTGGCCATCATCCGCGCCATCGTCGCCGGGGAGCGCGACCCGCACAAACTCGCCGCCCTGCGCAACTACCGCTGCCACAAGGACGAAGAAGAGATCGCCAAAGCCCTGACCGGGACATGGCGGGAGGAGCATCTCTTCGTGCTCAAGCAATCCCTGGAGATGTACGACTTCTACACCCGCCAGATCGAAGCCTGCGACGCCGAGATCGAGCGCACCTACGCTCAAGTTCGGCCCGGGGAAGACGGCTCGGACGATGACGACCTGCCCCCGCTCCCCGAACACAAACGCAAGAGCCACAGCAAGAACGCTCCCCAGGCTGGTCAAATTCGCAGGCATCTCAAGCGCATCTGCGGGGTGGACGTGACCGCCATCCACGGCGTCGGTGAAGTCCTTGCCCAGGAAATGGTGATGGAGACCGGCACGGATATGTCGAAGTTCCCCAACGAAAAGCATTTCTGCTCCTGGCTGGGGCTGGCGCCCAAGAACGAAATCTCCGGCGGCAAAGTCCTGCGCAGCGCCACCCTCAAGACGCGCAACCGGGCCGGGCAAGCCTTCCGCAAGGCCGCGGCTTCTGTCATGCGCTCCGATTGTGTCTTTGGCGTCTTCTACCGGCGCATGAAAGCCCGTCTCGGCCCGGCGCAGGCGGCCGTTGCCACCGCCCATCTGATTGCGCGGGTGTATTACCGCATGTTAAAGTTCAAAGTGGAATATCAGCCGTTGACCGTCGAACAATACGAAGCCAAATACCGCCAGCAGCAGGTCAAATACCTGCAAAAGAAAGCCGCTAAACTCGGCTATCAACTCTCCCCGGCATGAATCAGGGCGCTGTTTCCCAGGAAGCGCTTGTTAGCCACCGTTTTTGTATAAAGGTACGAAATGCTTTTCTAAATCATTTATTGATGCACAAACTACCTGCCAACTAATTTTACATGTATCTTCATCAGGAATTATGCCCTCTTTGAATTGCTGATAGGGGTGAACCAAATTTCTAAATTCTCGAACCGAATGAGAAAAGCGCTTGACATCAATTTCTAGCCATCCTAATTCAAAAGCCACATCTATCATTTGGCTTAATGACCAATCACGAAAAGGTTTTGGTTTTCCAGTATTGTCTTTTGGACTTGCTGATGCACGACAGGCTTTTTCAGGAAATTTCATCAATGCCCAGTTCAATATGCCTTCAAGTAAACTGCCCATAAGAATTATAGATGCTAAATATGCTTGATTTTGAAGACATTTATCCACTTCTTCCCAACGTCGGTCTAATAAATCACTATATTCAGGCTCAACTCCAATCAACTTGAAGTCGGGTTTTGATAAAGTAAATTTATCGCCGTTAGGGAGCAAACTTAATGGGCGAGATAAACGGGGCTCAATACTTTTCAAAATAGGCGTTACGCCATTTATTTCAACGCTAAAGCCTTCAGGATTTAAGACTTCATTCAAGCTTTTAAGAGCCAATTCCAACTGCTCAACATTTCCTTTATAGGTCTTTGGCGAAGCCAGCCCTAAAATAACTTGCTTCAACTCATCATCTGAACATTGTCTCAAACAGCCTAATACCCAAATTTTTCGAGTTGAACCATCGTGCTGGAATTGTGGTAATCCGACACTTTCAAAAAAACGGGTTAAATACCAACTGCTACGATAAACCGGCGCAAAGCTTTTATCGTCGCCGCAAATTAATTCGGCTAATCTTTCGAGCGAGAATTCTTCCACAAATGATTTCCTAAATTTTGCAAGGCAGGTGGCTAGCGGCCTGCGCTTCACCTGCGCCGCGAAGCGCAGCGGAGCGGCGTCAGGTGCAAGCGCGTGTTGGGCGGCTACTCATCAATGCGAATAATTCACAGATGAGAGTAACCACCCTTTCTACTTCTTTCTCTTTGATTTTGCTTTCTCCAAGTTTTCCTTAACTCTAAACTTCACAATTTTTTAGATCGTACGGAATGGGTTGATCAAGCGGAAATTGCACAGCACCTTTTGAGCTTTTATATGCTGAAATTTCCTGTTTGAACCTTTCAATTCCGCTCGGCGTTGGATAGAATCCGATGTGGTTCCTGAAGGCGGCAAAATGAACCAAATTGCCTTTCAGGTAAAAAGTCGACATTCGGTAGCTAATCTTTTCTTCTGCGTCAGGCGCTGCTTCTCTGATTGTCAGCCTTATCTTTTCTAAAATCTTTCGAACATTCGGCGGAAAGATGGCAATGTATTCATCAACGTTCTTGGGTGTTGGTGAATCAGTTCCCATAATGATACTCCTTTGCGGTTTGTATGCGCTTCATCAGCCGCCCAACGGTTGGTTTCAGCGGCAGCGGCGGCACGGGCAAGACTCCTTCGCCCAAACTCAACTCCGCTGGCTCGCGGTGCGTACCTTCAGCGGCGAAGCCGCTGTCCGCTGGAAACGGTGTTAGCCGCAAATCACAGGCTGGAGCAAGACCCCACCGCCCATAAGCCCAGCCTTTCGCCGCTGGCAAAGCGCCCTGATCTTCACACCTGATGACTTTATAGCCCCTTGGCAGGCAAAGCGCCATAACCAAAACACCCACCGACCTTCTCTCACCACGCCAGGCAAGGACATCGCGGGCAAGACCGCACCGCCGACCAGCCAGCCCGCCCCAGGGACAGGAGAAATGCCCAGGAGCGGAAGCCCCACGCCCAGAAAGCCACCTGCCAGGCCAGCGGACTTCACCCCGCGCACCCCAGCCCAGGCGGACCACGCCCGAGCCAGCAACCCGCTCAAGGCCCGTCGCGGGCGGTGACGGCGGGCAAGACGCCTGCGCCGTAGCGTCCACGGCCCACAAGCCACCTGCCCAGGCGAGACCCCGCGCCAGGCGACGCCGCCCACCAGCCCAGGTCGCATGTTTTCCTGTCAAAGATCCATCCATCTGCGGCTAACGGCCTGCGTTTCACCTGCGCCGCGTAGCGCAGCGGAGCGGCGTCAGGTGCAAGCGCGTGTTGGGTTGCCCTTTTACGGATTAGCAAGTGAATTTATTGCTTGAGGCACTCCAATATATGGGTCTCCACCAATAAAGGCTCGGTATTCCGCTCTTTTATTTTGGTTTTGTGCAAAGAAACGATTCAAATATTCGGCTAAATGCCAAGCATAGTGTTCAGAGTTAAATGCCCGATAAATCGCAAGAGCAACATTTTGAGAGATTGGATTATCGGAGAGATATTTGATAACTAGTTCTTTGTTGGAATTTGCCCAATTAAATGAGCTCAATAGATTGTCATCGGTTATTGCTTCTTCAAGTGCTTGATAAAACCCATGTGTGACTAATGTTTTTAAATCCAGATCATTCGGCAGAACATCTGCCACAGAGTTTACAGCGCACTTTATTGCTTCGGGAATTTGTTCTGGTGGTATTAGAGACGCTCGTAGAAAGGAGCACAAGACAGCAAAATCATTATATCTGCTTCCATTAAACAAAAGGTCGTGCCAAATTAGGCGAACTTTTTGGGGTTGGTCCTGAAGTACGTATGCTCTTTCGGGATGTTGACGCAAGAAACTTACCAGCAAAGTGTCGTCTGTAATTAGATATGCCTTGCATGCTTCTCGCAATTCATCTGTTCCGTAAAGAAAGCAAGCTTCTAAAAACCTGACAGTGTTGGGGTTCCTGATACCCAAAGTTTTACTTGTGGGACTTAATGAGCTGTCAAACTCCGCAGAAACGTCACTTACAAATGCTTGATATTCTGCAACGGTGAGGGCGTTCACCAAGTCATGAATGATTGGTGCGATCGGCTCTGATGGAGATATTAGGCTTGGATTAAAATAGTCAAGGCACCGCCTCATCATCTCGTTACGGCTACCATTAACCACAAATTTTCCTAGATTAGACTCAATAAAGGCATAAAATGCTTCAACATGTGCCGCAATTATTTTATTTTGTCGAGAGTGAGCGCAATCATTCCGTCTATCTTTCCAGTACTTTAATTGGTTTCGTAAGTCATCTGACAAGATAAACACAGGAGCAGGATTTTTCTGCTGGATAGCGTCAAAAACAATTTTTTCCCATGTCTCTGGATTTTTCGCATTAGCTTGTATGCCAGCCCAATGATTTGGATTTATTCCTGTAGGTGATGGCGCAAAAACAAGCCTATCCCTGACAACATTCATAAATCCTAGATACGCAAATAATAGTGCCGCTTTATATGCTCCGACCTTGAAGCATATAAAAGATTCTTCAAAACTTGATAGAGCTTCCTTTGATATTTTCTGTGTGGATAGCCAAGTTTGCAATGGAATATTCATAAGCTCAATTTAGCAAGGGGCAACCCAACGGCCTGCGCATCACCTGCGGCGAGCCGAGCGCAGCGAGGCGAAGCCGTCAGGTGGATGCGCGTGTTAGGCATCTCAAATCAAAACTTCTTTGACAATCCATATCATTACCAACAATGTGACATAAAAGGGCCATATCGAGAAAGAAAGAAGTGCTGCCAAAAATGTCTTTAATATGTTTCCTACAGGAGTTACAGCATAGAGGTCTGAAGCGCTTATTTCTTGTTTGTGGAGTTTCTCGATAAAGGCGTTATAAGCCTTTCGGAACATTCTCTCCAGCGCCAAATAGTAAGCATCCAGAACCAGGAAAAGGATAGTTGGTATTATCGCCAAAAGTGCGTATTGTGGATTTCCCTTATCCGCTACTATGACAAGAATTGCTGAAACCAATGTTATACACCAAGCCTTGCACGACGCACTGTTAGAAGCCATCCTTTGAATGACTGATTGGCTAATCGTCAAGTGCGCTTGTACAGCCTGGGAATTTTCTCTGTATTCATTGTCTCTAGACATAAGCAACCCCCTAATATTTTTCGCGGATAGCGATTGCTTCTTCGACCCAAGCCGCCAAGTTGCGCTTGATATAGGCATAGACATCAGTGCTTACAGAGTAAGGAGGGTCGTATGCTTTCACGATACTTGATAATTTTGCTCTATCTCGTTTCATCGTAAAACCATCGAAGGGATTGCTTCCTTTTGACGACTGACGGCCTTCCCTGTCTTGTAGGTTGTGTATATATATGCCAAGCAATCCCTTCCCATCATTCCAGGACTTCTCAATTTCGTAGTTAATCCATTTTCTTCCTGCCGTATGAGTTCCTATCAGAACAATTGTACAGGATTTGCCATTCAACTGCTCGTCAATCCAGTTTCTTATTGCTTGGTCTCCGCCACGTGTAATAGATTCCCACTCATTGTCTGTTACAGGAGCATTGCCTTCAACAACACCCATATTCCTCACTTGTGCCGCTCGCCAATTGTCTTCTTTGTAGTGGAAACTGTAGAAAACTCTACGTGCCATTGTAATTTCTCCTTTGATTTCGGTTGAGATGCCTAACGGTTGGTTTCAGCGGCAGCGGCGGTGACAGGCAAGACCCCTTCGCCTCCACTCAACTCCGCTGGCTCGCGGCGCGTACCCTGAAGCGGCGAAGCCGCTGTCCGCTGCACCCTCTCATGATGGCCGGGCCATCATTTTTCCTGGGGGAAACAGGGGCGCAGGTTGGCTTACTCACAGTATACTCAAAATTGGCAGGCAAGCAAGCCGTACAATCGCATTGGCGACCGAGAGTCCCGTGCTGCACCGTGGTTTCCGGCTGCGATGATTTGTCCATTGGTGGCGCTCCAGGCGACCCCGTTCAGGAAGCTATTCAACCCAGGCGGCCGGGCCTGCCGAAATTTCTCCAGGAGAAGACCGATGAGCAAACTCAGCCAACCCAATTCCACCCTGAGCGAAGCCCGCCCGTTTGCCTCGATGAGCCAGGTTCACCCGCACGCCGCCGGAGTGGACCTCGGCGCGCACGAAATCATGGTCTGCGTGCCGGGCGGAGAGAACACCCAACTGGTGCGTTCCTTCGGCAATTATACCGCCGACCTGCAGTCCATCGCCGCCTGGCTGAAGGAACACCACATCGAGACGGTGGCGATGGAGTCCACCGGCGTCTACTGGATCCCGCTCTTCGAGACGCTCGAAGCGGCGGGCTTCCACTGTTGCCTGATCAGTTCGCGCTCGCTGCGGCGCATCCCGGGCCGCAAGTCGGACGTGCTGGACTGCCAGTGGATTCAGACCCTCCACTCCTACGGGCTGCTGGAGAGTTCCTTCCGTCCCGAAGCCGACCTGATCGCCCTGCGCACCCTGCTGCGTCACCGCGCCCAACTGCTGGAGCATCGCGCCCCGCACGTTCTCCACATGCAGAAGGCGCTGCTGCAAATGAACATCCAGCTCTCGCAGGCGCTGAGCGACGTGACCGGAGTGACCGGCCTGGCCATCATCCGCGCCATCGTCGCCGGGGAGCGCGACCCGCACAAACTCGCCGCCCTGCGCAACTACCGCTGCCACAAGGACGAAGAAGAGATCGCCAAAGCCCTGACCGGGACCCTTCGACAGGCTCAGGGCAGGCCTGGCGGGAGGAGCATCTCTTCGTGCTCAAGCAATCCCTGGAGATGTACGACTTCTACACCCGCCAGATCGAAGCCTGCGACGCCGAGATCGAGCGGACCTACGCTCAAGTTCGCCCCGGGGAAGACGGCTCGGACGATGACGACCTGCCCCCGCTTCCCGAACACAAACGCAAGAGCCACAGCAAGAACGCTCCCCAGGCTGGTCAAATTCGCAGGCATCTCAAGCGCATCTGCGGGGTGGACGTGACCGCCATCCACGGCGTCGGCGAAGTCCTTGCCCAGGAAATGGTGATGGAGACCGGCACGGATATGTCGAAGTTCCCCAACGAAAAGCATTTCTGCTCCTGGCTGGGGCTGGCGCCCAAGAACGAAATCTCGGGCGGCAAAGTCCTGCGCAGCGCCACGCTCAAGACGCGCAACCGGGCCGGGCAAGCCTTCCGCAAGGCCGCGGCTTCTGTCATGCGCTCCGATTGCGTCTTTGGCGTCTTCTACCGGCGCATGAAAGCCCGTCTCGGCCCGGCGCAGGCGGCGGTTGCCACCGCCCATCTGATTGCGCGGGTGTATTACCGCATGTTAAAGTTCAAAGTGGAATATCAGCCGTTGACCGTCGAACAATACGAAGCCAAATACCGCCAGCAGCAACTCAAATCCCTGCAAAAGAAAGCCGCCAAACTCGGCTATCAACTCTCCCCGGCATGAATCAGGGCGCTGTTTCCCAGGACGGTGTTGGGCGGCGTTTTTGCTTAAACCGTTGATTTGGAAAGAACTACGCTGGCACGCGGGGTCTTACTTCTCGCTCCAGGCGATCGCCCAAAGAATCGAGAGTTACATCCAAATCATACTCTGCCTGCAAGCCAAGCCAGAATTGCGGGGACGTACCAAAATAGCGAGACAAACGCAAGGCGGTATCTGCTGTAACACTTCGTTTCCCCATCACAATTTCATTGATACGCCGTGCATCAACTCCTATATCGATAGCCAAGCGATTCTGGCTCAGATTCATCGGCTTCAGGAATTCTTCTAGTAACACTTCACCAGGATGAACGGGCTTTAATTTATCGGTCATACTTACCTGCCAATCTAGTGATAATCCGTAATCTCAACATCGTAAGCGTCACTGCCTTCCCACCGAAAACAAACACGCCACTGGTCATTTATCCGAATACTCCATTGACCTGCACGATTGCCGCTCAACTTTTCAAGGCGATTAGCAGGCGGCACTCGCAAGTCATTGATGGAAATAGCGTTGTTTATCATGCGTAACTTTCGCAGAGCAACCTGCTGAATATCGGCAGGCAACTTTCGAGAGCGTTGACGATGATAAATCTTCTGGGTTTCATCATCTTTGAAAGTCTTTATCACGCTCTTATTTTATAGCGCAATGCGCCAAACGTCAACCACCCAACTTGATTTCGAAGCCAGCTAACGGTTGGTTTCAGCGGCAGCGGCGGGACGGGCAAGACACCTTCGCCTGCACTCAACTTCGCTGGCTCGCGGCGCGTACCCTGAAGCGGCAAAGCCGCTGTCCGCTGCACCCTCTCATGATGGCCGGGCCATCATTTTTCCTGAGGGAAACAGGGGCGCAGGTTGGTTTATTCCCAGTATACTCGAAATTGGCAGGCAAGCAAGCCGTACAACCGCATTGGCGACCGAGACTCCCGTGCTGCACCGTGGTTTCCGGCTGCGATGATTTGTCCATTGGTGGCGCTCCAGGCGACCCCGTTCAGGAAGCTATTCAACCCAAGCGGCCGGGCCTGCTGAAATTTCTCCAAGAGAAGACCGATACACGATGCGCTAAACGTCAATCACTCAATTTGATTTTCAACGAAGCAGCCAACGGTTGGCTTCACCGGCGGGCGGGGGACCTGGCGGGAAAATGCCAAAGCGCAGAACCCGCTTTCGGGGCAGAATCCCCTGGGGCGGGGCGAAAGCCCTCTGCCCGTGCAAGCGATGTTGGGCAGGGCACCACACTCCACGCGGAGCAACCACCGCCCTTACAGTACCCGCTTGTTTGCCTGCGGGCAAGAAGGGCCGATGTGCACCCCGCCCGGGCATACCACCGGCGGGCACGCGGACAACGCCCCCCAGGGGCGGCCACAAAAATGGGGGGGCCATGGCCCCCCGGATCCGGTCGTTAGTGATGGCCGCCGCAGCCGCCACCACCCCCGCCGCAGGTATTGTGCGGAGAAAATTGCGGAAGCCGCCCGGCCAGAAAGGCCTGTAGCGCAGCCCCGACACTGGGGGCGCCAGCCCCATAGAACACCTGGATCCCCGCTTGCTGGAAGCCCAAAAGCGGCCGCATGCCCATGCCACCGGCAATCAAGGCGCAAACCCCATGGGAAGCCAGATACTGCACCGGGGCCAAGCACCCGCCTTCCTGGTGGGGGATATTGGGCAGGGTCTCCACCGCAGCCACCACACCGTCTTCCACATCCACCAGCGTATAGAGCTCGCAATGCCCGAAGTGGGCGCTCACCCCGGCCTCCATGCCACCAGGCTGCTCCGAGGGAACAGCCACCCGCACTCGTGATGCCATCATATACCTCCTTGAGAATCCATCTTCTGCAAAAGTACCGGCCACATGGCGCGTACCGCCCGGGCCCATGGACCGTCGGTCTCCGTCACCGCCATCCCCTGGGCCATGGCCCAAGGGACCGCCGTATCGTGGGGCAGCCGCCCCAAGAGCATCCATCCCTGTTCGGCGCACAAGGCTTCCACCGCAGCGGCCATATCCGGGGCCAAGTCCCACTTGTTGAGCACCACCGCCACCGGCACCCGAAACCGGGCGCACACCGCGGCCACCCGCCTCAGATCATGGAGCCCGGACGGACTCGGCTCAGTGACCAAAACCGCCCAATGCGCCTGAGAAAGGGACGCAATGACCGGGCACCCGATGCCCGGAGCGCCGTCGGCCAGGATGAGTTCCCGCCCCAACTGCGCCGCCCACAGACGGGCCTGCTGCTTGACCACGGACACCAACCGGCCGGAGTTCTCGCCCCCAGGCTCCAGACGGGCATGGACCATGGGGCCAAAGCGGGTGTGGCTGCGCATCCATACCCCGCAAAAGCGGGGATCGAAGCGCATGGCCCCTTCCGGGCAGAGGGCCACGCAGGTCTTACAGCCTTCGCACCGGCGCGGATCCACAATGGCCGTCCCGCCTTCTCCCATCCGCACCGCCCCAAACCGGCACACCTGCGCACAGAGCCCGCAGCCACTGCACTGGGAAGCCTCCACCCGCGCCACGTGGCCGGAAACAAAATCTTCTTGGTCGTGCACGTGCGCATGGAGTACGAGATGGAGATTGGCGGCGTCCACGTCCAAATCCGCGAGCACGGCCTTGCCCTCGGCCAAGTGGGCCAAGGCCGCGGTGAGCGTGGTCTTGCCGGTGCCGCCCTTGCCACTGAGAACGATGAGTTCGCGCATCCCCATCCCTCCTTAGGCGCGCAGCGCCCCTATGAGCGCTTCCATGGCGGCGCGCACCACAGGGTCTTCGGCCAAAGAGCCACCCCGGGCATAAATGCCTGCCAGCTCTGAAGAATATGGAATACGGGCAAGCACCGGCAGATGATGCGTACGGCAATACGCCCCCACCGGCGCATCCCCCAGGCCATCGCGGTTGATCACCACGGCCATCGGCTTGCCCAAGGGCGCAAAGGCCTGGTGCGCCAATTGGAAGTCATGCAGCCCAAACGGCGTGGGTTCCGTGACCAGAAGGATCGCATCCGCCTGTTCCACCGCGGTCATGGCCGGGCAACTCACCCCTGGAGGGGCATCCACGAGCAGATCCCGGTCGGCGGCCAAGGCGATAGCCCGCGCCAGGACCTCACGCATCAGCGGCGGGGCCATGGCCTCGCCCAAACGCAAGCGGCCGGTGACGACGGTATGCCTTCCCGCCCGGCCGGTGGTGATTTCCCCCACCACACGGCTGCCCCGCGCCAAGGCGTCTGCGGGACACACGCGAAAGCACCCGCCGCAACTATGGCACATCTCCGAGAACACCTGCGCCCGCCCCCCAAGCAGGGCAATGGCCCCAAATTGGCACAAGTCGGCGCACGCCCCACAGGCGGTGCAGCGCTCCGCCCGCACCACCGGGGTCTCCACCCCGACCTCCTCCGACGACTCCGGCACAGGATGCACGAACAGGTGGAGGTTCGGGGCCTCGACGTCCACATCCGCCAGCACCGCGGCCGCAGGCCACACCGCAGCCAAGGCGGCGACGACGGAAGTCTTTCCCGTACCGCCCTTACCGCTGGCCACCGCAAGGATCACCGCCCACCTCCCGAAGGTGCGGCCGCAGGGGTGAGCGCCCCGGCGCGAAACCGCTCCACGGCATCGGCCACGGTGCCGCCCTGCACGCCTTCGAAAATCTGGATCCCCGCCTGCTGCAGGGCGGCAAACGCCTTGGGCCCGACCACGCCGGTGAGCACCGCGCCCACCCCCATGCGGGCCACACGATCCGCAGCCTGGATACCCGCCCCATGGGCGGCCACCTGAGAAGCCCCGTTGTCGAGATATTCCACGGCCATGGTGGCCAGATCCACCACCACAAAGCCCGCTGCCCGGCCAAAACGGGCGTCCACCCGACTCTCCAAACCTGGTCCCTGACTGCTGATGGCGATCTTCATCGGCCCCTCCCCGGATTTTTCCTGTTCTGCCACCACCCGCCTCACCGCAGCGTCGCCTTCCCACACCGTGAGCGCCAGACCCTCCACCACGGCCCGGGCCACAGTGCGTCGCGCTTCGGCCAGCACCCGACCCACGGTATGGCGGGAAACGCCCATGCGCTGGGCGGCGGACTCCAAATCCACCCCCTCCACATCCACCAGGCGCAAGGCCTCAAACCCGTCCAGCGACAGGTAGATCTCCTCCAGATCCCGCATGGGGATGCCCTGGGGCTTGAACGAACGGGCGCGTGGAACCCCTTCCACGCGCCGGCATTTCTTCGGTCGCGGCATAGTGTTTTTTTCGCTCGAAAGAGCATTACTTGTCGGAAACGGTGTCCGTCAATCCCCCAGGCGTCTGCGGGCTCCCCCCGTGCCGTCCGGCGCGACCACTTCCGCGCCCACTTCCACCGCAGGAGCCGTCCCGGCGGCAGATTCCTCGTCCCTGACCGCCCTGGCCGCCTCTGCCGCCGCGTCCACCGCGTCCACTGCCTGAGCGTCCGCTCCCAAACATACGTTTCTCCTCCGGCAGCACCCGGATTTTCTCCCCGGCCGCAGGGGCGCTGCAGCTTCCGCGGCCGGGATTTCGTCGGCATTCCCAATGCGGATGGCCATGCCGCTGGTCAGCGCCCGCACCACCTGGGAGCGCGCTGAGCCCACCATACGACACACCGTGGCCTTGGATACGCCCAGGCGCCCTGCAGCCTCCTCTTGCGTCAGCCCCAGGCCGTCCACCAGGCGCATGGCCTCGAGGTCTTCAGCAGCCACCACCACCCCACGCAACGCCCCCACCGGGACCCCGCACGGGGCAAACAGCCGCATTGCAGGCACGAACCCTGTTCTCTGACACCGCCGCCGACGACCCATGCCTCCTCCTCTTTTTGAAACATGTTTCATATAAAACGAAAGAGCCCCGCCGTCAAGGGCCCTGCGCCCTTCTCCAAAACGCGACAAGCCGGAGACACCTCTCCGGCTTGTCCAGGGCGGCACGCAATGGCGAACGCTCTGTTAGTGGCCGCAGCCTCCACCGCAGGAGGAGCACCCCCCGCCTTCGGGAAACTGCATGCTCGACTTCACCACAAACCCCCACTGGTCATTGAAGTCGATCTCCACGGGTTTGGCGGCATCAAACAAGCTTTGCTCCATGAGAAAGGAATACCCGGCCTGCTCGAAGGTCGCGTCTCCTGGCTTGGGCTCGTCCAAGGCCAACCCCAAACGCGGCCCGCCACAACCCGCGGCGAGGTACACCCGAATGGGCTCTTTGTCTTTTCCTTCAAAGTGCTGGTCCAGTTGCCGCTGGGCGGCGGGAGAAAGGGAAAACATAGAATCCTCCGATAATTTTGATTGGCGATGCCCTTGGATTAAAAACTCCCCCCGGAAAGTCAACGGCCGCGGTCTAGATTTTTTCCTCGGCCATGCCTAAAGGGGCCGGTTCGGAAATACTGCGTTCGGAGGTTTCTAGCATGATTGAAGCCCACCGCCTCTCCATGGCGCATGGAGCGACCATGGCGCTCACCGACGCCTCCCTCACCGTCGCACCGGGCGAAATCGTCGCACTGCTCGGACCCAACGGCGCGGGCAAGACCACGTTCCTGCGCATCTTGGCCACGGCCCTCAAGCCCAAATCCGGCTGGGCGCGCATCTGCGGCTTCGACACCGTGAAAGCGCCCATCCTTGCCCGCCGGCACACCGGCTACCTCCCCGAGCATCCGCCCATCGATCCCCTCATGGCGGTGGAAGACTTCCTCCGCTTCACCGCCGAGGCACGCGGGCTCCGGGGGACGGTCCTGAGCCAGCGTCTTGCCTGGACCATGGAGCGCACCGAACTCACCCCCCGGCGCCGCCAGCGCACCGGCGAGCTCTCCAAAGGCTACCAGCAACGCGTCGGGCTCGCCCAAGCGTTGATCCACGACCCGGACGTGCTCATCCTCGACGAGCCCACCACGGGCCTCGATCCGGTGCAGATCCGCCATGTCCGCGCGCTGATCACCGAGCTCGCCGCCCACAAGGCGGTGCTCTTCTCCACCCACATCCTCCAGGAGGCCGCGGCCCTTGGGCACCGCATCGGCATCATCGCCGGCGGCCGCATCCGCGCCGTGGGCACCCGGGAGGAGCTTGCAGCTCAGGCCGGCGTCCCGGCCGTGATCCATGCCTGCCTCGAAGCCCCGGCCGCTGCCGTGCGCGAGGCCCTGGCCCAAGTGCCGGGGCTCTGCGAGGTCGAGGTCCAGGAAACCACCGCAAGCACCCAAGTACACGCCACCACGGACAGCCCCTCGGCCGCCAGCCAGGCCCTGGGGCGGGCTTTTCGTGCCCGCGACCTCACCGTGACCCAGCTTGCCGCAACGCTCCCGGATTTGGAGACCCTGTTTTTCCGCCTCACCGCCCAAAACTCCGAGGAGGCCGACCATGCGTGATCTTGTGACCATCATGCGCCGCGAACTCTTTCGCTTCACAGCCACCCCCATGGGGGCCATCGTCCTCGTGGCGTTCTATCTCCTTGCCGTCGGGCTCTTTGCCCCGGAGTTTTTCCTCCTGCCCACTGCGGACATGCGCCCCTTCTTCACGGTGCTTCCTTTTGTCCTCTGCGCCGTTCTCCCGGCAGTCACCATGCATCTGTGGGCCGGGGAGCGCAGCCAAGGCACGCTGGAGCTCCTGCTCGTGCTCCCCGTGCGGCCGGCGGCCCTGGTGCTGGCAAAATTTCTCGCCGCCATGGTCTTCGTGCTCGTGGCCCTGGCGTCCACCGGGGTCATCCCGCTCATGTTCGGGGTTCTGGGTTCCCCGGATTGGGGCCAGATGGCGGCCTCCTACCTCGGCAGCGTGCTTCTTTGCGCCATGTTCGTCGCCTTGGGGCAGCTCGCCTCCGGCTTTGCCGCAGACCAGACTTCGGCCTTTGTCCTCGCCCTGGGCGGTGCTTTCGGGCTCTATCTCCTCGGCTCCGACTTTGCGGCCATGGCCCTGGATGGCTGGCACCCGGGGCTGGGGGCGCTGCTGCGCCGCCTCTTCGGGGCCGCCACCTACTTTGCCCCGTTTGTCCGCGGCCTTGTGGAGGCCCAAGGTGTGGGCTTTTTCCTCCTGTGGACCGCCATTTTCCTCTTCCTCAACGGCCTGGCGCTGGAGCACCGCGGCCAGCAAGGCTTTCGCCTCCGCTTTGCCGCTGCCGTGATCCTCTGCATCACCATCGGCGCCCTGAGCACCCATCTCCTTTCCCAAGCACGGCTGCCGCGCCTCGACCTCACCCAAGGCAAAATCCACAGCCTCTCGCCAGCCACCGCCCGCATCCTCCAAAACCTTCCGGCCCCCATCCAGGTCACCTACTACGTCACCCCAGCGGCCCAGATGCCCACGGAACTCAAGAGCTTGGAGCGTGACGTCATGGACCGCTTGGAGGCCATGAGCGCCCAGGCGCCGGACAAGATGGTGCTGCGGCGGGTCTATCTCCAGGCCGCCAACGTGGTGGCCGACAGCGCCCAGGCAAGCGACCTGGAGCGCCAGATGCTCGCCAAAGGGGTGCAGCCCATCTCCGTGGCCGCAGTGCGCCAGACCGGCACGGTGAGCGAACTCGTCTACACGAGCATCGGCATCGCCTACCGCGACAAGCCCGAAGAAATCCTGCCCGCCGTCGTGCCCAACACCTTGGGAGAACTGGAATACCTCATCGCCTCCACGGCCCTGCGTCTTGCCCGCGCCACGCCGCCCACCGTGGCCGTGGCCAGCGGGCCGGGACAATTCACCGAGTTATCCCGCATGCTCGAGCGCGAAGGCTATACCGTGCGCCCCGTGTCCCTCGAAGAGCCCTTGCCCCAGGCGGACGCCATCGTGCTCGTGCAGCCCCAGCTCTCGGACAAAGCGCGCTACCAACTGGCTCGCGCCCTGGCCCAGGGGGCCCGGATCTTCCTTGCCGTACAGCAGGAGACCTGGGACTACTCCCAGGCCCTGGGGCGGCTTTCCGCCGTGCGTCTTCCGCTGGGTTCCACCGTCGAAGCCTGGCTTGCCCCGTACGGGGTGCGCCTTGTCCCGGGCATCCTCATGGACGAACAATCCATCGCCGTACGGGTGGCCACCAACCCCTGGGACCAGCTCACCGGCGGCGGCATGACCCTCAAACTCCCCACCCACATCCTCGTCACCCGCCAGCACATGGCCCCAGACCCCATGCTCCTGCGGGTGGACAACCTCGTCTATCTTTGGGGCAGCGCCCTGGAGCTCACCGACACCAACGCCACCCAGATCACCCGCACCCCGCTGGCCTGGACCTCGCCCCAGGCGTGGACCATCCCGCAGGAAACGACGCTCACCCCCCAATCCATCACCCCGCCGGATGCCGGCCGCCGCAGCTTTCCCGTCTTGGTGCGCCTTGCCGGCGAGTTCCCCGCTCCCCAAGGCCCGCCGCCAGCAGACGCTGGCGCCACCGCGCACGCGGTGGAACCGTGGACGCCTGCACCGGGGGAACTGCTGATCACCGGGTGCTCCAGCATGTTTGCCGACGGCCTGGTCTCCACCAACGCCGAGCTCCTCTTTGCCGCCCTCGACGGCATGATCTTTGGCGAAGATCTCCTGCACATCCGACCCAAGGAGATCCCCTCACGGGTGCTGCCGCCCCTTGCTCCCCAGGCGGCCCTGGCATGGAAGCTCGCGCTCCACGCCGCAGTGCCGCTCCTGGTGCTCGGCGCAGGCCTCATGCTGGGGCTTCGCCGCCGCGCCCAAGAACGCCAATCCCTCACTTAAGGAGGAGCCATGTCCCGCATCCTTGCCACGCTGACGGCGCTAGCCGCCATCCTCCTGGGGGTAACGCTGTGGAGCAACCGCCCGCCTACCCACGTGGTTGCCCCCGACGCCTTGGCCGTGTTCGCGCCGGCCGATCTCGTGGAGAGCGCCCAGCGCATCACCCTTGCCCAGAAAAACGCGACCCTGACCTTGGAGCGGCAGCCTGGGCGCTGGTATATTGTCGAGACCAACCAAACCGCCAGCAACGCCACGGTGGCCACCCTGCTGCAGACCGTAAAGGGTCTGCGCGGCGAGGCCAGAATCGGCGATCCCAAGGACTTCGGCCTCACCGATGACGCCCTGCGCCTGACCATCACCACCGCCGACGGCGCCCGATACGCCCTGCGTGTGGGGCGCATGGATTTTCGCGTGGTCTTTGTGGCCCGGCCCGAGGAGCCCCAGGTCTGGGCAGTAGGCGGCCAGCTCTTTGGGGCCCTTGGGGGGGCGCACCGCGCCCTGAGCCCACAATTTTGGGCACAAGTGCCCGAGTCTTCCCCATGAGGAGCGCAAAAAACTTCACCCTCGGCCTTTACAAATGCCAAAGCGGGTTTATTCCCAAGGGAAATTTGTGTGCACCACGAAATCCACTTTTGAGGAGAATATCATATGGGGAAGATCATCGGCATCGACCTGGGAACCACCAATAGCTGCGTCTATGTCATGGAGGGCAAAGACGCCAAATGCATCACCAATCCTGAGGGCGGTCGCACCACGCCGTCCATCGTGGCTTTCACGGACAAAGAACGCCTCGTGGGCGAAATCGCCAAGCGCCAGGCGGTCACCAACCCGGAAAAGACCATCTTTGCGGTCAAACGCCTCATGGGTCGCAAGCTTGACGATCCGCAGCTCAAAGCCTGGGTGGCCAAGAGCCCGTACAAAATCGTGGAAGGCCCCAACGGCGACGCCTACGTGCAGATCGGGGACAAGAAATACAGCCCGCCGGAGATCTCGGCCATGATCCTCCAGAAGCTCAAGGCCGATGCCGAGGCCTATCTGGGCGAAAAGGTCACCGAGGCGGTCATCACCGTGCCGGCCTATTTCAACGACTCCCAGCGCCAGGCCACCAAAGACGCGGGCCGCATCGCCGGTCTCGAAGTCAAGCGCATCATCAACGAGCCCACCGCGGCCTCTCTGGCCTACGGCGCGGACAAGAAGAAGAACGAAAAGATCGCGGTCTTCGACCTGGGCGGCGGCACCTTCGACATCTCCATCCTGGAGGTGGGCGACAACGTCGTGGAAGTGCGTGCCACCAACGGCGACACCTTCCTAGGCGGCGAGGACTTCGACCACGAGATCATCACCTATCTGGTCAACGAGTTCAAACGGGAAAACGGCATCGACCTCTCCCAGGACAAGATGGCCTTGCAGCGCCTCAAAGAGGCGGCGGAAAAGGCCAAAAAAGAGCTCTCCTCCTCCCTGGAGACGGACATCAACCTGCCGTTCATCACCGCGGACCAGTCCGGGCCCAAGCACCTCATGATGAAGCTCTCCCGCGCCAAGCTGGAGTCCTTGTGCGAGCACCTGGTCAAGCGCACCATCGAGCCGTGCAAGAAGGCCCTGGCCGACGCCGGGCTCAAGGCCAGCGACATCGACGAGGTCATCCTCGTGGGCGGCATGACGCGTATGCCCTTGGTGCAAAAGACCGTGGCCGACTTCTTCGGCAAAGAGCCCAACAAGAGCGTCAACCCCGATGAGGTGGTGGCCATGGGCGCGGCCATCCAGGGCGGTATCCTGGCCGGTGACGTCAAGGATGTGCTTCTGCTCGACGTCACGCCCCTGTCGCTTGGCATCGAGACCTTGGGCGGGGTGTTCACCAAGCTCATCGAGCGCAACACCACCATCCCCACCCGCAAGAGCCAGGTGTTCACCACCGCGGCGGACAACCAGCCCTCGGTGTCCATCCACGTGCTCCAGGGCGAACGCCCCATGGCGGCGGACAACATGACCCTGGGCCGCTTCGAGCTCACGGGCATCCCGCCGGCGCCGCGTGGCGTGCCGCAGATCGAGGTCACCTTCGACATCGACGCCAACGGCATCGTCAACGTGTCCGCCAAGGACATGGGCACGGGCAAGGAGCAGTCCATCCGCATCACCGCCTCTTCGGGGCTCTCGGAAGACCAGATCAACCGGCTCATCAAAGAGGCCGAAGCCCACGCCGAAGAAGACAAGCGCAAGCAGAAGCTCATCGAGACCCGCAACAGTGCCGACACCCTCATCTACACCACGGAAAAGAGCCTGCGGGACTTGGGCGACAAGGTGGATGCGGCCTTGCGGGCGGACATCGAATCCAAGGTGGAGGCGCTCAAGAAGGTCATGCAGGGCGATGACGCCGAAGCCATTTCCCGCGCCGCCGACGACCTGGCCCGGGCCTCCCACAAGCTGGCGGAACAGCTCTACGCCCAAAAGGCCGGCGGCTCCACGGAAGGCGCTGGCGCCAACCAGGCCAGCGGATCCGGCGCAGGCAAGAAAGACGACGATGACGTCGTCGACGCCGATTACACCGAAGTCAAATAATCCTCCCCCTCCTCCCTCCCCAAAAAGCCGGGGCGCTCGCCGCTCCGGCTTTTTGGCGTCCTGCACCTTTCCGATCCCCAAGGTCCTCCGCCAGCAGACACTGGCGCCGCCGCGCACGCGGTGGAACCGTGGACGCCTGGACCGCCAGCGGCACGCGGCCCAGGCACGCCGAGATCCCAGATAGTCCGATCGGCTACTTGGCGGCCTTGCCTTGGGCGGCCACCGCGGCCTGGGCGGCGCGGATGGTCTCCTCGTCGGCCAGATAGCGGCTGCGGATGGGGCGGCAGCTCTCATCGAGCTCGTAGACCAGCGGCTGACCGGTGGGGATGTTGAGGCGCACGATGTCTTCGTCCGAGACACCGTCCAGGTATTTGATGAGCGCGCGCAGGCTGTTGCCGTGGGCGGCCACCAGCAAGCGCTCGCCCGCCAAAATCCGCGGCACGATGACCGTCTGCCAGTACGGCACCACCCGGGCCACGGTATCCTTGAGGCATTCGGTACGCGGGAACTCCGCCTTGGGCAGCGCCGCATACCGCGGGTCGGCCATCATGGAGGTGAGGCGCTCGTCGTCCTCGGCCAGGGCCGGGGGGCGCACATCGTAGGAACGCCGCCAGATGAGCACCTGCTCATCGCCGTATCGGGCCGCCATCTCCGCCTTGTTGAGGCCCTGCAGGCCGCCGTAGTGGCGCTCGTTGAGCCGCCAGGAGTGCTCCACCGGCAGCCACAAGAGATCGAGCTCTTCCAAAATGAGGTTGAGGGTCTTGTTGGCGCGCTTGAGCACCGAGGTGAAGGCACGGTCAAAGGTAAACCCTTCGGCCTTGAGCATGCGGCCCGCCTCGCGGGCCTCGGCCATGCCTTTTTCCGTGAGGTCCACGTCCGTCCAGCCCGTAAACCGGTTTTCCTTGTTCCACGTGGACTCGCCATGGCGGACAAAAACGATGGTGTGCATGAGAAACTCCTTGAAAAAAGTGCGCGAGACTGCGCGCAACCATAGCGATCTTTGTCTGTGCGGGCAATGGCGCGCCGCGGGATGCCCCTCGCCGCGTCTTCCAGAAAACCGCCTTGTCCTTGCGAACGGACAAGGCCTTGTCTACAGGGCAAGCAACGTTTGCGTTCCGACACCCAAGGAGGATGTATGCTCCCGCTCGTGCTTTTAGCCGCCCTCGGCCTGGGACTCACACTCTGGGCCATTGCTATCTACAACGGCCTGGTGCGCCGCCGAAACATCGTGGATGAGGCCTGGAGCGGGGTGGAAGTCCAGCTCAAGCGGCGGGCGGATCTCATCCCCAATATCGTGGCCACGGTGGAGGCCTACGCCGGACATGAGCAAAAGACCCTGGCCGAAGTGGTGCGGCTGCGCAATCAGGCCGTGGCCGCCGGCACGGTGGAAGAAGCGGCGCACACACAAACGCTGCTCTCCGCAGCCTTAGGCCGCCTGTTGGCCTTGGCGGAAAACTACCCCCAACTCAAGGCCAACGAAAACTTCCTCAGCCTGCAAACAACCTTGAACGAAATCGAAGAGCAGCTCCAGCTGGCCCGGCGCTACTACAACGGCGCGGTGCGCGACCTCAACATCGCCGTGGAGTCTTTCCCTTCCAATCTGGTAGCCGGCCGCTTCGGCTTTACCAAGGCTCCGTTTTTCGAGCTGGAAGACCCGGCGGACCGCAGCGCGCCCCGCGTGCATTTTGGGTCATGAAACACCTGGCTGCCCTCATCCTCCTCATGGTCTGGGGCGCCTGCGCCCAGACGGCTGCGGCCGCCCAGGAGCGGGTGCTCCATTTTCACGCGGAAATCACCGTGCACCCGGACGCCAGTCTCACGGTGGAGGAGACTATCGCCGTCCAAGCCACGGGGGAAACCATCCGCCGGGGCATCGTGCGCGAGTTTCCTACCCGCTACACCGACTCCCATGGCCGCACCATGGAAGTGGGCTTTACACTCATCCGCGTGCTGCGCGACGGCCATCCCGAGCCCTACCACGTGGAACGCCGGCACAACGGCGTCGCCATCTTCATCGGCTCCAAAGACGTCTTCCTTGCCCCGGGCCAGTATGTGTACACCATCGCCTACCGGACCACCCGCCAATTGGGATTCTTTGCCGAGCACGACGAACTCTACTGGAACGTCAATGGCAATGGCTGGCGTCTGCCCATGGACCAGGTCACCGGTACCGTGCAACTCCCGCCCGGCGCTACGAGCTTCGCCGGCCGCGCCTATGAAGGTCCTCAAGGCAGCACCGCCGGCTTCGACCTGCCCAGCGGCGAGTCCCGCATCTTTTTTGCCAGCACCCGGCCGTATGCTCCAGGAGAAGGACTGACCATCGTGGTCACCTGGCCCAAAGGTTGGGTCACCCCATCCGACGACGCCCCCACGTCCCTCGATGACCTGGGGCGCTTTCTCGTGGCGCCGCAGGCCCTGTCCTCCCCCACAGCAACAGCCGCGGGCCTCGGTCTCGCGCTTGCCTTGGGATACTACGTTTTTGCCTGGATACGGGTGGGCAGGGACCCCGCGCCAGGAGTCATCATCCCGCGCTTCGATCCGCCCCAAGGGTTCTCGCCAGCCATGGTGCGCATGCTCTTTCACCTGGGCTTCGACACCACCGCCATGACCGCGGCAATCGTCAACCTCGCGGTACGCGGCCTGCTCTGCATTGAGGATGCCGGATCCTCTTCCCGCAGCATCAAGCTCACGCCCCCGGCCGTCCCCCCCGCGCTTCCCCCCGGAGAAGCCGCCCTGTGGGAAGCGCTGTCGGCCCGCGGCCGTCGCCATGTGCGCCTCGATGGCTCGGACCACCGGGTGATGCGCGCGGCCCGCACCGCCCTGCAGCACGCCTTGGAAAAGGAGCTGGCCGGGGCCTATTTTCGCACCAACAGCGCCTGGACGCTGCCAGGACTCGCCATCACCGGCATGTGCATGGTTGTGATTGGCATCTCCACCCCGCAGTTACCGGTCTTTTTCTTCCTCTGTGTGTGGCTCACCTTCTGGAGTTTCGGCTGCATCGCCATGCTGCGCCAGGTGTGGCAGGGCTGGAAGAGCCCGTTTTTGCGGCAAAAGGCGGCAGCCACGGTGCTCGCCGTGTTTTCCATACCGTTTCTGGGCGGAGAGGTCCTCGGGCTGTGGTTTCTCCAAAATGTGGTGGGGCTTCCGACTACAGCAGCCCTAGCCGGCCAGATGGGGGCAGCGGTACTCTTCTATCACCTCCTCAAGGCACCGACGGTGGCCGGCCGCCGCATCCTGGACGCAATCGAAGGATTCCGCATGTACCTGCGCCTGGCGGAAAAGGAACGCCTGGAACTCCTCCACCCGCCCGAAGAGACGCCCGCGCTCTTCGAGCGCTTTCTCCCCTACGCCATCGCCCTGGAGGTGGAAAACGCCTGGGGCGCCCGCTTTGCCCGCATCCTCCAAGAGGCCGGCTACACCCCCTCGTGGTATGTGGGGGCCCACTTCCATCCCCACACCCCCAGCTCCTTTGCCCAGAACCTGAGCCACGAGCTGAGCTCCAGCATCGCCGCCGCGGCACAGGCGCCCGGGTCTTCCTCGGGCATGAGCGGAGGATCTTCCGGAGGCGGCGGGGGCGGGGGCGGCGGGGGCGGCTGGTAGCCAAGACAGAGCGGGCACAAGGACCAAGCCCCCTCCGTCCACCAGCGCCATGACCTCGACATCAAGCTTCTTGACCACAGCCCCCCTTGCCACGCCGAAGCAGCCTCGGATGGGGCTTTCGGGGCTTTTGGACATCCACTTGGGCTTTTGGACATCCACTTTTGGGGCTTTTGGACATCCACTTTTCGCCCCCACTCTTGTAGACAGCCCTCCCTTGACACCCCCGAAAGCCGCTTCCTATAGGCGGAAATCCCATCCATTCCCGCAACCAACGCCTATGAACACGTCCCGCATCCTCTTCGTCGTCCTGCTTTTCAGCGCTCTTGCGGCGTGCGCGCCCAAGACCGTCATCCGTTCCAAGCCGCCAGAGCCCCGTCCGCCCCAAGAGCGGATCGAGCCTGCCTACCCCCGCCGCATCCCCAGCGCCGAGGCCCCCATCCCCCCGGGCCCCCAAGAACGGCCCATCACCGAGCCCAGCCAACCAGACCCCGTGGCGGACCGGCTGGCGGCGATATTGCGCACCGCTCCCGATTGGCCCACCCAAGAATCCACCGGCATGGAGCTCTTCCAGCGCCAATGGGAGACCCGCCAGTATCTGGCGGCCATGAACACCCTGGCGTTGCTCTACGGCCTCACCACCGAAGCGGCGGCCCGGGCCTCGCTGGAGTCTCTGGCCTTGTCCCGGGCACAAAACCTGCCTGCCGCCGAGCGCGACCGCATGCTTTCCGGCAATACCGCTTGGCTGGTCTTCCCCTGGAACCTCGTCGCCTGGGCCCAGGCACGGGCGCAGATCACCGAAGACCCCAGCCGCTTGGAAACCCTACGCCCCACCTTGGAGACCATCTTGAGCCGCGGGGGGCTGGTGAATACCCGCGTGCTCCAGGACCAGCTTCTGGCCCTCTCCCAGCAAGGGGGACAGATGCTCTCCACGGATGTCGTCTTTTTCCTGCCCCAAAGCGGGCCATACGCCGCCATCTCCCGGCGCGTCTTTTTGGGCGCCAAGCTTGCCGAAACGGAACTCAAGGCCGCAGGGACGACCTTGCAGCTACGCGTCATCGACGCCGCTGCCCCCGGGGCCCTGGGAGAGCTGAGCATGCTTCCCGCCGGGGCCGTCGTTGCTGGCCCCTTGCGCAAGGAAGACTGGGACCGCGTCACCCAAGCGGGACTGCACCGCCAATTGGCCTTCCTCACCTTTTTCCCCTCCTTGCCCCAAGAAGGCCAGGACGGCTGGCGGCTGCTCGCCAGCCCTGAAGATCAGGCGCAGGCCCTCGTGCAGGCCATGGAACTTTTTGGCGCCACCGCCGCAGCGGTCCTCTATCCGCAGGACCGCTTCGGCATGGCCATGGCCCCGCTCTTTACCCAGGCACTGGAGGCCGCTGGCGGACGCATCGCCCAGTCTGCGAGCTACGACCCGGCCGAGCCTGCGGCCTGGGGCAAGATCGTGGCCCGAATGCTCGGGGCTGCGGACAAAGACTCCGCCTACCCGCTGCCTCCCTTCGACGCCCTGTTCGTGCCCGATTCCCTGCTCAAGGCACAGCAGATCGTGGCCTTCCTCCACTACTACAATGCCGGCCACCTGCTTGTCCTGGGGCCGCAGCTCTGGAGCCAGGCCGCGGAGGCGCCGGAGCTGGAAAAAGAGATCTTCCGCCTGGCGGTCTTTCCCAGCGCCCTCAACCCGGCCACGACACAGGCCCAGCACCTGGCGGCCCAGGCCGCTGCAGCGGGGACCACGCTCGACGGTTGGCTCGCCTTGGGCTACGACATCACGCGCCTTGTGCTGCGTCTGCCCGCCTATACCGGAGACCCGGCGCGCTTTTCTGCGGCCCTGGGCGCCGCGGCAGGCGCCATGAACTGGACCATCGCCCCTATCCGCTTCGACGTCGCCGGCCGGGCCCACCAAACCCTCATCCCCATGCAGATCACGACCGAAGGGCTGAAACTTCCCGACTGGGAGGCCCTGCGCCAACTGCGCGACCAGCGCATCCAAAAGCGCAACGCCGCCCACATCCCGCCCAAATCCTAAACCATTTTTCAGGAGTCCCCATGCGCCTCACTGCTGCCGACGCCAAGTCCATCGCCGCCCTGGCACGCCTTGCCATCACCGAAGAGAGCGCCGCCCATCTCGCCCAGCAGATGGGCAACATCCTCGACTACATGGACACCCTCAACCAGGTGGACACCACGGACGTCGAGCCCCTCTACTCCCCGGTGGAGCATGTGTCGGTGCTGCGCGACGACTGCGCCTGCGCCACTGCGTCCCGTGAGGCCATCCTCGCCAACGCCCCGGCCACGGACGGGGTCTACTTCCTCGTCCCGCGAGTCATTGCATAGCCTATGAACATCACTGACCTTTCCCTCACCACCGTCCGCGACCTCCTGGCCCGTGGCGAGCTTCGCGCCGAGGCCGTCACCGAAGCGTGCCTGGCCCGCATCACAGCCACGGAACCCGAACTCCATGCCCTGCTCCATGTGGCTGCCGACCAGGCCCGCGCCCAAGCGCGCGAGCTCGACCGTCAGGGCCCCAATCCCGCCCAGCCCTTGTGGGGCGTACCCCTCACCATCAAGGACGTGCTCGCCACCACGGACATGCCCACCACCTGCGCCTCGCGCATCCTCCAAGGCTTCCGACCGCCGTACGACGCCACGGTGGTGGCGCGGCTGCGCGCGGCAGGGGCCATCCTGCTCGGCAAGACCAACATGGACGAGTTCGCCATGGGCTCGTCCACGGAAAATTCCGCCTTCGGCCCCACGCGCAACCCCTGGGATCGCAGCCGAGTGCCGGGAGGGTCCAGCGGCGGATCTGCGGCCAGCGTGGCCGCCGGGCAATGCTTCGGCTCCATCGGCACGGATACCGGCGGCTCCATCCGCCAGCCCGCGGCCTTTTGCGGCATCGTGGGCATCAAGCCCACCTACGGCCGGGTGTCACGCTTTGGCCTGGTGGCCTACGGCTCCTCCCTGGATCAGGCCGGACCCATGACCCGCAGCGTGGCAGACGCCGCCCTGCTCCTTGCCGTCATCGCCGGCCACGACCCCAAGGACTCCACCAGCAGCGCCGCCGCCACCGCCGATTACGTGGCCGCCGCCACGCCCCGAAGCCTTGCCGGCGTGCGCGTGGGACTGCCGGAAGAATATTGGGGGGAAGGCCTGAGCGACGAAGTACGGGCCGCCTGCCACAGCGCCCTGGATCTGCTGCGCAAGGCAGGAGCGGAAGTATTGCCCGTCCGTCTTCCCCACACCAAGTACGCCATCGCCACGTACTATATCCTGGCCATGGCCGAGGCGAGCTCCAACCTCGCCCGCTACGACGGCGTGCGCTACGGGTACCGCAGCCCCGAGGCCAAGGACCTCAAGGAGGTCTTCACCCTGTCGCGCACCCAGGGATTTGGCGAAGAGGTCATCCGCCGCATCCTCCTGGGCACCTACGTGCTTTCCGCCGGCTACTACGACGCCTACTACAAAAAGGCCGCCCAGGTACGCCGCCGCATCCGCGAGGACTTCGTGACCGCGCTGCACACCTGCGACGTGCTCTGCGCTCCGGCCTGCCCCACCGTGGCCTTTCGCATGGGGGAGAACACGGCAGACCCTCTGCAGATGTATCTCACGGACATCTTTACAGTTTCTCTCAACCTCAGCGGACTTCCGGGGATCTGCATCCCTGCGGCCCTGGGCCAAGAGACGGGCATGCCCGTGGGCATCCAGTTCTTCGGCCGGGCCATGGACGAAGCCACCCTGTTGCGTGTGGCCGCAGCCCTGGAAGCGGCCCGCGGGCCCATGCCTGCCCCGATCATCTAACCTGCCGTGGGCAGAAGCACCCCTGGCCCTGTCCATCCATGCGTCATCCGGCATCTTTATGCGCCGTCGCGGTAAGCGGCGGCGCTGATTCCCTCCTCACCCTGCTGCTCCTCCAGGAAGCCGGCGTCCCCACCCACGCGGTGCACGGCCGATTTCTGCCGCCAAACGCAGCAGGCCGCCTGCGGGAGGAGCGCCTGGCGGCCGTGTGCGCCGCGCGCGGCATTGCCCTCACGGTGCTCGACCTTACCGAGACCTTTGCCCGCACCGTCATCCAGCCGTTCGTGCGCGACTACGCCGCAGGCCGCACCCCCAACCCCTGCGCCACCTGCAACCCGGCCATGAAATGGGGCGTGCTCTGGGGGAAAGCGCGCGCACTGGGGGCCGCGACATTCGCCACCGGGCACTACGCCCGTGTGCACGACGGAATGCTGCTGCGCGGCGCGGACCCCAGCAAGGACCAAAGCTATTTTCTCGCCCTGGTACCTCAGGAGCATCTGCGCCACACCCTGTTTCCCCTGGGAGGGCGCACCAAGGCATGGGTACACGCCGAGCTCGCCCGCCGGGGCATCACCCCTCCGGAAGAGCGTGAAAGCCAGGACATCTGCTTTGTCCCCGGCTCCTACCACGACCTCATGGCCGCCCACGGCGTGCCCGGCACACCGGGCCCCATCGTGCTTGCCGACGGCACCCCGGTGGGAAGGCATCAGGGGCTGTGGCGGCTCACCATCGGCCAGCGCCGGGGGCTCGGCATCGCCTACCGCGAACCCCTCTTTGTCATCGCCAAGGACCCGGCCACCAACACCGTGATCGTGGGCCCCAAGGCCGCCACCCTGGCCTGGGGGTGCCGCACCCAGCCCGCCAATGTGCTGGCCCCGCCCGAGACCTGGCCGCAAGAGCTCCTGGTGCAGACGAGCTTTCGCCAAAAGCCGCAGCCTGCCCGGGTGACCGTAGCGGCGGACCAGACACTGACCATCCGCTTCCAGACCCCAGGCCCTAGGCCCACACCCGGACAGCTCGCCGCCGTCTACCACGGCGACCGGGTGCTGGCTGGCGCCATCATCCACGCCCCCTTGGAGGCCGCATGACTGCGGCGCCCTCGCCCTTTGCCCGCTTCCCGGCCGGCACCCGCGTCTTCTTCTGCACCCAAGGCTGCCGGGTGAACCAATACGAAACCGAGGCTCTGCGCGCCTGGGCCGCGAGTCTGGGCTGGGAGGAGGTAGACGCGGCAGCGGCAGCGGACCTTGCCATCATCAATAGCTGCGCCGTCACCGAGGCCGCAATGCGGGATTTGCGCCGCATGGTGCGCGCCCTGCGCGAGGCGCGGCCAGGAATCCGTATCGTGGTCACCGGCTGCGCCCCCGAGGCAGACCCGCGCCTGCGCGACTGCCTCACGGTGGAGGTGTTGCCGCAAGCGGCCAAACGCCAGCTCCTTGCCTTGGCGCGAACCCAGATTCCACGCCGCCCCCGCCACCGCACCCGGGCCGTGGTAGGCATCCAGGACGGCTGCAACACCCGGTGTACCTACTGCATCATCCCCATCACCCGTGGGCCGGCCCAAAGCCGCCCCCCCCAGGAGATCCTCGCCGAGGTGGAGGTCCTGTGCCGCCAAGGCGTGCCGGAGATCACGCTGAGCGCCATCAGCACCCGCTGGTACGCCTGCGGCGGTACGGATTTCTGGGACCTGGTGGCCATGGTGGACCGCATGGTGGCGACCCGGTACGCCGGGCAGACCCGACTGCGCTTGGGCTCCCTGGACCCGGTGCAGTTGGATGCCAAGGCCGCGGCGACCCTCGCCCAATGCCAGGCAGTGTGCCCGCACCTGCACCTTTCGCTGCAGAGCGCAAGCCCCTCGGTGCTTGCCCGCATGGGCCGCAGCCACTACCATCCGGACACCATCCTCCGGTTTGTGGAGTCACTGGCGGCCGTATGGCCCGTCTTTGGCCTCGGGATGGACGTCATCGCCGGATTTCCTGGAGAAACAGAGGACGAGTGGCAAGCGACCCTGGATTTTGCCCGGCAACTGCCCCTCACCTACGCCCACGTCTTTCCCTACTCCGAGCGGCCGGGCACCGTGGCTGCCCACTTGCCCGGCGCGATTCCTCGGCCGGAGCGCCGACGTCGCGCCCAGGCCTTGCGGGAGTGCGTGCGCCACATCCAGAGGCGCGTGTGGGCGGCCATGCAGGGCCGCACGGTGCAGGTGGTCCTGGAGACCGCCACCCAAGGCCGCGCCGAGACCTACGCACCGTGCCGCCTCACCCACCCCATGCCCGCAGGAGGCATGGTCCGCGCCACGGTGGTCGCCATCAGCGCCGACCACCTCGTGGTGCGCCCCACCGTGGAGAACCCGTCATGAGTATCCCCCACGAACCCGCGCCCGCCAAGGCGGTGCTCTCCATCTTGAGCGCCCGGTGGGACTCTTTTTGGCCAGGGCTTCTACCCCGCCTCGAAGCCATCTTGGGACCCGCGGATTTTCACAGCGACCCCATCCCCTTTACCCAAACCACGTACTACGACGCGGAACTGGGCACGCCGATCTTTCGCCGCATCCTCTCCTTTGCCACGCCGCTTCCCATGGACCGGTTGGCGGCGGTCAAACTCGCCACCAACGCCGTGGAAAACGAGTACGCGGAAAATGGCCGGCGGCGCTTCAACCTGGACCCAGGCTACCTCACCCGCGAGCGTCTGGTGCTCGCCACAGGGAAAAACTTCGCGCACCGCATCTACCTGGGTCAGGGGATCTTCGCGGATCTCACCCTCATTTACCGCAAAGGCCGCTTCGAGGCCCTGCCCTGGACCTTTCCCGACTACCGCACCGAGGCCATTCAGGATATCCTTGCGCGCATCCGCGCCACCATCCCCACCCAAGGAAACCGACCATGACCCGAAGCATGACCGGCTTTGGCCGCGCCACGATCTCGCGTCCCGCCTGGACGCTCACCTGGGAGATCGCCAGCCGCAACGCCCGCTACCTGGAACTCAAATGGAAGACTCCACCCGGATGGACGGCCCTGCACCAGCAATGGGACGCCCTAGTGCGCCGCACCGCCCAGCGGGGGACCATCGAACTCTCCCTGTCGGTGCGCCTCCTGGATCCGGAGCTTGCCGGAAACGCCCTGGATACGCTCCAGGCCCAGGCCATGGTGGAAAGTCTGCGCAGGCTCGCCCTGGAGCTTGGAGTCCCGCAGCCTCAAGACATCAGCCCGCTGCTGGCGGTGCCGTCCATCTGGCGCGAAAGCCGCGGGGAGGACGTTTCCCCGATCATGGCCGCTGACGCCACGGATGCCCTGACCCAGGCACTGCAGCACTGGGATGCATCCCGCTACAGGGAAGGAATTGCCCTGGAGCAGGATCTGGACCGCCGCCTTACCACGCTCGGCGCGCTCTCCCAGGCCATCGCCGCGGAGGTCCGCTCCCTGGCGCCCCAACGCATGGCCAGCCTGCAGGAGCGGCTGCGCGCGCTTCTGGGCGAGGAAAGCATGCCCGATCCGGCCCGCTTGCACCTGGAGCTCGCCCTGCTTGCGGACAAAGTGGACGTGAGCGAAGAACTCACCCGCCTGCAGGCCCATCTTGCGTCCATGGAGACTATCCTGCGCAGCCCCGGCCCCAAAGGCCGCAAACTCGATTTTCTCGTGCAAGAGGTCTTGCGGGAAATCACTACCTGCAGCAACAAGGTGCAAAGCGCCAGAGTGAGCGCCCTGGCTGTGGACTTCAAGACCGAATTGGAAAAAGTACGCGAACAGATCCAAAACCTCGAATAGCCCTCCGCCATGGACAAACGACGGCTCCTCAACATCGGCTTCGGCAACATGGTGGTGGCCCACCGGGTGGTGGCCGTGGTGCACCCCTCTTCCGCCCCCATGCGGCGGCTGCGCGAAGAGGCCAAGCAGGACGGCCGCCTCATCGACGCCACCCAAGGCCGCAAGACGCGGGCCATCATCATCACCGACTCCAACCACTGCATCCTCTCGGCCGTTCAAGTGGAAACCATCAGCCAACGCCTTGCCGCCGGAGACACCGCATGAACAGCACGGGCATCCTCTTCGTCCTCTGCGCCCCTTCAGGCACCGGGAAAAGCACCTTGGTCCGCCGCCTGGTGGCTGAATGCCCCAGTTTCGCCTTTTCCATATCCTGCACCACCCGCGCCCCCAGGCCGGGAGAGCGTGACGGCGTGGACTACCATTTCCTCTCCCGGGAAGAATTCCTCCGCCGCCGGGAAGCAGGTTTCTTTGCCGAATGGGCCGAGGTGCACGGGAACCTCTACGGCACCCCCAAGGCCGCGACCCTGGAACTCCTGGCCCAAGGGCGCGACGTACTCTTCGACATCGACGTGCAGGGGGCGCGGCAACTGCGGACCTCCCTGGGGGCCGGGGCGTACGTGTTCCTCTTTCCGCCGTCCCGCGAAGAGCTGCATCGCCGCCTCACCCGCCGAGGCACCGAAGACCCCGAGACCCTGGCCCGCCGCATGGCCGCGGCCAAGGAGGAGATCGCCCACTGCCCGGAATTCGATTACTGGATCGTCAACGATGACCTGGAAGACGCGTACCAACGTCTCAAGGCCGTGTATCTTGCGGAAAAATGCCGGCCCCGCTATCAAGAGGCATGGCAGCGCACGCTATGGAACACCTGGGGGCTGGCATGAGCCCCCAATTGGTCGTGGCCCTAGACTTTCCCCAGGCCAAGCCGGCCATGGCCGTGGCCCAACAGCTCGTGGGCGTCACCTCCTGGGTGAAGGTCGGCCTCGAGCTCTATCTGGCCGCAGGGGCACGCATCGTCGCCGACCTCAAGGGACTCGGCTTTCGGGTTTTTGTGGATCTCAAATTTTTGGACATCCCCAACACCGTAGCCGGCGCGGTGCGCCAGGTGTGCGGTAGCGGCGCGGACATGCTCACCGTGCATGCCTTGGGCGGCAAGGCCATGGTGCAGGCAGCATTGGCGGCCCGGGACGCAGCGGGCACCAAGACCTCCGTGGTGGCCGTGACCCTGCTCACCCACCTCACTTCCGAAGACCTCCCATGGGCGGCCGCTTCGTTGCCAGAGCTCGCCGGTGATTTGGCGTGCCGGGCGCACGCCTGGGGCGCGGACGGGGTGGTCTGCTCCGGACAGGAGGCGGGGATCATCCGTGCGGCCACCAGCCCCGATTTTCTCCTCGTCACCCCGGGGCTCCGCCGCCCCGAAGACCACGTCGGGGACCAGGCGCGCATCTGTACCCCTCTGGCAGCCGCCAGGGCGGGGAGCAATTTTTTGGTCATGGGTCGGCCCATCACTGGGGCGACGGATCCTGCTGCCGCGGCCCGCCAGATCCTTGCAAGTGTCCTCATACCAGGAGGCACGTCATGAAGGAAAAAGACACCGAACACACCCGCATCAAAGGGGTATTCTCCTCGGAAAAGGTCGCCAAGGTGGGTGCCGGCACCACGGTGCGCAAAACCACCCAAACCATGTACTGGTTCGTGGAAGAAGACGAAAACGGGGTCATCTGGGTGCAGCCCCTCAACCCCAACTACGTGCCCTCCGGACCCAAGCAAGAGGTGCCACGGGAAGAGTTTCTGGAGAACTACCGCCCGGAGCCGGAGTTTTATACCCACAAGGTCTATCCCAGTATCCGCAAACTCAACCAGACCATCGCCCGGGCCGAACGCCACCGCGCCAATGGCGAGACCTATTCTGCGGAATACGAATTCACCAATGCCCTCAAGATCGACGAAGAAAACATCCGCGCCAACTTCGGCCTGGGGCTGACCTATCTCGAACGCGGCGACACGGCTCGCGCCAACGATGTCTTCGAACGCCTGGTGAAGCTCGATGCGGCCTTCGAGGCGGAGCACAAACACCTCTTCAACGATTTCGGCATCAATCTGCGCAAAAACGAGATGTATGACCAGGCCATCCGCTACTACCAGCGTGCCTTGGAGCTCTCGCCCACGGACGAACACCTGCACTACAACATCGCCCGTGCCTATTTTGCCAAGGCGGACATTGCCAACACCGTGACCCATCTCCGCCAGGCCCTGAGCATCAACCCCGATTTCACCATTGCCAAAAAGTTTCTCGTGTACCTCAAGCAGCAGGGATTACTGCCGGCCTCGGCCATGCCGGCGGTGCCCGCCCCATCTTCCCCCAGCACCGAATCCGACGCAGCCCCAACACAGTAAGGAGTGTTCATGCCGACATTGTCCGCCACCCGAGTCCAGGTGCAGCCGCAATTGGACCCGGAAACCTATCTGCTGCTCTCGCAACGCAACTTTCTCGACGCCAAGGCCCTTATGGAGCTCACCGCCGCCTGGGAGCGCTGGATGCCTGCGGCGCACACCTGGCGCATCGGTGGCCGCAAAGGCTACGTACTCGTTTTCCTGGCCCCCCACGTGGAAGAAGAAATCGAACCCCTCTGGGAGAAGGCGCCGGCTCAAGCCTTTGCCCGCGAGGCCATGGCCCAGGCCTTGGTGCTGGGATTCCTCACCGCCCTGCGCCCGGGAGTGCGGCGCAAAGGCTGCGCCCCGGTACCCACGCCCACCCCGGCCCTCGTCCAGGCCCTTGCCCCATTGGGGATCGAACTTCACGAAAGCGGGGCCTTGTCCCGCAAATATGCCACCCTCACCTACGCCTCTGGCGCCTTGGGATGTGAGAGCTGTCACGTGGAAGCCGGCTGTCCCAAGCGCCTGGGACTGCAAATCAACCCCTAAGGAGAACCCTCCCATGCCTCGCATCGTACTGCTCTGCGCCCTTCTGTTGACCTTTGGCAGCAGCGTCTTCGCGGCCACGGACCTCGTCATGCCGCAAGGAAACGCCACCTTCGACTACGCCTGGCTCAAAGGCCAGGCCCGCCACCTGGCCTCGCAGCCCTACGTGAACCACGCCGGCGAGCTGCCCGCAGCGCTCAAAAAACTCTCCTGGGATCAGTACATGCAGATGAGCTTCAACCCCGAGCACGCCCTCTGGCGCGACAATGCCACGAGCCTCTTTCGGGCCGAGCTCTTCCACTTGGGGCTCTTCTACCAGACGCCGGTGACCATCTACGAGCTCGTGGACGGCAAGCCTCGGGAGATCGACTACACCCCGGACCTCTTCCTCTACGGCAAGTCCGGAGTCCGCGGCAAAGATCTCCCCAAGGACTTAGGGTTTGCCGGCTTTCGCTTCCGCTACCACACCGATTGGAGCCGCGATCTGGTGGCCTTTCTGGGGGCGAGTTATTTTCGCGCCGTGGGCGGCGAGATGCAGTATGGCATGTCCGCCCGGGGCCTTGCCGTGGACACCGCCCTGCCCCGCGATGAAGAGTTCCCGATATTCACCCATTTTTGGCTGGAAAGGCCTGCGCCCCACAGCGATACCGCCACGGTCTACGCCCTTTTGGACTCCCCCAGCGTCACCGGCGCCTACCGCTTCGACATCCGTCCCGGAGACACCCTCACCATGCGCGTGGACGCCGCCATCTACCCTCGCAAGCCCATCGAGCGCCTCGGCATCGCCCCGCTTACCAGCATGTTCCTCACCGGAGAAAACGACCGCCGCATGAACCACGACTGGCGGCCGGAAATCCACGACTCCGACGGGCTGCTCATGCACAACGGTAACGGCGAATGGCTCTGGCGGCCCCTCAATAACCCACCCTTTTTGCGCTACAATGCCTACATGGACAACAATCCCAAAGGCTTCGGCCTGTTGCAGCGGGACCAGAACTTCGACCATTATCAAGACGATGGGGTCTTCTATGACAAGCGCCCCAGCGTCTGGGTAGAGCCCATTGGCAATTGGGGATCGGGGTATGTCGTCCTCGTGGAGATCGCCAACCTCGACGAGACCTTCGACAACATCGTCGCCTTCTGGAATCCCGCCAAGCCCGTGGAACCCGGCCAAGAGCTCCTCTACAGCTACAACCTCTATTGGGGCACCAAGCCGCCGGTGCACACTCGCTTGGCCCGGGTCAAAGATACCTTCACGGGCCTAGGCGGTGTGGTGGGCCTGCCGCGCAAATACTATAGCCAGCGGTTCGCCGTGGACTTCACCGGCGGCGACTTGGCCATGATCGGCACCAACTCCACCATCCGGCCTGTGCTGGAGACCTCGGCCGGCCGCATCGAGATCACCTCCGTGCGCCCCCAGCACGCCATCCGCGGCTTCCGCTGCATGTTCGACGTGGTGCCTCCTGACGAGACCCAAAACCCCATCAACCTGCGCCTCTACCTCGAGGCCGACGGCCGGCCCTTGACCGAAACCTGGATCTACCAATGGACCCCGCCGGCCCCTCAAGACCGCAAGCTCTACAACCCAGGACACCTAGAAAAACAACCTGGGGTGGAGTGATGTCGCCGCTGCCTGGCACGGACCGCCTGCCAGGCAGCCCCATCAGCACGACGCGCGTCCTGTCACGCGACAGGACGCAAAGGTATGGCATTGAGGGCGATCCACCGGGACACTCACGCCCCGTCGCCCCCTGCCACCTCCCAGCCCACGATCTGGCGCTTGGCCGTGCTGAATTCCACCCCCACTTCCACGACCCGCTCTACTCCGGCCTTACCCCGGTAGGCCGCGGCGTAGCCCTTTTCCTGGATCTGCCGCAGGGCCTCGCCCGTGGGGGTGTCGCCGTCGATGACCTTGAACTCGAAGATCCACACCACTGCCCCGGCGATCACCACCAGGTCCAACCGCCCCGGGGTGCAGATGCGCTCCGGGATGGTCATCACCCCAAGGCCCGCCAGGTGGCTATAGAACACACTGGCAAAATAGCCTTCGTACCGGGCCATGGGGTTTTTGCGGTACCAGTCTGCGGGAATACCGGCAAAGAGGCTGCGCATGTGCTCGCCCAGGCCGTGGGCGTCGCCCTCCTTGAGCATGGTGGTGAGGGCAAAGCTCGGGGCATGCGGGAGCTCGGGCACCAAGCCCCGCACCAGGGCGCGGTTGAGGGCCATGCGCACCTCGCGGTTGGGAAGACCCAGCTCGTACTCCACCCCGTCTTCGCTGCGGTGCACGCGGGTGATGGTGACGTAGCCCGTCTGCCAAAGCAGGGCCTCAGGAGCAATGGCCTCCACGTCAAAGGCCGAAAGCAGGGCGTCGTCGGCGTACAGGCGCTCGAGACGCGGGGTGAAGAACTGATGGCGCGTGAGCCACTCCACGAGAAACGTGGGGGTGGCGGTCTCGAACCACCAGGCGCGAAATTCCCGTTGGCGCAGGAGCAGCAGCACATCGAACGGGTTGTAGACACTCTCTTCGCTTCCCCAGCGGTAGCCGTTGTACCAGGCGCGCACGGCATCCCGGGAAAGGGGCTGGCCGTCTTGGGCGGCTGCGGCGAACTCCGGGGCAAAGACCGTGTCCAGGTCCGCTTCCGTATAGCCGCAGATGGTGGCCACCGAGGCATCCAAGGTGAGATCATAGAGGTTGTTGAGCCCGGAAAAGAGACTCACCTTGCTGAACTTGGAGACCCCGGTGAGAAACACGAAGCGCAGGTCCGCATCCCGGCCCTTGAGCACGGAGTAGAGATTGCGCAGGCCCTCGCGCATGGCCCGCGCCGTGTCCGGATCGGTGAGGTTGTCGAGAATGGGTTTGTCGTACTCGTCGATGAGCACCACGGTGCGCTCGCCCAAACGCTCGGCTGCGCCAGTGATGAGCTCGCCGAAGCTCCCCGGGATGTCCTCCGGGTCGCAAAGCGTCATGCCGAATCGCTGCGCATGTTCGTGCAGTTGGCGGCGGATGCTGCGATCAAGCTCTTCGCGGCGCTCAAGCCGCCCCTCGGCAAAGGAGAGCCGGATCACCGGATGGCGCTTCTCCCAATTCCAGTGATTTTCCAGATAGAGGCCGGAAAAAAGCGCGCGGTTGCCGGCAAAGGCTTCGGCCAAGGTGTCGAGGAACAGGGATTTGCCGAAGCGCCGCGGCCGGGAGAGAAAATAGTACTTCCCGCTTTCGGCAAGGCTCGCCACAAAGGGCGTCTTGTCCACGTAGTAATATCCTTCGCGCCGGATCTCGGCAAAGGTCTGGATGCCGATGGGTAGTTTCTTGCGCTCCATGGAAAGCCCTCCTGGTGGTCAGGATGGAGCCCCACTAGCGCGGGGCGCACGGAGAGTCAAAGCAACGCCTGCGCCGTCGGCAACGAGCACAGCAAAGGAGGTGCCCCAAAGTCCCTGCGCGCCACCCCCGAAGCTCAGGGATGGCGCGTGGCGCTCTCAAGAAAAAGCGGCAAAACCTCGGTGCTCTGCGGCCTGCGGACCCGTGCCAGAAGCATATAAATACACGGCACGAAGAAGAGCGAACAGATGGTACCGATAACCATACCGCCCACCAACACGATGCCGATGGAAAACCGCGCCGCAGCGCCGGCGCCGCTGGCCACCACCAAGGGCAAGAAGCCCGCCACCGTGGAGGCCGAAGTCATGACAATGGGCCGCAGACGGGTGCGCGCCGCCTCCAGGATGGCCTCCAGCTTGCCCTTGCCCTCGTCCTGGAGCTGGTTGGCGAACTCCACCAGGAGGATGCCGTTTTTGGCCACCAAGCCCACCAAGGTGACCAGGCCCACCTGGGAGTAGATGTTGAGGGTGGTGGTGAAATGATCGGTCCAGAAGGGGACCGACGGGTCCGGGATCTTGAGAAAGGTGAAGATCAAGGCGCCGAAAAGCCCGAGTGGCGCAGATCCCGCCAAAATGATGAGCGGGTCCCGGAAACTTTCGTACTGCGCAGCCAGGACCAAAAAGGCGCAGATCACCGCCAAGGCCATGGCGGGCACGAAGCGGTTGCCTTCGGTGCGCAGCTGTCGGGAATCGCCCTTGTAGTCGATGACGTACCCTTTGGGCAGTATCTGCCCAGCCTCGTTCTCCAAGAACGTGAGGGCTTCGTCGAGCGGCCGCATGGGGACGCCGCTGAGCTTGACCGCATTGAGCTGCTGGAAGCGGTTGAGGGAGCGCGGCCCGGCGCTATATTCCACATGCGCCACGGCAGACAGCGGCACGAGCCCCTGCGGGGTGCGCAGATGGATGCGGCCCAGCTGCTCCGGGGTCAGGCGATCCACCCGCTGCACCTGGGGGATGACCTTGTAGCTGCGGCCCTGCATGCTGAAGCGGTTGACGTAGTTGCCGCCGGTCATGACCGCCACGTCTGAGGCCACCTGGGCCAAAGAGAGGCCAAGGGCGGCGATTTTGTCCCGGTCGAGGACCAACCGGGCCGTGGGCTGATCCATCTTGACGTCGATGAGCGGCGGAAAGGCAAAAAGCCCACTGGCGGTCGCCCGCTGCTGGAGCTCGGTCGCCAGCTCCAGCACCCGGTCCTGCTCCTCGGTGGACGCGATGATGAATTCCACCGGGAAGTCTCCGCCGCCCGGAAGCGGCGGCGGCGAGACCGCAAACATCTGGATGCCCGGGATGGCAGAAAGTCCCTGCTGCACCTGGGGCAGGATCTCGAACACCGTACGCTGCCGCTCCTCCCACGGCCGCAGCACCAAACCACTGAAGCCGCTGCTGGGGAAAGTCACCTGAAAGGTGAACTGCGCCTCGGGCACGGAGAAAAACACCTCGTTCACTGCCTGGGCAAAACGGCTGGTTTGATCCAGCGAGGCATCCGCCGGGGCATCGAGGATGCCAAAGATCACCCCCTGGTCTTCGGCCGGGGCCAATTCCTTGGGCGCCAGCACAAAGAGGGGCACACACGCCACGGAAAGGGCCAGCCACAGCACATACATGCCGGCCCGCCGCTCCACCACCCGGGAAAGGACCCGGGCGTAGGCGGCCTCGAAGCGGGCAAACCCTTGCGAGATGCGCCGGGAAAAGGGCCGGTCCAAATGACCGCCGGAAAGCAGCCAGGAACTCATCACCGGAGACAAGGTGATGGCCGTCACCGTAGACACGCACACCGCGCCGCTCAAGGTCAAGGCAAACTCACGAAACAGCGATCCTGTAAGTCCTCCCTGCAGGCCGATAGGTGCGTACACCGCCACCAGAACCACCGTAGTGGCCACCAAGGCTACGGCCAGCTCCCGGCCTGCCGTCAACGCCGCCTCCTGCGGAGATTTTCCCAGACGCACGTGGCGCTCCACATCCTCCACCACCACGATGGCGTCGTCCACCACCAAGCCCACACAGAGTACCAAGGCGAGCAAGGTCAACAGGTTGATGGTAAAGCCCATGAGGCTCATCAAAAATACCGCACCCACCAGGGAAAGGGGAATGGTCACGGCCGGCACCAAGGCGGAACGCAACCGGCCCAAGAAGAGATACACGACCACCACCACGATACCCAGGGTTTGGCCCAAGGCCACCAGGACCTCATGAATGGCGGTGCGGATGTAGTCCGTGGCGTCGTAGGCGATGCGAGCGCTCATGCCCTGGGGCAGCGACTTCTCGATATCGGCCATTTCCCGGCGCACGCCGTCGATGACGTCCAAGGAATTGGCCGTAGGCAAGGGCCAGATGCCCATGAACACCGCCTCCTGGCCGGAAAAGCGCACCTCGGCGTCGTAGTCCTCGGCACCCAGGACCACCTGGGCGATGTCCCGCAACCGCACCAAACGGTCGCCCGCGTCGCGTACCACCAATTCCTCGAACTCGCGCACACTCTGCAGATCCGTGGTGGCGGCGAGATTGACCTGTACCAGATTGCCCTTGGTCTGTCCCACGGCCGCCAGGGCGTTGCGGGTTTCTAGGGCGGCGCGCACGTCCGTGGGACTCACCCCCAGGGCCGTCATGCGATCAGGATCGAGCCAGATGCGCATGGCAAAGATGCGCGGACCCAAGATTTCCGCCCGCTGCACCCCAGGCAAGGCCGAGAGACGGGGCTGCACCACGCGCACCAAGTAGTCCGTCACCTGATTGCGCTCCAACGTGTCGGAGGTAAAACTCAAATAGGCGGAGGCAAATTGGGTATCCGCGCTCTCCACGCTTAGGACCGGCACCTCGGCCTCGGGCGGGAGGTCGCCGCGGACCTGGTCCACCTTGGAGCTGATGTCCGAAAGGGCCTTGATGGGATCGTAGTTGAGCTTGAGGCGCGCCTGGATGAGGGAAAGATTCTGGCTGCTTTGGGACTCGATGTAGTCGATGCCGTCCGCTGCGGCGATGGCCCGCTCCAGTACCGTAGTGACGAATCCACGCACCAGCTCCGGGCTTGCGCCCACGTACACGGTACGCACCGTGACCACGGCGTTTTCGCTGCGGGGATACTGGCGTACCGACAGGCCGCTTATCGCCTGAACCCCGGCGATGACAATGAGGATGTTCACCACCAGGGCAAGGACAGGTCGGTGAATGAAAATATCGGTGATGCGCATGGGCTTACTCGTTGGCCGGTTGGGGCTGGAGTTCGAAAGGAAGGCCAAAGGACGGAGTCACCACCACCGGCTGACCGGAGCGCAGACGAAACACGCCACTCGACACCACGACGTCTCCTGCTTCAAGCCCCGAATGCACCGCCACAAAATCGCCCCGCCGCTCTCCCAAGCGCACGAACACCTGCCGGGCCACCGCTTTTTGGGTGGCGTTGTCCACCACGAACACCGAATCGCCGTAGGGGGCGGTGAGCACCGCCGTGGCTGGGATGGCGAGGACCGTGCGGCTTTCCTCTTGGCGCACCGCCACGCGCACAAACATGCCTGGACGCAAAGCCCCGGCCACGCCATCCAGCCGGCCCAGAGCGCGCACCATGCGGGTGGCAGGATCGGCCTGGGGCTCAATGCTCTGCACCCGCCCCGTGCGGCGCTCGCCGCTGGCCTCCACCTCCACCGGCAGGCCCACGGAGAGCCTTGCTGCCTGCTCCTGCGGCACGGAAAACTCCACCTGCACCGGCTCCAGCTGCTGGATGTCCACGATGGCATCCCCCGCAGCCAAGCTCTGGCCAAGGCTCACCCGCCGGATTCCAAGCACCCCGTCAAAGGGTGCCCGGATGGTCTTTTTGGCCACCAAGGCCGCCAAAGCCTCAGCCTGGGCCCGAGTTTGACGGGCCACCGCCTCCAAGCGGTCGAGCTCCGCCTGGGCGAGCACCGCTTCCGCCACCAGGCGACGGCCGCGGGCAAGCTCCAAGGCCGCCAAATCCGCCGCTGCCTGGGCTGCCTGGAGCTGCGCCCGTTCTTCGCGGGCGTCCTGCACCACGAGCACTTGACCAGCGCGCACCCGGTCGCCGGAATCAAACGCCAGGCGCTCCACCCGGCCAGGCACCTCGGCCCGCACCGTCGTGCCCTGGAGGGCCGTCACCGTGCCCACGGCCTGCACCTCCTCAGGCCACGGCACCTCCTGGGCCAAGGCCACCGAAACCGAAGCCGGCGGCATCTGCGCCTGCGCGCCTTGCTGCACCATGGCCTGAATTTGTGTCCATTTGACCCACGCCAAGGCGCCGAGCACCACAACGATGGCCGCCACAGCCCCGACAATCGCTCTCCAATGCTGCATATTCTCTCCCGAAAACGCGACCTGTCCGCGCGATGCGTCTCTCGTGCACTCCAGAAGCACTGCCTCCGCAGCCCCACTTCTTTGAAGGAGCATCGCCTTTCTGGCAAGTGCTCCAAGCAACCATCACCGGACAATGAAGCGCCAGTAGTTGGATTTCCCGTGCCCCGTGGGCACACGAAAAGCCCTTCCCCGTGGGGCTCCCGTGGAGTGCAAAAACTGCCCGCCGGCATCCAGTCCTTCGCCAAAGTCCACCGGGGTTGGCACGGCGCTGTCCTTGTGCTTCGGACAACGACTTTCGCCTTGCCTCCCGAACCGTGAACCCTCCGGCCACTGCCTGCAGGGTCACAACAGTTCGCCGCGCTTCCTCTGCCTTCATGAATACGTCACCCCGTGTCTGCATGGGATGCCCTTTCTCTTGTCCCAGCCAGGGTGACAATATCATTGTCCGGCAACACAATTCACGCAAAGTCCTTGGCAAAGACCGTCCCTTGAGCTAGGGGGCGATCGTATGTTCCCGATCGTTACGCCGGTATCTTCGACGTCTCGGGTCGCCACGCTCCTGGTAGCCGACGACGAACCCGTCAACCTGCTCTTCATGCAGCAGATCTTTCAACGCGACTACCAGGTCCTCACCGCCACCACCGGCGAAGAGGCCCTGCGTCTCGCCGAGGAACACCTGCCGGAGCTCATCATCCTCGACGTACTCATGCCGGGGCTTTCCGGATATTGAAGTGTGCAAGCGTCTCAAGGCCAATCCCGCCACCCAGCATATTCCCATCATCTTCGTCACGGCATTAGAAAGCGCGGAGGACGAAGAAACGGGTTTGGAACTCGGGGCCGTAGACTACCTCACCAAGCCGCTGCGGGCCGGAATCCTGCGGGCCCGGGTGCGCAACTTCCTCACTATGCTCCGGCAGCAGGAACTCTTGCAGGAGCTGGCCTTGCTCGATCCGCTCACGGAAATCCCCAACCGCCGCGCCCTGGACCGCACCCTGGAGCAGGAATGGGGGCGTTGCCAGCGCATCCACGAGCCCCTGTCGCTGGCCATGGTGGATATCGACCACTTCAAGTCCTTCAACGACACCTACGGCCACGGCGCCGGCGACCGGGCCCTGCGTCAGGTGGCTCAAGCCTTGACCTCCGCCGCCAAGCGGCCGGGCGACCTCGTCGCCCGCTACGGCGGCGAGGAGTTCGTCATCCTGCTGCCGCACGCCTCCCGCAACGGGGCGCGCAAGCTCTGCCGCATGGTACGGCACCACATCGAAACCTTGGCCATCCCCCACCAAGGCTCCGACTTCGGCGTACTGACGGTCAGCATCGGCGGGGTGACCCTCTGGCCCCACCGCAACGGATCTCCTGCCGAAATCTTGCAGCGGGCCGACGCCCAGCTCTACCGGGCCAAAAACGCCGGCCGCAACCGTGTGTTTTGGGAAGAGGATACCGGCGAGCTCTAAACCCGAGCGCCGCCTGGCCCAGAAACACGAAAACCGCCTTGCGGCGGTTTGCGTGCGGCATTCAAGGGAGTTTTGAAAACGTCGCTGGTTTGGGTGGTGGAGCTGATCAGGATCGAACTGACGACCTCTTGAATGCCATTCAAGCGCTCTCCCAGCTGAGCTACAGCCCCACGCGACGTGCGAAGGCGCTTTTGGAGAAAAGCACGCCCGTTGTCAACACCTAATTTTCGCTTTTTCCCTGCTGGCGAGAACCCGGCGCCCCTGCTACACCGCCCGCCATGCAACGACCACCGCTTTCCGTCCACCTCCGCCAGGCCCAGGTGCGCCTCGCTGGACGCACCGTCCTGCGATCCATCGACTTCGATCTCACTTCCCACGCCTTCATCCACGGGGAAAACGGGGCCGGCAAGACCACGCTCCTGCGTCTGCTTGCCGCAGAGATCTGGCCCCAGGACCTCCCCGGCAGGCCGCCTGCACGCCTCTATTCCATCCACGGCCAGCGCTCGACATCTCCCCTGGCCGCCCGGCCCTGGATCCGTCTCATCACGCCACATCAGGCCGCCTGGTTCCAGGAACACCACCCACGCCTTCCCGTCCACGACCTTCTCGCCGCCGGGGCCATGGGAACACCGCTCCTCTACGGCCCTGTGCCGGAGGGCGTCCATGCAGACGTCGGTGTGGTGGCGGAAAAGCTTGCCCTCGCCCCGCTGCTCTCCCGGCCCATCCACACCCTCTCCAGCGGTGAGATGCAGCGCGCCCTCCTGGCCCGGGCCATCCTGGGCCGGCCGTCCCTCCTGTTGGTGGACGAATGGCAACTGGCCTTGGACCCTCCAGGGATGCGCCTGGTTCGCCGCATCCTGGAAGCAGAAGCCGCCCAGGGCGCCTGTGTGGTCCTCACCTCCCACGCCGAGGACACACTCCCGGACATCCCCATGCAGCATTGCACCATATGCCGCGGCGAGCTGCGGCCAACTCCGGCGGCCCCATTCCGTCCCCAACGGGGCCATCTGCCTGCACGGCCAACACCTCCCCCAGGGCCGGTGCGCATCGCCATGCGCCAGGCTGCCGTCACGGCCGGGGGAAGCACCCTGCTTGAGCCCCTCTCCTGGCAGGGCAACGCCGGAGAGACCTGGGTGGTGGCGGGGAAAAACGGCGCCGGCAAGTCCACCTTTTTGCAGCTCGTCTCCGGTTGGCGGCATCCGGCGCCGGGCGGCGAAGTCCTGCGTCTGGAGCCGGCCCTGAGCGTGCTTCTGGCCAAAGAACGCATGGGCGTCCTGGCCCCCTGGCTCACCGGTGCCATGGAGCCCACGACCACCGTGCTTGAAGCCATCCTCTCCGGCTTTTCCGGATCCCTGGGCCGCCCGCGGCCCCTGCCCCCGGGGGCCCCTGCCGCGGCCCACACCCTGGCGCAGGCCTTCGGCATCGAGGCGTGGCTGCCGCTGCCGGTGGGGAGTCTCTCCCTGGGGCAGATGCGCCTGGTGCACCTGGCGCGCGCCGTAGTGCATCAGCCCTTGGTGCTGGTGCTCGACGAGCCCTTCGCGGGCCTGGACGCCCCCTGGCAGCACCGCCTGGCAGCGCTCCTTGCCACCCTGGCCACGGACGAGCGCCTCGTGGTGGTGGCCACCCACCACCCCCGCCACGTGGCGGCCATCGCCACCCATGCCATGGTGCTCGATGGCGGCCGCGTCTCGGCCATGGGCCCTTGGGTCGAAGTGACCAAGGGCCCCTCGTGGCGCCACCTCATGGGAGACGACCGCACATGAAAATCGCCGCCATCGACCTTGGTCTGAGCGAGGCCCTCTCCCATCTCGGCCATGAAGTGCTCCCCCTGCACCCTCCCGACGGGGTCAGCTGCCTTGCCCCGCTTTTGGGCGGCTTTGCGCCGGACCTCATCATCCAGCAGGAGCGCCTGGGCCCCCGCGCCTTTTTGGCGGATCTCTCCCGTTTTTCCTGCCCCAAGGTCTTCTGGTCCATCGATACCCACTTGAACGCCTTTTGGCACACCACCTACGGCCGCCTCTTCGATGCCATCCTGACGACGCAAAAGGGCTGGGTCGAGCACCTCCAGCGCGCACACCCCCACGTGCGCTGGCTCCCCTGGCCCGGCACCCCGCGGCCCTACGTGGCATGGGAAAAACGCACGACTCCCGCCCTGTTCGTGGGCCGCGTGGGCCCCAGCCGGCCGGTGCGCGGATGGTTTGTGGAGCTTTGTACGCGCATTCCCGGCTTTCGCCTGGAAACCGACCTCCCCTTCGAGGCCATGCTCGACGCCTATGCCCACGCCTGCATCGCCCCCAACGAGGCCATCCTCGGCGAGATCAACTTCCGCCTGCTGGAGGCCGCCTCCTGCGGCTGCGCCGTGCTCACCCCCCGCGTGCCCGGGGTGGAAGAGCTCTTCGTCCCAGGCGAAGAAGTCCTGCTCTACGAACATGGCGGCGATTTTCTAGAAATGCTGCGCGACCTTGCCGCCTCGCCCGCCAAGGCCCGCCTTTTCGGCATCCGGGCCTATGCCCGAGTACAGGCCGAGCACCTGCCCGAACACCGGGCGCGCCAGCTCCTGGACTGCCTGCCAGGCCAGTCCCACGCCGCCCAAGGCGCCGAGGCCGACGCCGCCTTCTGGTGCACCATCGCCGTGCTCCGGGAGGCCGAACGCCTGGAGATCCCTCCGGAGCGCCTGCGCCGCCAGCTCTTGCCTTATGCTAAGCAGCCGGAGGCCGCCGCGGCCCTCCTTCGCCTAGAAGTGGAGACCGCCCCAGACGCCGCCCGGGCCACAGTGGAGCGCCTGGCCCTCACCCCACCCCAAGACCCCGTCCTCTGCGGTCTCGCCGCCCTGGCAGCCCTGCGCCTTAAGCAATGGGAGGCCGCCGCCAAGCTGCACGCCGCAGCGCACGTGCCGGCGCCGTCCCAGCCCATCGACGCCGCGGCCCTGCTCACCTGGGCGACGTACTGGGAGGCGCACGGAATCCCCTGCCGGCCGGGGTTCGTCTTTTCCCCCACGCGCCACCTGCCGGCCTCGGCCCTGGAGGCCATCATCCTCGCCCACGAACTCTTTCCCGAAGACCCCGAGCCTCCCCGGCGCTTGGCCGAGCTTCTCGCCCCATGGCGCGGCTACGAGGCCCTGCGTCTGGGCGCCCTTTCCTTCCTGAGCCTGCGCGCCCCCGACGACTGGCGCCTGGCCCTCGACATCGCCGGTACCAATGCCCGCGCCTTCCGCCTGCAGGAGGCCGCGGAAGAGCTCGCCCTGGCCGCGGACGCCGCCCGCCGGCACGGTGCGCTGGGGGACTTCACGCACGCGCTCAACGCCGCCGACCCATCCGGCGCCCTGGCCCGCCTCCTTCCCTGTACAAAAGAGGCGGCTATGGCTACAGAGCCGGCCTAGGAAATACCCATGCTCGAGCTGCTGACCATCCGCAATCTTGCCCTCATCGAACACGCCACCCTGGAGTTCGCTCCGGGTATCAATGTCTTCACCGGCGAATCCGGGGCGGGAAAGTCGCTGGTCTTGCGCGCCCTCGGCCTCATCCTCGGCGGCCGCGGCGGGGCGGAGCTCGTGCGCCCCGGAGCGGACCGCGCCGTGGTGGAGGCCCTGTTCGTGGCCGAGGACGGCAGCGAGACCATCCTGCGCCGGGAGATCACCGCCGCCGGCCGCAGCCGCTTTCAGGTCAACGGCCAGCTCACCCCGCAGGCGGAAGTGACGGCCCTGGCCCAAGACCTGATGCTCATCACCGGCCAGCACGGCCAACAGCGCCTGCTCGCCCCCCAGGAGCACGTGCGTCTCGTGGACGCCTTTCTGGACGACCCGGCAGTCCTCAACCAGCAGCACGCCGCCCTGGAGGCCCTGCGTCAGGCGGAGGCCGCCCTGGCCGAGGTGGACGCCCGCGTGGCCGACCTCCAAGGGCGGCGGGACTTTTTGGAATACCAGCTGGGGGAGATCCGCAAGGTGGCCCCCCGGGCAGGCGAAGAGGAAGAACTTTTGGCACTGCGGGAAAGCGCCCGCTCCACGGCCAAGCTGCGGGACCTCTCCGGCGAGGCGCACGAGCTCCTGCGCAGCGAAAGCGGCCTCTTGGCGCAAATGGGGGCCCTGGAACGGGTGCTCCATGGTATCGAGGCCATACGCCCCCAGCTGCCCGCCATCGAAGAGAGCTTGAGCGGCCTTGCCGCGATGCGCGAGCACCTGACGCAGCTCGAGCGCGCCCTTGGGCAGATGCTGCGCGACGCGGACAGCGTGGATTTGGATCAGGTGGAGCGCCGCCTCTTCGAACTCCAATCCCTCTCCCGCCGTCTGCGCCGCCCCATCGAGGAACTGGTGCGCCTGGAAGAAGAGATCAGCGCCAACCTCTCGTACCTGGATGCCGCAGACCTCGAACGCCGGCGCCTGGTCCGGGAAAAAGCGGCCGCCCAAGAAGCCGCCCGCCGCGCAACCCAGGCCCTCGACGAGGCGCGCGCCCATGCGGCAGACCGCCTCACCCGCGCCCTGGTGGAAGAGCTCACCTCCCTGGGCTTCCCGGAGCAGGTGGCCGTGTTCGCGGAGTTTTCGCCGGTGCGCGTCGCCGACGGGGTGCAGGAGCTGCGGCCGCGCTTTCTGTGGGCCCCCAACCCGGGACTGCCGCCCCAGCCACTCGACCGCATCGCCTCCGGCGGCGAGCTTTCCCGCTTTCTCTTGGCCGTCACCGGGCTTTTGGCCGCCCACAAGCTCCCCACCCTCGTGTTCGACGAGATCGATGCCGGCATCGGCGGCACCACCCTCCTGCAGGTGGCTGCACGCATCCGCCGCCTGGCCGAGCGCCAGCAGATCCTCCTGGTCACCCATTGGCCGCAGCTGGCCCAGCACGCCACCCGCCATTTTTCCATCCAGAAGATCGTGGAAAACGGCGTCACCCAAAGCATCTGCCGCCTTCTGGACGACGCCCAGCGCCGTGCGGAGCTCGCCCGCATGGCCGGAGAGGAGCCGCTATGAATACCACCCAGCTCACGGTCCAGGCCGTCACCCCTGGGCCCGACCCCAGTATCGTGGACCTCACCCTCGCGCCGGTGCCCTGGAAACCCAAACCCGGCCAGTTCGTCATGCTCCGGCCCGCGAATTTCGGCCAGGAACTCACCTGGGGCCGGCCCTTTTCCATCTACCGCTGCGATGAGGCCGGTCTGCGGGTGGTGTTCCAGGTCATCGGTCGCGGGACCGAGCGCCTGGCAGCCCTGCGGCCCGGCGACGCAGTCACCGTCTGGGGACCGCTAGGACGGGGGTTTTCGACCAAACCCGAGACCCCGACCCTGTTTCTGGCCGGAGGCATCGGACTCGCCGCCTTTGGACTGTTTGCCGAAGACCCGTTTCGTCTCCCCCAGGCCCAGCTCCTCTTCGGCCACCGCCTGCCGCTGACTGCCTACCCCATCTACCACGAGATGGCCCAGCGCATCCCCAGCGAGGCCATGCGCCAGACCTCCGGCGCGGACATCGAGGCCTTTTCGGAAGAGCTCTCCCGCCGCATCAAGGCCCTGGGCCCCCAAGGTCTGGTGCTGTGCTGCGGTCCCACCCCCATGCTGCGGGCCGTGGCCCGGCTGTGCCTGGAGCATGGGGTGCCCGGCCAGGTGTCCCTGGAAAACCGCATGGGCTGCGGGGTCGGGGCGTGCCTGGGCTGTGTGGCGACCACGGCCTCGGGCGAGCGCGTCCAAACCTGCGTGCACGGACCGGTGTTCGACGTGCGCGCCCTCACCTGGGACTAACGGGAGGCCCCTATGGATACCACCGTCCATCTGCCAGGACTCACCCTCAAAAACCCCATCATCCCGGCATCGGGCACCTTCGGCTACGGCCTGGAGTTCGCCCGCTACGGCGATTTGCGCCGCCTGGGGGCCATCTGCGTCAAGGGGCTCTCCCTGAAGCCCCGGGAAGGCAACCCTATGCCGCGCATCGCCGAGACCCCCTGCGGCATGCTCAACAGCATCGGCCTGCAAAACGTGGGGGTGGAAGTCTTTTTGCAGCAAAAACTCCCCTTCCTGCCGCCGGAAGTGCCCATCATCGCCAACCTCTACGCCCAAAGCCCGGAGGAATTCGCCGAACTCGCCGGCGTCCTGGGGGCGGAGGAACGCATCGCCGCCCTGGAAGTCAACGTCTCCTGCCCCAACGTACGCCGGGGCGGCGTGCAGTTCGGCCAAGACCCCGAGGCCCTGCAAACCGTGACCCGCGCCGTGGTGGCCGCGGCCCAGGGCAAGCCCGTCATCGTCAAGCTGAGCCCCAATGTGACGGACATCACGGCCATGGCCCGGGCCGCCGAGGCCGCAGGCGCCACCATGCTCTCGCTCATCAACACCCTCACCGGCATGGCCGTGGACATCCGCACCCGCGCCCCGCGCCTGGCCACCGGTACCGGCGGCCTGTCCGGCCCGGCCATCAAGCCCGTGGCCCTGCGCATGGTCCACGCCGTCTGCCGGGCGGTCGATATCCCGGTCATCGGCATGGGCGGCATCGTGAGCGCCGAGGACGTGCTCGAGTTCATCCTGGTGGGCGCCAGCGCCGTGCAGGTGGGCACGGCATCGTTCATGCGCCCGGACCGGGTGTTCACCTTGGTGGACGAGGTCCAGGCCCTGGCGGAGACCCTGGGCATCGGCGCGTGGGAAGAATTCCGCGGCTGCCTCAAGGAGGTATCCCGATGATCCGTCGCTTTTGCGATATCTGCGGAGTGGAGATCCAGGGGCTCACGGACGGCATCTTCGAGGAGCGCTACACCCTCACCATCGCCGACCCCACCAACCTCGCCCGCCTCGGCGGCCAGAAGGGGGAACTGGCCCCAGCCTTGGAGATGCGCCTCACCGGGGTCCACAACACCGATATCTGCCGCCGCTGCCTGAAAGACATCCTGATGCGCGAGTTCGAAACACGCGCCAAGGAGAAGACCTAAACAGAGGCAACGTCGCAGCACGCAAGGTTCTCAACGACGAAGGGTTCGGCGTACCGAGGGGCATGCTGTTCTAGAGCTGGAGATGCAATTGGAATATTTTGGAGTATGGGACGTGCAAAGAGGAACTATGCAGACGGATTATCTGGATGCACACGAGCGGCACAGGGAAGATGCCGAACTACTTTTTCAGACCCAACACTGGGCCAATGCCGACCATCTATACGGCATTGCGGCCGAATGCGGACTGAAGCGGTTAATGCTCGCCTTCGGTATGCCTTACGACACGTCGAATGACCGCCCCGCCATTGGATCAGATCGCAAACACGCTGATATCCTCTGGGCGCGCTACGAAAGCTATCGCTGTGGCCATCACCTGGGGGCCGGTTATGCGCTGACCACACCCAATCCCTTTGACGATTGGGATGTGGGTCAACGTTACGCCCATCGATCCAATTTCAATCGGGACCGTGTCGAAGCGCACCGATCGGGGGCAGAAGCAGTCGGTCAGTTGATCCAGAAAGCGCGCTGGGAGGGACTGATATAAATGACGACCTTTGACCAAATTCTACCTGGTGCAGTAGAGGTCCTCAAAGCGCACCGCCAATCCATAGCGCACTTGGGATGGCTGGCCATCAACCGTGACCTCAACGGGCGGGTGCGGTTGATCGCGCCGGAAGAGGCCGAACGCAACGAAGCAACGCGTCAAACGCTCGAAACGCTCTATCGCGCCCTTGCCGAGCGCATCGCCCCGCATGCCTATCCCGTTGCCTCGGGCATCTTGTTCGAGGCGAACCGCGAAGCGGTGTGCATGGGGACAAGCCATTTTGAGATGGAAGGCCTTAATCATATTTGGGTGATCGATCGTCTGGCCACAGAAGGCAATTGGGCAAAGATCGCCCCTGAATCCCCAGGTGCGCCGCGCGTCGTCTTCTTCTCCATCAAGGGTGGGGTGGGTCGCTCGACGGCGCTCGCGGCGATTGCCTGGAGCCTGGCACAACAAGACCGCACGGTACTCGTGATCGATATAGATCTCGAATCACCCGGGCTGTCGAATGCGGTGTTGACCCCTGATCGGCTGCCGCCCTTTGGCGTCACCGACTGGCTGGTAGAGGATCTTGTCGACAACGGTGAAACGGTTCTCCCTGATCTCTATGCAGAGGCGGGTTTCAATACCCCTGCGCCGCTTTTCGTCGTCCCTGCACACGGCGCGAACCCCGGCGAATACATCGCCAAACTCGGCCGGGTCTGGATGCCGAAGATCGGCAAGGCAGGCGCGCACGAACCTTGGTCAGCACGGCTATGCCGCCTTTTGGACGCGCTTGAAAACACGTTACGACCCGATGTGATCCTGATCGACTCGCGTGCTGGGATTGACGAGGTAGCCTCGGCGTGCGTCACCGATCTGGGCGCGGCGGCGGTTTTGCTGTTTGCGATTGCTGGGCGACAAACGTGGTCCGGATACCGCGTCCTGTTCGACCATTGGCAACGTTGGGGGAGCGTTCACGACATTCGCCAACGGCTGCAATTGGTCGCGGGGCTCGTGCCCGACGATGCGGGGCGGGCCGCCTATCTGGAGCAACTCAGGGAGGATGCCTGGGAGCTCTTTTCCGCCATCTACGACGAAGTCGGCCCGGATGATTCCGAGGGCTGGAACTTCGCACCGGAAAACGAGACGGCGCCGCACTATCCGCTCGCCATTCGGTGGAATCGCGGCTGGTTTGGATTACCGAGCCTCCACCAGCGTCGTGGCGATGCCGATGATGTTCGTGCCGTGTTTGGTCCGCTGTTGGACCATATCGAACGCCTCCTCGTTCGGGAGACTATGGCATGACGATATCCGTTCACGAGATCAGAGCAGCGATCAGCGCTGTGCCGTTCGAAAACGATCAGCGTGAGGCCCCGCGCGCCGAGATCCTGTACCTCCCTCGGGCACATCGCAAGGCACTCGGCAGAGAATCAGTCCTGGTCGTCGGCGCGCGGGGGGTTGGCAAGTCCTTTTGGACCGCCGCACTGCGAGATGAACAACTCCGGTCATTGATCGGAAGACAGGAGCCTGCTCTGGCGCAAACCAGAATCGCTGTCGGCTATGCAGCGACCCCAAACAACAAGGATTTCCCAGACAAAGACATACTCGCCAGCCTTCTCGACAAAGGTTTCAAGCCGTATGCGATCTGGCGTGCCGTCATCTTTTGTCATCTGGCGCGCTGGCTTGGCGAAAATGCGATTCCTGAAACCTGGGTTGAGCGGGTGCGGTACGTCGTCGATGACCCTGAAGGGGTTGCCTGCGTTGCGGAAGCGGCAGACCGTCAATTTCTGGAAAACGGGCAGTATGGACTGATCCTCTTCGATGCGCTTGACCGTGTTTCGGACGACTGGCAAAGCATGGATCAGATCGTTTCGGCGCTCCTGCGTGCCTCCTTGTGGGTGCGTGGATTCAAGCGTCTGCGCACCAAGGTTTTTGTCCGTCCCGACCAAATCGAGCGTGAGGTAACGGCTTTTCCTGACGCGTCGAAGCTGCTCGCCACCCGGGTCGAGCTTACCTGGGAGCGGCACGATCTGCATGCGATGCTCTGGCAAAGATTGATCAATGTACCGGGGGAGGATGGGGAGGCATTGCGTGCCATCGTGCGGACCTTGCTCCCTAATGGCTTAAATTTCCATGCAGAAAATGGCGTCTGGCGATTGCCCGTCGAGTTGCAGAGCGAAACCGCTTTGCGCCGGCTTTTCGAAAAGCTGGCGGGTGACAAGATGGGCAAAGACGCCCGTCGCGGCGTTCCTTATGTCTGGAGTGTGAGCCACCTGGCCGACGGGCATGGCCAAACCTCCCCCCGCTCGTTCCTCGCCGCCATCAAAAGTGCGGCGGACGATAGTCTTGCCCGTTATCCCGACCACCCTCTCGCGCTTCATTACGAAAGCATCAAACGTGGCATCCAATCGGCCTCCCGCATCCGGGTCGATGAGATTGCCGAGGATTACCCGTGGATCCGGGATGTGCTCGCCCCGCTGAGAGGGCAGAGTGTGCCTTGTGAATTCGCAAACATACTCAATCTTTGGTCCGAGCGTTATCCTGATGGGCCCGGAATGCTGAGCGGCCAGGGTATGTTGCCTGCGCATGCCGAACAAGGTTGGGAGGGCGTGCGGGAAGACTTGCAGCGGATCGGCGTCTTCACCATGCGTCAAGATGGGCGGATTGATATGCCGGACCTGTATCGGGTCGGATTTGGGCTTGGACGCCGTGGAGGTGTCAAACCGAATCGTTGAGCCACAACGAGAAGCATGCACCGGCTCTCACCGAAAAGTTGATAGCAGCTTTTTGTTGATCCCTCGATGATCCGCCGCTTTTGCGATATCTGCGGAGTGGAGATCCAGGGGCTCACGGACGGCATCTTCGAGGAGCGCTACACCCTCACCATCGCCGACCCCACCAACCTCGCCCGCCTCGGCGGCCAGAAGGGTGAACTGGCCCCAGCCTTGGAGATGCGCCTCACCGGGGTCCACAACACCGATATCTGCCGCCGCTGCCTGAAAGACATCCTGATGCGCGAGTTCGAAACGCAGAGCCCGAAGACCAGTTCAGACTAAATAAAGCGCCACGCGTCCTATCGGCCACGGCTCGATGCTGGGCCATTGGGACCTACGCCAGAAGACCAGTTCAGACTCAAACGCCACGCGTCTCCCAGACCATGGGAGCGCGCATTTTTGAATTTTACCTTGAAAAAACTGCTATTTTTCAAAAATGTACTCTCAATCCCAGTCTTCTGGCAAAAAATGCGAAATCCTCCCCTTCATTATGGGGTAGTTTTTTTCAAAAAAGTAATATCGAGCTGTTGAGAGACTTTTCAACGACCGGGCAAACCAGCCTATGGGGGGGGTGCACAAAAACCAATCATTCCGGGTGATTGACGCGACCGCCGCGAACAGGTGCCGCGACGAGGTGCCTTGCCACGAGGCAAAACGCCTTGGCACCACATCCGGATCAATGAGGATCTGCCGGGCGCCCGCGGCATGGTGCGGACGTCTGGCCTGCTTTTTGCCAAGGCCCATGGGAACATCTCGAATCTTCAAAGGAGGAATCCCATGGATGCGACAGATACCGGTTTTGTGCTCATGAGCGCGGCCCTGGTGATGTTCATGACTCCGGGGCTCGCCCTGTTTTACGGCGGCATGGTGCGCGCCAAGAACGTGCTCGCCACCCTCATGCAGAGTTTCATCCTGCTCGGCCTGGTGAGCGTCCTTTGGGCGGTCGTCGGCTACACCCTGGCCTTTGGCACGGATGTAGGCGGCATCATCGGCGCCTTGGACCACCTGCTCCTTGCCGGGGTGGGCGGTGAGGCCCCGGAAGGCTGGACCCTTAGCATCCCGCCCATAGCCTTCATGATCTTTCAATGCATGTTCGCGGTCATCACCCCGGCCCTCATTACCGGCGCCTTTGCCGAACGCATGCGTTTTGCGCCGTTTCTCGTGTTCTCGGGGCTGTGGCTCGTGTTGGTGTACTGCCCCATGGCCCATTGGGTCTGGGGGGGCGGCTGGATGGGCAAGATGGGGGCTCTGGACTTCGCCGGCGGGGCAGTGGTGCACATGTGCTCGGCCGCCGCGGCCTTGGCCGGCTGCCTGGTCATCGGCCCGCGGCACGGATTCCGCAAAGAGGCCCACATTCCCCACAACCTCCCCATGACCATCCTCGGCGCCGGCATCCTCTGGTTCGGATGGTTCGGCTTCAACGCCGGCTCCGCCTTGGCCGCCAACGCACAAGCCGCCATGGCCTTTGCCACCACCCATTTCGCCGCTGCCGCCGGGGCCTTGTCCTGGGTGGCCGTGGAGTGGCGGCACCGGGGCAGGGCCACCACCTTGGGCGCGGTCTCGGGTGCCGTAGCTGGGCTTGTGGCCATCACTCCGGCGGCGGGCTATGTGTCGGTGGGGGCTTCGCTTCTCCTGGGCCTGGCGGCCGGGGCGGTCTGCTACTGGGCCGTGCTCCAGAAAAACCGGTTCGGTTATGACGACGCCTTGGACGTGGTCGGCATCCACGGTGTGGGCGGCACCTTAGGGGCACTGGGCACGGGGGTTTTTGCTCATTTTGGAGAATTCCGTGGACTCCTTGCCGGCAATCCGGCCCAATTATGGATCCAGTTCGTCTCGGTGGTGGGCACCTGGGTCTTTTGTTTTCTCATGAGCTATGTGCTCTTCAAGGTCGTCGATGCGACGCTGGGGCTGCGCGTGTCGCCCGAAGACGAAACCCGGGGCTTGGACGTCAACGAACACCGTGAAACGGGCTATCAATGGTAGCCAGACATAAGGAGCGCTCCATGAAAAAGATCGAATTCATCATCCGACCCTTCAAGCTGGATGAAGTCAAAGAAGCCCTCACCGCTGCAGGCGTACGCGGTATGACCATCACCGAAGTCAAAGGCTTTGGCCGCCAGCGGGGACACAAGGAAATCTACCGCGGGGCCGAATACCAGGTGGACTTCGTGGCCAAGGTAAAGATCGAGGTGGTATGCGAGGACGCCCTCGCCCCTGCCGTGGTGGAAGCCGCCCGAGCAGCGGCCATCACCGGCCAGGTGGGTGATGGCAAGATCTTCGTCCTGCCCGTGGACGACGCCATGCGCATCCGTACCGGAGAAACCGGTGAGGCCGCCATCTGACCGCCCAGCACCGCACCCCCCGGGAACGCAGGTTCTCGAACGAGTCCAGGGCTTGCGCCGCCGGGCCCTGGCACTGCCCTGCGGCCGACCCATGGAGCGGGCCCTTTCCCGCATCATGACGGCCGCGGTGGCGGTGCTCGCCCAAGGGTTCCCCGGCTGCGTGCTGGCAGTGGGCGGCTTTGGCCTCAGCCAGCTCGCCCCGGGCTCGGACCTGGACATCTGCCTGCTGCGGCCACCGCATCTGCCTGCTGAAGACAGCGGCCGCTGGGTCCAAAGCATCGTCTACCCCCTGTGGGACAGCGGGATGCAGGTGGACTACAGCGTCCGTACCCCCGCCGAAACCCTGGAGCTCGCGGCCCAAGATCCCAAGGTCCTGGCAGGGCTGCTGTCTGCGCGGCCCATCGGCCCAGACCCAGCAGGGCTGTTTCCGGAGCTCCGCCAGGGTGTTCGCCGCATCCTCACCTCCGCCGCGCGCCGCACCTTCGTGCAGTGGATCGCCGCAAACGGCCCTACCGAATACGCCTGCATCGAGCCGGACCTCAAACACAGCCCCGGCGGCCTGCGGCATTGGCACCACTTAGGCTGGCTCGCCGCCGCCTTTCCCGGTCGGGAAGGGGCACGGTTTCTCGACCTCGGGGTGTTGGCCCCAGATCAGCTGGAGGCCTTGTGTGCTGCGGCGCAGACCATCCGTCAGGTGCGCTGCGCCCTGCACTGCACCACCCAACGGCGTCACGACGTGCTTTCCGCCGAACTCCAAGACGCCGTGGCCCAACGCCTTGGCACCTCGCGGCCCGCGCTCTCCCAACGTTTGCAAGAGGCCATGGCCCGCATCCGCCTGGCGCGCTGCGCCATGGTGCGCGAAGTCCTGGGCCGCATGGAGCGCAAACGCCGGCCGCCAGGCCGCCGCTGCGACGGCATCCGCCATACCCCCGGCGGTCTGGGCTTTGCCGAAGACCCCGGCGCGCACCCGCATCTGGTGCTGCGCCTCATCGAGACAGCGGCCCACACCGGCATCCCCCCCAGCTTCTCCGCCCAAGGGGCCCTGCTCCGCCTGAGTGCCGAACAGGCGGCAGCGCTCACCCCGCACCTTGCCACCTGGCTCCACGATATCCTCCACGCCCCCTTCGGAGAAGCCGCCTTCGCCGCGCTCCTGGACTTAGGGCTTTTGCGCATCCTTTTCCCGGAGCTCGCACCCAGTCTTTCCGTGGTGCCCCTGGACGGTTGGCACCGCCACCCGGTGGGCTGGCACAGCCTGCGCTGCGCCATGCTTCTTGCCCAGCCCCAAAAGCTGCTCCTCGCCGCGCCCTGGCTCGAAACGCTCCCCACAGCCCCCAAGGACCACCGCGCCCTGGTGTGGGCAGGACTTCTCCACGACATGGGAAAACCCCAGCCCCGCCATGAGGTGCGCGGCAGCATCCTCGCCCGCCACCTGCTCATCCGCCTTGGGGAGGCCGAGACGGACATCGACACGGTCTCCTTCCTTATCGCCGAGCACCTCACCCTCTTCCAGGTGGCCACGCAACGCGACCTGAACGATTCCGCCACCATTCACGCCGTCGCCCACAAGGTGCAGACCCCCGAACGTCTGGCTGCCCTAGCGCACCTCGCCGTGGCCGACGCCATGGCCACTGGGCCTGCAGCCTGGAACACGTGGCGCAGCCTCTTGGTGGAGGAGCTCTGCGCCAAGACCGCCCGGGCACTCCAGGGCCGTCCCCTGCGCGCGCCGTCCCGTGATAAACTCCCCCAAGACTTTCTTCGAGAGCTTCCCGAGCCCGCCCGAGAGCGCATCAGCGACGCAGACCTGCACCGCATGGCCGAGCTCTTCGCCCGCCAGCGCAGCGCCCCCCAGACTCTCCACACCCTGGCCTGGTCCGTGCATGACCAGGATCCCCAAGTCTGGAAGTGCGCGGTCATGGCCCCGGATCAACCCGCTCTCTTCGCCACCCTGGCCGGGTGCTTCGCCATCAAGGGGGCTGATATCCTCAACGCCGAAATCTTCACCACACGAGGGGGCACCGCCATGGACCTCTTCGTCGTGCGTCTGCCGGAAACCGACGCCGCCTACTTCTGGCCAGCCTTCACCAAAGAGGCCCGCACCAGCCTCACCGATCCCCACGCCCTGGCCACTCGCATCGCGGCCCGGGGCAAATCCCCCCTGCGCCGCCAACCTCCACCCGGTCCCAAGCCACAAGTGCGCCTCGATGCCGAAAAGGCCATCCTCGAAGTCCGCGCCAGCGACCGGCCCGGGCGGCTCTTCGACATCACCTGGGAACTGGCCCTGCACGGGGTAAGTGTGCAGGCCGCCAAGATCGCCACCCATGGAGATCACATCCACGATATCTTCTTCCTCCAGCAAGCCCCCAACGCTTCCTGGCGGTTGAGCTCTACGCTCCAGCCGCTCCTTGCCGCCATCCTCCGTCGGCTCCAGACCGAGTAAGCGTCCCAAAGCACCGGCGCCGGCCACCCTGTGCGGACAGCCGGCGCCAGTGTATCGTGTTCTTGAAGGATACTCAGGATGCGACCAGCGCAGTCTTTTCCGCCCGCCGGGCAAACCAGATGGCGCCCAGGATGATGCCTGCCCCCACGAGCAGCGCCAGGCACATGAAGCCGTAGCTCACATGGCCCAAGAGCGTGACCACGGAGTCGGACATTTCCAGCAGATTCAGTTGCACCAGATACTTGGGAATGGCCAGGCAGCGGCTGACCGCAACAATGAGCATGATAGTGGCCATGACGCCCTTGACCATATAATCCCGGACATACGTGGTCCCGATGGCGCCCAACTGGACCCCCAAAAGCGAGCCGGACAGGATGATCAGGACGAGACGGATATCCACCATCCCATGCAAAGCCCAATTGATGGAGCCGCCCAGGCCCATGACAAAGGCGATCACCAGCTCCGTGGCCGAAGCCACCAAACCGGAGACCCCAAGGACGTAGATCATGCCGGGCACCCCGATAAAACCGCCCACCGCAATGGTGGCCGCCAGCATGCCGGTGGCCAGACCCACGGGGAGGGTCACCCACAGGGAAACCCGAACGCCGGCGGTCTTGAAGGTGATCATGGGCCACAGCTCAATGCGCTGGATGCGCTTGGCGAGCGCGCCGACCGTCTCCACGCCGCCGCAGCGCACGCAGGAGATGGCGTCCCGGGCCACATAGCTCCCCACGGAGACCAGCACGAGCACGAAGGCCAGGCTCACGTACAGATTGGAGCCCGCCTGCCCCCAACGCTCCAGGATATAGTGCTGGATCATGATACCGAGCTGCACGCCCACGCCCGCGGACGCCGCCATGATCAGGCCGAGCTTGATGTCCACCTGGCCGTAGCGAAAACGCTTGATGGCGCCCACCAGGGCCTTGGGGAATTTGTGGCACATATTGCTCGCCACCGCCACCGTCCCGGGAACACCGAGGCTCATCATGCCCGGAGTCAGCACGAAAGCGCCGCCAGAGCCAATGAACCCGCTCACCAGTCCGCCCACAAATCCGACAATGAACAGAAACGAAATGGCCTGGAAGCTCAACTCAATAAACTTCGAGGTATCCAACGCAAGCATATCCATGATAGTCCAGCTCCTTACTCGGCATGGAGTGTCGCACGCATCTGGGGACGCACTTCGGCGGGCTTTTCCACGCGCTTGTGCACCCGCTTGGCCTCAACCCCAAGGCATGTCCACAGGTTCGAGGTAAAGTTTCCGTAAAGATAGGAAACAATGAACACCGTTGCGATGGGACCTGCCGCCCACCACGAGCCCTGGGAAAAATACGCGGCAATCAAATCTGCGTACGCAAATACCGCTGCATAGAACGCAGCCGAAAGTACGCCGAAGAGCAGCGTTTTCCCTATGGGCTTCTTCGTTCCACTCTGCATAGCTCCTCCTTGTTATTCCACTGTGAACAGTGGAGATGATACATGACCTTCCAAACACATGGACTCGTCCGGCCCACTCAACACCAGTTCCACGCGGCCCAGCTCATGACAGATGGACTCCACCTGCGCGGTCACACATCCGCTGCGCACCACATGGCGGGCGACCACCCCCATCTGCCGGGCGCGCTCCAGCCACGGCTGTACCGATTGCTCGGCCTGGGCCGTAAAAGTTTCTTCCAGATGCTGGCGCATGGCGGCCGTGCCCCCGCCACCGGCGTCCCGCACGTTGCAAAAGACGACTTCGTAATCCATGCGCTGCGCCAGTCCCAATGCATACTCCGCCAGCACCGATGGGAAGCCCGCCCCGTGCCCCAAGACGAGGATGCGACGCCCTTGGGAAGAACCGCGCCGCAGCACCTCCTGCGCGAGCAGTTGCTCGCCGGCCTCGGCCAGGGCAAAAGCCTCGCCAAATTCCTCCCAGACATCCCGCAACCGCCCCCGCTGGCGCATACGCACCCCCGCAGGAACGCGAGAGCGGCTGCCGTGCGATCTCCCCTTTCCCATGTGTCTACTCCGCCCGCATAGTGGGACGAGGGCGCTGTGTTGCCGGCTGCTGTTGCTCCCGCTGCACCGTCCGCTTGTCCTCACCGCGCAAAAGCCACCGGGCCTCTTCCACGCGTCCACGTTCGGCAAAGGCCACCGCCGCGAACGACCGTTCGATTTCTTCCCGAAGCGCTGTCATACTGATCCTCCAGGTTTGATTGTTGCATCTTCACCTAACCAAGGATCATGCCAGGCACGGCCTTCAAAAAAAATCCTTGAAATACAAAGGTTTTCTTGGGGTGCACAAAAATACGCCCCATAGACCCTTGTTGCAGAATGCAATAAAAAACAAAGGCAAAAATGGAACTATTTGTTTTTCAAACAACTTTTTAAATGTTGCCAAATGCAACATGATGATGCACCCCAACGCACGGAGGCCGACATGCGTTTTTTCTGGAAGCCTGAACCAGAACCCGCCCCCAGCACGAACACGACCGACACCCCGGAAGCACTGCGCCTCGCGGCCGCGCGCCTGCCCCAAGGCCCCCGCCAGGCCGTGGAGGCGGAAGTGGAGCGCCTGGAGCACACGGACCCCAGTGCGGCCGAGTACGCCATCAGCCTCAACTATATCCGCACATTGCTGGATCTGCCCTGGGAGACGGAGACCACCGACAATTTCGACCTGCGTCAGGCGGAAGCGATCCTGGACGCAAGCCACGCCGGCATCGGGCACATCAAAGAGTTGGTGCTGGAGCACCTGGCGCAGCACACGCTCCTGTCCCAGAAGAAGGCGTCACTGCTCATCGTGGACGATGAAACCGTGGCCAGAAACAACCTGCGCTATACCCTGGCCAAAGAAGGCTACCACATCGAGGTGGCCGGCGACGGCATGGAGGCCATTGAAAAGGTGCGCCAGTGGGAGTTCGATCTCATCATCACCGACCTGAAGATGGAGCGCATGGACGGCATGAGGCTCCTGGAGGAAGCCAAGAAGATCTCCCCCAACACCCAGGTGATCATCGTCACCGGGTACGCCACGGTGGACACCGCGGTCCAGGCCATGAAGACCGGCGCCGTCCATTACCTCTCCAAACCCATCGACATCCAGGAGCTGCGCGAAACCGTCTCCTCCATCCTGAGGGCCTCCCAGCGCAGCTACACGCCCCGCTCGCCGATCCTCTGCTTCGTGGGGCCTCCAGGGGTCGGCAAAACCTCGGTGGGCATGGCCATCGCCGAAGCCCTGGGCCGCAAGTTCTGCCGCCTTTCCTTGGCGGACCTGCGCGACGAGAGCGAACTTCGGGGCCACCGGCGCACCTACGTCGGCGCCCTGCCGGGCCGCATCATCCAGGCCATCCGCAGCGTGGGAGTGAAGAACCCAGTGTTCATGCTCGACGAGATGGACAAGATCGCCCAGGACGCCAAAGGAGACCCGGCCTCGGTCCTGCTGGAGATCCTCGATCCGCAGCAGAACCACCAATTCCTCGACCGCTATGTGGACATCCCCTTCGACCTCTCCAAAGTGCTCTTCATCGCCACGGCCAACACCACCGCCCGCCTCGCCGGCCCGGTGCTGGACCGCATGGAGGTCGTCCCCTTCAGCGGGTATTCGGAGACCGAAAAGCTCGAGATCGCCCAACGCTTCCTCATCCCCCGCCAGCTTCGGGAGCACGGCCTCACCCGACCCCGACCCACGTTCACCGACGAGGCCGTCATCCTCCTGGTGCGCGCCTACACCAACGAGGCCGGGGTGCGGGGCCTGGACCGGGAAATCGGACGCATCTGCCGCAAATTGGCGCGCGCCTACCTTGAACACGAGACCATGCCGCAGCAGGTGGACGCGCAGACCATTACGCTCCTGCTCGGGCCTCCCCGCTTCGTGCACACCATCTCCTGCCAGGAGCAGCGCGTGGGCGCGGCCACGGGGCTGGTATGGTCCGAAACCGGCGGCGAGCTCATCACCGTGGAGGCCACCCGCATGCCCGGCACCGGCCAGCTCCTCCTCACCGGTTCCTTGGGCGAAGTGCTCAAGGAATCGGCGCAGATCGCCCTCAGCTACATCCGCAGCAACGCCCAGCGCCTGCGCGTGCCTGCGGACTTCTTCGCCACCGAAGACATCCACATCCACATCCCGGCAGGCGGCATCAGCAAAGACGGCCCCTCCGCAGGCCTCACCATCGCCGTGGCCCTGGTGTCGCTTCTGGCGTGCCGTCCGGTGCGGCCCGAGATCGCCATGTCCGGGGAGATCTCCCTCACCGGCCGCGTGCTGCGGGTGGCGGGCATCCGGGAAAAGCTTTTGGCGGCCCGGCGCGGCGGAGCCCAGCTGGTCATCCTGCCTGCGGAAAACGCCCCGGATGTGGAAGCCCTCGCCGTATCCGGGACGGAATACCCCCAGGTCCTCTTCACCAATGACATCGACACCGCCCTGCGCACGGCCTTGGTACGCGAGGAAACCGCATGAGAATCGCCACCATCACCATCCGCCACAAAGTGCTCCTGGGGAGCATGATCGCCGTGGTCGGCGCGCTGCTGCTCGGCGTCATCTCCTTCCGGTATCTGGTACAGATCGAAAACGCCCTGCACCAGGAGGAGTTCGTCAACGACCTCGGCAACGAAATCCTGGAAATCCGACGCTACGAGAAAAACTACCTCCTCTACCGCTCCCCTGAAGACCTCTCCGAGGCGCGGCGCTATCTCCAGCAAAGCTTCTCCCACCTGGAGCATCTGGCCCAAACCGAGCCCATGCCGATCCCGGCGCAGGACATCCAGGAACTCGAAAGGCATCTCCAACGCTACGGCGAACTCCTCGACCAGATCCCGCACACGCTGTCTGCCCCTGCCCTGCTCGAAAACCTCCGCAACCAAGGGCACATGCTGGTGGAAACCTCCCAACACTTCCTTGCCAACCACCGGCATCACATCCTCACCATCGTGGACACCCTCAAACGGCAGCTCATCTTTTCCATCATCGCCGCCCTGGCCATCGGCCTGCCCCTGGCCTGGTTCATGACCCGCAGCATCATCGACGCCCTGCACCTCATCACCCTCTCCACCGCCCAGATCGCGCAGGGAGACTTCCGGCCGCTGCCGCCCAACAAACGCGGCGACGAGACTCAGATGGTCATCGAGGCCATCAATACCATGATTTCGGAACTCGAGAAACGACAGCAGCAGCTCCTGCAAGAAAAAAAGCTGGCCTCCCTGGGTGTGCTCACCGCAGGCATCGCCCACCAGCTCAACAATCCCCTCAACAACATCTCCACCTCCTGCCAGATCCTGCGTGAAGAAGAAGACATCATGCGCCATGAGCTTGCCCGGGAGCTCCTTTCCGCCATCTATCAGGAGGTGCTGCGGGCCCGTGACATCGTGAAAGGACTCTTGGAATTCTCCCGCGCCACCGAGTTTTCCCGCAAACCGACCCCGCTTGCCGCCATTGTGCAACGGGCGGTGCAATTGGTGGACAGCCACCGGCCGGCAGGCATCCTCATCGACACCCGCATCCCCGACACCCTCATCCTCCCCATCGACGCCCAGCGCATGCAGGAGGTCTTTCTCAACCTGCTCATCAATGCCATTCAGGCCATGGGGGAAGCCGGCCGTATCACCATCGAGGCCACTGCGGATCCGGCCTCCGGCACGGCCATCGTTCAGGTGGCGGACACCGGCCCCGGCATCCCCGCCGAGTACCTCGGCCGCGTCTTCGACCCCTTCTTCACCCTCAAAGAAAACGGCAAAGGCACGGGCCTGGGGCTGTCCATCGTCTTTGGCATCATCAAGAAACACGGCGGCACCATCAGCGCAGAAAACCGCCCAGACGGCCCCGGCGCCCGGTTCACCATCCGCCTTCCCCTGCACCAGCCGGAGGACGCATGAGCACCGCCCTAAAGCCAACGGCCCTGGTCGTGGACGACGAGGCCATTGCCCGCAAAAACCTCGCCCTGGTGCTCACGCGCCAAGGGCTCACGGTGGAGCAGGCGGCAAACGGCGCTGAAGCCCTGGCCGCCTTGGAGCACAACGAATTCGATCTGGTGATCACCGATCTCATGATGACGGGGGTCAGCGGCATGGACGTGCTCCAGCGCACCAAGGAGCTCTGGCCCGCCACGGAAGTCCTCATGGTCACCGGCTACCCCACCATCGAGACTGCGGTGGAGGCCATGCGCCGCGGGGCGTACCACTACCTGGTCAAGCCCTATCAGATCGACGAAGTGCGCGCCCTGGTGGACAAGGCCCTGGAAAAGCGCCGCCTCCGCCAGGAGGTCCAGGAGCTCCGCCAGCGGCTCCGCCAGGCCAACGAAATCCCCTTTCTGGGCGAGGCCCCGTCCATCCGCCAGCTCAAGCGCACCCTGGAACACGTGGCCCCCACGGACTCCACGGTGCTCATCCTCGGTGAGACCGGCACGGGCAAGGAACTCGTCGCCCGCACCATCCACCTGCTGAGCCGCCGCGCACAGCAGCGCTTCCTGGCCATCAATTGCGGGGCCTTCACGGAAGATCTCCTGGAAAACGAACTCTTCGGCCACGAGGCCGGGGCCTACTCCGGCGCCCAGCGCCCCCACAAAGGGCTCTTCGAAGCCGCACACGGGGGGACGCTTTTTCTCGATGAAGTGGGAGAAATGTCCCCGTCCATGCAGGTCAAGCTCCTGCGTGCGCTGCAAGAGCGCACCATCCGCCGGGTGGGCGGCACCGACGACATCCCCGTAGATGTGCGCATCATCGCCGCCACCAACCGCGACCTGCAGCGGGAAGTGGCCCACGGGACCTTCCGCCAGGACCTCTACTTCCGGCTCAACGTCATCACCCTTGAGGTCCCCCCCCTTTCCGAACGGCGCGAAGACATCCCGCTGCTCAGCCACTTCTTTCTCGCCAAGGCCGCACGCCGGCTCGGAAAAGAGGGACTTTGCCTCGCGCCGGAGACCCTCGAGATACTGCACCGCTACCCTTTTCCCGGCAACGTGCGGGAACTCGAAAACATCATGGAACGGGCCGCGGTGCTGGCGGAAGGCACCACCATACTCCCGCGCCACCTGCCCCCGGACCTCTCCGCGGTCCAGGGACACGTGCAGCGCCCCTGCCACCAGCAACTCATCACCCTGGAAGAAAACGAACGGCTCCATATCGCCTGGGTCCTGCGCCATTGCCAGGGCAACCGCACCCAAGCCGCCAAGATCCTGGGCATCGACCGGGCCTCCCTCTGGCGCAAGCTCAAACGCTACGCCATGGCCGACGCCCTGGACGACAAGGACAGTTCCGCAGACGCATAGCCTGCCCCGAGCCCCTCAAGGGCCATGGGCAGCCCCAAGGGCCCGTATCGCCACCCGGTCGCCACAGCACCGCCGCCGGATTGTCACCATGCGGTCCTAGGGAATGGGGACCCATATCGTCCGTGGAGGGAGACCTATGCGCCGCATCCTCATCATCTGCGTCCACAACAGCGCCCGCAGCCAGATGTTCGAAACCTATCTGCGGCATTTCGGCGACCCGGATTGGGTGGTGGAAAGCGCCGGCTTCGAACCCACCCGCATCAACCCTCTCGTGGTGCAGGTCATGGCCGAAGACGGCTTCGATCTTGCAGGCAAAGGGACCCAATCGGCCTTTGCGCTCTTCCGTGCCGGCCGCATGTTCGACGTCGTCGTCACAGTCTGCGGCGAGAGCGAAGACCGCTGCCCCATCTACCCAGGCATGACCCACCGCCTCCACCTGCCTTTTCCGGATCCCAGCACCCTTACCGGCACGCCCGAGGAGCAGCTCCAACAACTGCGCTCCATTCGCGACGCCATCAAGACCGCTGCCCGCGAGCTGGCAGACTGGCTCCGATCCAAGGGCCCCCTTGGCTCCCGCTGGACCCTCGTCTCCCGTTCGCCCCACGCCTAATCTTCGGCGCTGCCTGCCACCCGCAGCACTTCGTCCACGGTGGTGACGCCCGCCACCACCCGGGCCATGCCGTCCTCCAAAAGCGACGGAATGCCTTGGGCCCGCACCATGGCGCGCAACTCGGCCAAATCCACACCCCGACGCACAGCGTCCTTGAGCGGTGTATCCAAGGGCAGCACTTCGAAGATCCCCTGCCGCCCCAAAAACCCGGTGCCGCGGCAGGCCTCGCACCCACGGCCGCGCCACACCAGGGTGGTGTCCGCAAAAAAGCGCTCCAGCCCCAAAACCCGCATCTGCGCCAGGTCCACGGGCACGGATTCCTTGCAATACGGACAGATGACCCGCACGAGACGCTGGGCGATGATGCCGATGACCGCGGCGTTGATGAGATAGGCCGCAAGCCCCAAATCCAAGAGCCGGGTCAGGGCCGAGGCGGCGTCGTTGGTGTGCAGGGTCGAGAAGACCAGATGCCCGGTGAGCGCTGCCTGCACCGCCTGCTCGGCGGTCTCCAGGTCGCGCATCTCGCCCACCATGATGATGTCCGGGTCCTGGCGCAGCAAATGCCGCAGCATCCCACCGAAGGTGACGCCGATACGCGTCTGGATGCCCACCTGGTTGAACTCGTCCACCACCATCTCGATGGGGTCCTCCAAGGTGACGATGTTCACCTGCGGCGAGGCCAGGGTCTTGAGGGTGGAATAGAGGGTGGTGGATTTGCCGCTCCCCGTGGGACCGGTGACGAGGATAAGGCCATGGGTGCTGCGCACAAAACGGGTAAAGAGCGCAAGCTGCTCGGGGGTCATACCCAATTCCTCGGGGCTCTTGAGGGTGGTGTGGCTGGAGAGCAGGCGCAGCACCATCTTTTCGCCAAAGGCCACCGGGATGGTGGACACGCGCACGTCCGTGGGCGTGCCTGCCAGCATGAGCTGCACGCGGCCGTCCTGAGGGCGGCGTTTCTCGGAGATGTCCAGACGGCTCATGCCCTTCAAGCGGTTCATCATGGCCGCGTACACCGTGGCCGGGATGCGGTGCACGTCATGGAGGATGCCGTCGATGCGAAACCGGATGCGGCCGCCTTCCCGCTTGGGTTCCAAGTGGATGTCACTTGCCCGCTCCCGCAGGGCGGAACGCAAGAGGTAGTCCACCGCCTTGATGACGTGCTGCTCGGAGTCGGCGTCCACCTTTTCCGCCACCTGCACCCGGGCCTCCAGGTTCCCCAGATCCGTGCCCGCAGAAAACTGTGCCTCCGCAGCAGTAAGGGCGGCGCGAAAGCCGTAAAAGTCGTCGATGAGGCGCTCGATGTCCGAACGCACGCCCAGGGCGATGCGATACGGCGGCGGGGAGACGCGCTCCATGTCCGACCAGAGCTCCGGCCGGAAAGGGTTGTGCACCAACAGCTCCAATTGGCCATCCTGAAAGCCCAGGGGCACAAGGAGATTCGAGCGGGCAAAGCTCTCGGACACGGCTCGGGCCTTGGGATCGAACTCCACATCCAAGGGGCTCACCCGCCGCACTTCCACCCCCTCACGCAGACCCACGGCCCGCAATACCTGTTCCTCGGTGAGCCGCATGCCCTCGCCGCCGCGACTGCGCAGCCGAATGCCTAAGCCCAAAAGGAAATCCAAACCGCCGTCCGCCGCCGGGTCCACCCCCAAGGCCACGGCCCGCTCCAGCACCTTGCGCCGGGACTCGGCATCGAAGAGGCCCGCATCCACCAAGGCATCGAGCAAGTACCCAAGGCTATAGACCACCCGCCGACCTGTAACCCCCGTCATGCGTCCGCCCCCCGCAATTGGTAGCGATCCAGAATACGAGCGATGATCTCCGTGGTCCCCTGGCCAGGCACAAGGGGGATGGTGCGCACCTCACCGCCGCGGGCAAGCACCGTCTCCCGGCCCACGATGCGCTCCACCGGCCAATCCCCGCCCTTGACGAGCACGTCCGGGGCCACCTCGGCGATGAGCCGCGCCGGGGTGTCCTCGGCGAACACGATCACCGCATCCACACACGCCAAGGCCGCCAGCACCCGGGCGCGGCAGGCCACCTCATTGATGGGGCGCTGCGGCCCCTTGAGGCGGCCGATGGAGGCATCGTCGTTGAGGCCCACCACCAAATGGTCTCCCAAGGCACGGGCGGCCTCCAAATAGGCCACGTGCCCGGCGTGGAGGATGTCGAAACACCCGTTGGTGAACACCACCCGCCGCGGCCGGGGCAAGGCCTGCCACGCCGCTACGCTCATGATTTTTCCCTCCGAGCCGTTGACCATATCCTCCTCCCGGCGTAGGGTGTCGCCGCCGCATTTCTTGGAAATACGGCGGCTTTTTCGTCATTCGCTTCAGTCATGGAGGCCCCATGGCCAAACCCTGGGTCATCGCCAAGCGCCCGCTCTTCGTGCGCGACGTGGTGCGGGACTTTTGCCTCGCCGCCGCGCGCCTGGAAAGCCATTTTCACGACTATGACCGCACCGGCGCGGTGAGCTTTTCCTTTTTCGACGACATCCTTGGCCGGCAGAACAGTAAAGGGCTCCTGTGGCGTCTCAAGGACAGCGCCCACCTGCTCTTTCGCGACGAAGGAAGCGAGGTCCTGGGGGAATACCTCGATTGGGCCTTAGGGTATATCTTCCACGAGTGCATCAAACTCAAGGAAGATGCCTACCAACAGATGAATTACAAACCGAGATTCGAAAATTTGCAACAGCGGCAGGATCTGTCCCCCGAAGAGCAGCACCTAGGCGGCGAGCTCTTTGCCGTCATCAGCCAGACTTCCGAGAGTATCCGCCGGGAAGTGCAGCGGGTGCGTTTCATCCTTTTCCATTGCAAACGCATGTTCATCCGCTATCTGCCCCGGCACGCGGACAACCCCTTGCTCGCCCGTCTCTTCTACCTCCAATGGCAGCTCCTGGAACAGGCCTTTCGGAGCTACACCGAGGAACTCCTTCAGGCCATGTACGGAAGCGACCTTTCGAGGCTCTATCTCCTGGCCGCCGAGTCCCTGGAGGCCGGCGGATGGGAGCAGGAGGCCGCCGCGGCCCGGATGGATGCCGCCCACCCCCAATGGCCGCCGCGCCATACTCTTGACGAAGGCCGGGCCTTGGCCGCACAAAGACGGGAGCAACCTTCGAACCCCATAACCTAAGGATCGCGCCATGCCTCGTGTACTTTTCACCCTTGTGCTGCTCGCCCTTGCCGGCTGCTCCACCATGTGGCCCGGCAGCCGTTCCGAGGAGCCGCCCACGGCCACGGAAACCCAAGCATTCACCTACGACTTCCGTGATGTCCGCATCCCCCAAGACATGGAAATCCAAATGGACAAGTCCAACATCACCCCCGTGGGTGGAGAGCACTATGGCGTGCTCAAGTTCAAGGGTCGGGTGGAGCCCATCTCCCTGTTCGACTACTTCGCCAACTCCATGCCCAAGGACGGCTGGACGCTCATCGCCTACCAGAAGTACCAGCGCTTCCTCATGGTCTTCACCAAAGAAAACCGCGTGGCGGTGCTCACCATCGAAGAAGACCCCATCTACTACACCTGGCTCGAAGTATGGGTCTCGCCGCGGCAAAACGGCTACGGCGCCGCCCCCATGAGTGCACCGCAATCCTTCCCGGCGGCAGCGCCGGCAGGGGGCGGCTTTCCCAAACCCGTGGAAATGGAACGCACCCTGACCCAATGATCCCTCGCCACTACCTTTTCGATACCTTCCGCGGCGAGCGCGTGCATCTTGGGGTGTGTGGCTCGGTGGCGGCGTACAAGGCCCTGGAACTCACCAGGGCCTTGGTCCATTTGGAGATGCCGGTGGAAGTCACCCTCACCACGGCGGCCACCCAATTCGTCACGCCCATGGCCTTTCGCGCCGTTGGCGCCGCAGCGGTACACACCGCGCCCTTCCATCTGGAAGACCCCTTCCAGCACCTCCAGCCCGGGGAGCTCGCCCGGGCCGTGGCCGTGGTGCCCGCCACGGCCAACATCCTGGCCAAGATGGCCCACGGCCTGGCCGACGACCTCCTCTCCACCCAGCTTCTGGCCTGCCCCGGCCCGGTCCTCGTGGCCCCGGCCATGAATCCGCGCATGTGGCTGGCTTCGGCCACCCAGGCCAATGTCCAAGTGCTGCGCCAACGCGGGGTGCGCTTCGTCGGGCCGGACAGCGGGGCCGTGGCCTGCGGCGACATGGGCACCGGCCGCCTGGCACCGGTGGAAGAAATCTTCGTGGAGATCTTGCGCCTCATCACCCCCCAAGACCTGGCCGGTATGCGCATACTCGTGACCTTGGGCCCCACCCGGGAATACTTCGACCCGGCCCGCTTCTGGTCCAATCCATCCACCGGCACCATGGGCGCCAGTCTGGCGGTGGCCGCGGCCCTGCGCGGTGCGGAAGTCACGGCGGTGTGCGGCCCGGTGGATATCGCCCTGCCGCGCTCGGTGCGGCGCATCGACGTAATCTCGGCGCAGGAGATGTTCACCGCGGCCATGGACCTCTTCCCCTCGGTAGATATGGCGCTGTGTACCGCAGCGGTGGCCGACTTCCGCCCCCCCCGCCAGGAAACCAAATACAAGAAAGATGGCCAGTCCCTGGCGCTCACCTTTGCCCCCAACCCGGACATCCTCGCCGCCATGGGCAAAACCAAGGCCCCACACCAACGCCTGCTCGGCTTCGCGGCGGAAACTGGAGATCTCGCGGCCGCGGCTGCCGCCAAGTTGGAGCGCAAAAACGCCGACCTCATGGCCGCCAACCCCATCGGCCAGGCCGAAGCAGGCTTTGCCAGCCCCACCAACCGCATGGTGGTGGTGGATCGCAGCGGCCGCACCGAGTCCTGGCCCGTACTCCCCAAAACCGAAGTAGCCTGGAGGCTGCTCTCATGGCTGGCCAGCCTGTAGGGGAACGGGCGCGGCTTCTGCGCGCCATGGGCGTTGCCTGGATCATCGCCCCGAGGCGGCCAGCCCCTGTCCGCCCCCAGGCCCAAGCACCCCAACTTCCCAAGTCACGCCGCCCCCAACACCCGCCCCAGCGCCCCACGCCAGAGGCGCCGCCACGCACCACAAACCCGGCGCCCCCGGCCGCAGCGGCAGCGCGTGCGCCTTTTCCGGGGGTCCTGCGGACCCTCTTGCACGGAAAAGCACAACCGGTGCACACCCTGTGGACCTACGCCGAACTCTGGGAGGACCTCCACGCCCCACGCCCGCCCCGTCTGGAGCTCATCAAAAAGATCCAAGCCGCCTGCGCCGAACGTCTGGGCTGGGAGGCCGCCCGCATGGCCCTGTGGCCCTGCCGCTGCCCGACGCCCGAGACCTGGGAACACGGCCTTGCCCAATGGCAGCCCCGATGCCTCCTCGTCTTTGGCCAAGCAGCCATCCGCCACATCCTGCCCGAAATCCAGGCCCCATCTGTCCCTTTTCCCTGGGGCGACATGCTCGTAGTGCCCCTTCCTGACCTCGACGCCATGCTTGCCGGCGACGCCGAAGCAAAGGCCCTTGCCTGGCAGATACTCCAAGGCGTGCCCTCCTTGCCCGCGCGCACATAAGGAGGGGGGATATCCGGCCGCACGTCCCTGGTGGACGCCTGCGAAAAACCCCGCCGGACTCTCCTTCCAATGTCCGCGGCGGTCTTCGCCATCCTGCCGAAGGCCGCCGCATCTTCCCATTGTTTCACGTGAAACAATTCTCCGGTGCTTGAGGGCCATACGGCATGGGCATCGGCCCCGAAGCCGCGCTTTGCGCGCCGCGCCCATCTCTAGACGGCCCCGGCGCCTTGGGCTACAGGACGCCATCCCATTTTTCTTCAAGGAGTTGACATGCGCGTTCTCGTGACTGGCGCGGCTGGTTTCATCGGCTTTCATCTCAGCCGCCGCCTGCTGGCCGAAGGGGCCGAGGTGGTAGGGCTCGACAATCTCAACGACTACTACAGCGTGGATCTCAAAAAGGCTCGCTTGGCCCAGTTGGTAGGCTCGGGCTTTCGCTTCGTGCAGGCGGATCTGGCGGACAAGGCGGCCCTGCGGGCGCTCTTTGCCGAAGCAGGCTTCACCCACGTGGTCAACCTGGCGGCTCAGGCCGGGGTCCGCTACTCCCTCACCAACCCCGAGGCCTACGTGGAGACCAACCTGGTGGGCTTTGCCCATCTGCTCGAATGCTGCCGCCACTTTCCGGTGAAACATTTGGTGTATGCCTCGTCGAGCTCGGTCTACGGCCTCAACACCGCCATGCCCTTTTCCGTACACCACAACGTCGACCATCCCGTGAGCCTCTACGCGGCCACCAAAAAGGCCGGAGAGCTCATGGCCCACACCTACAGCCACCTCTACCGCATCCCCAGCACCGGCCTGCGGTTCTTTACGGTGTACGGCCCCTGGGGCCGACCGGACATGGCCCTGTTCCTCTTCACCAAGGCCATTTTGAACGGCGAGCCCATCACGGTCTTCAACCACGGCAAGATGCGCCGGGACTTCACCTACATCGACGACATCATCGAAGGGGTGTGGCGGGTCATGCAGCGCATTCCCGAACCCAATCCCCAGTGGGATGGTGCCCATCCGGACCCCAGCTCTTCGCTGGCCCCGTACCGGCTCTACAACATCGGCAACAACAGCAGCGTGGAGTTGGAATACTTCATCCAGGTGCTCGAAGAGACTCTGGGCAAAAAGGCCATCCGCAACTCCGTGGACATCCAGCCCGGGGACGTGCCTGCCACCTCCGCCGACGTGGATGACCTGATGCGCGATACCGGGTTTCGGCCCTCCACCCCCATTGAAGTGGGGATCCAGCGCTTTGTGGAGTGGTACCGGAGCTACCACAACGTCTAAGCCCAGGAGGGGACATGGCGCACGTCATTGCCGTTGCCAATCAAAAAGGCGGGGTGGGCAAAACCACCACCGCCGTCAACCTTGCGGCCTCCTTTGCGGCCATGGAGCGGCGCACGCTCCTCATCGACTGCGATCCCCAAGGCAACGCCACCAGCGGTGTGGGGCTCGACCCGCGGCAATGCCGCACCAATCTCTACACCGTCCTGGGGGCGCCCCAGAGCGCCGCAGCGGCCATCCGCACCACGGCAATGGACTACCTCCACGTGCTCCCGGCCACGCCGGATCTGGCTGGGGCAGAGATCGAACTCATCGACATGGAGCGCCGCGAGAGCGTCCTCGCCCAAGTGGTGGAGGCCGTGCAGCAGGACTACGCCTTTGTGCTCCTGGACTGCCCGCCGTCCCTGGGGCTCCTCACCCTCAATGCCCTGTGTGCGGCCCGCTGGATCCTCATCCCACTGCAGACCGAGTACTATGCCCTGGAAGGCATGGCGCGGCTCCTTGCCACGGTGGAGCGGGTGCGCGGCCGGCTCAACCCGCAGCTGGAGATCCTTGGCATCGTGCTCACCATGTTCGACAAGCGCAACAAGCTCTCGTTTCACGTGGAACATGAAGTGCGGGGGCATTTCCGGGACCTCACCCTGGCCACCACCATCCCCCGCAACGTGCGCCTCTCCGAGGCCCCAAGCCACGGGCAGCCGGCGCTCCTCTACGACATCCGCTCCCTGGGCACCCAAGCCTATCTCCAGCTCGCCCAGGAGATCCTGGACCTGCCGCGCCTCAGCGCTCCGGGCACGGCGGCGTGCAGGTGATGGAGACCTTGTCCTTGAAATGGCGGCGCGTGATGCGGCTCTTGCACGCCAGGCATTGGTAGGCCACCAGTCCGCCCAGGTTGGCGGCGCGCAGCATGAACTTGCGCGGCTCGTCCCGGCGCCAGTTTTCCGTCGCGGCGCCGCAGGTGGCGCACTCCACAGCCTCACAGAAGGGGTAGCGAAAGTCCCAATTTTTCTGCAAAAGCTCGTAGTCCGCCAAAGGTTCCGGGATGACCCGTTCCTGCGGACACAACCGCTCCAGGGCCGCCAGCACGGCGCGCTCCACATATGGCCACAAGGCCTCGTCGATGAGCACTCCCTGACGGTTGCCCTGAGCGTCCACAAGATACCGAATGGCATTGGCTCGATCCATGTTTCCCTCGCATTGTTGTCCGTACGGAGGAGGCATCCTCCAAAAAACACTTCATAATATCCGCTTGCCACAATGCAAGCCCAGCACTTCTTCTGGAGGAAAGACCCCATGACTGGAAGCACACGCGGCCTTGGCCGCGGCCTCGACGCCCTTTTGGGCAGCACGTCCAGCGAGCCTCAGGAAGGCTTGCAGGAAATCCCCCTCAGCCAGCTTCGGCCCAGCCCCTATCAGCCGCGGCAGCACTTCGACCCCGTTGGCCTGGAAGAGCTGGCGGCGTCCATCGCAGCCCAAGGCGTCATTCAGCCGCTCACCGTGCGGCCCATGGACAACGGCAACTACGAAATCGTGGCCGGAGAGCGCCGTTTCCGCGCCTGTCAAATGGCCGGCCTGTACACCGCCCCCTGCCTGGTGCGGAAGATGAGCGACACCGAAGCCATGGCCGTGGCCTTGGTGGAAAACCTGCAGCGGGAAGACCTCTCGCCCATGGAAGAAGCCCGCGCCCTGGAGGCCCTGCGCGTCACCCTGAACCTCACCCAGGAAGACTTGGCGGACCAGGTGGGCAAGAGCCGCTCCGCAGTGGCCAACGCCCTGCGCTTGCTCAAGCTCCCTACCTCGGTCCAGGACATGGTGGAGGACGGCCGGCTCTCCGCAGGCCATGCCCGCGCCCTCCTCGCCCTGGAGACCGAAGAGCTCATCAGCGCCGCGGCCCAGGAAGTGGTGCGGCGGGGGCTTACGGTGCGGCAGACCGAGGCCCTGGTCAAGCGCTTCCCCCCCACGCCGCCTCAGCCCAAAACCCTGCCCGCGGACATGGCGGCCTGGCACCAGCGCATGTCCGCGCGTATCCCCTGCCCCATCCAGGTACGCGGCGATGAAAAGCGCGGCCAAGTGGTCTTCTCCTACCGCAATCCCCGGGAGCGGGCCCTGCTTTTGGCCTTGATGGAAGGATTGGAGATGCCCCAATGAAGGAACTCATCGCACGCCTTGGCGGCACGCGGGTGCTCGTGGTGGGGGACGCCATGCTCGACCACTACGAGTGGGGCGAGGTGCACCGCATCTCACCGGAAGCGCCGGTGCCCATCGTTCAGGTTACCCGGCAGGAGTGGAAGCTCGGCGGGGCAGGCAACGTCGCGGCCAATGTGGCCGCCTTGGGCGGAGCCCCCACCCTGGTGGCCATCCGCGGTACCGACGAGGCCGGAGAGCGCCTGGAGGCCCTGTGTACCCGCGCCGGATTTGCCGTCAGTCTCGTGGACTGCCCGGCGCGGGAGACCACCCGCAAGACCCGGGTCATGGCCGGCCATCAGCAGATGCTGCGCATCGACCACGAAAGCACGGGACCGCTGCCTGCGGCAAGCGCCCTGCTCCTGCGGGAGACCGCGAAAAGGCACCTGGATGCCGCCGCCGTGGTGGTCTCGGACTACGGCAAGGGGGCAGTGCACGCGGAGCTCCTCCAGGACCTGGCCGCCCACCCACGGGTGTTCCTGGATCCCAAGACCTGCAACTACCCCCTCTACCGTCAGGCGTATTGCATGACCCCCAACACCAAGGAGGGCAGTGAGGGCTCCGGCATCACCATCACCGATCCCGCCTCGGCTATCGCTGCAGGCCGGGTGCTTTTGCAGCGCTACGGTCTTGCCACCCTGGTGCTCACCTTGGGGGCTGACGGCATGGCCGTGTTCGTGCCCGGCGAAGGGGTCTTCCACGTACCCACCATGGCCCAGCAGGTATTCGATGTCACCGGCGCCGGGGATACGGTCATCGCCACCTTGGCCCTGAGCGTGGGCGCCGGCGCGGATCTTCTCACCGCCGCCATGCTGGCCAACCTGGCCGCTGGCATCGTGGTGGGCAAGATCGGCACCGCGGCGCCCAGTGTGGAAGAACTTACCGGCGCCCTGGAGGCCCACGCCGGACTGCGGCCGGAGAAATGGGCGGAACTGCCCAAGAATCTGGGCTAGGACGGGGTTCCCGTCAGCTCGCAGGCCCCGCCGCAGCACGCCCCGCCCAAGGCCGTGTAGGCCGCCAGGATACGGCTTTCCTTTTCCAGGCGCTCCGGGGCCAGGGGCGGACAGGGATGGGCAGCCGCAAGGCCCGGCAGCTCCTCCCAACGGGGCACGGCGTACCAGCCTTCTCCCAGGGTGCTGCCGTCCTGGGCGGCCACGAGCAAGATGCGCTTGGAGTCCGTGACCAGCACCACGGGAAAGGGTTGGGGCTGGTGCACCCGCGCCGCGGCAACACTTTCGCGCACGAAGGTGCCCACCTCGCCGGGACAGAAGAACAGGGCAAGAAGCGGGGTTCCGTCTTCGGCAAAGGCGGCGATATCCACCGAGAACCGCTCCTCACGGCCGTCCACCTGGGCGCGCACGGCGTACTTGGGCCGCAAGAGGTGGCGCGGGTAGCCCTTTTCCTCCACGAGCATGCGTGCCAGGCCCTGGCGCAAATCTTCGTAGGTGGAGTCCTGGATGCTCGCACCAGTCAAATAATCCGTAATCACCCGTTCAAAAAAGACTTCGTGCATACAGACCTCCTCACTGCTCGCGTCCACTGGGCATGAAGAAAAAAGACGCTCTCGCCCCTTGCCCTGAGAAATCGAAAAAGCATACTCTGTTTGGAGCAACGCCCCGGAAAAACGGGGCCATGGAACCCATACGCCTATTGCGTCTGTCGAGGCCACTCATGAGCACCCCCCTGCTTTTTCGCAAAACCCTCTTCCACATCTGCGACGGCCTCGGCGCCGGGCTCTCCCGCTTCTCGGGCCCCAGCCGCGTGGCCGTGGTGTACGCCCTTGAGGACACCGGGCCGGTGTTCATCCACGACCCCCAAGATCTGCTGCGGGAGCACGAACCCAAGATCCGCGAAATCTTCTCCCGCTTTCCGCCGCCCCTGTGCCCTGCGGGTCCTGCCTACGACGGATTCATCCCCTGCGCGGACGTCCAGCTCTCGGGCATCATCTCTTTCGGCGCCCGCTCGGCGCCTCTGCCCCTGCAGATGTGGTTCACGGACCATCACCCGGACATCTGCTCCGTGCTCCCCACCCAGCGCTGGCTGGAACAGGCCTGCCGCCTCATGGTGCAGAGCATGGAAAGCCGGGCCTGCACCGTGGAGAACGCGGGGTTCATCCTCCATGACTTTGCCCTGCACGCGGTGCGGGACGCCATCGTGGATGAACGCAGCCGCAGCATCATGGATTCTCGCCTGCGGGTGTACACGGTGCTCGCAGCCATCCTCGACCTGTCCAAGGCCCGAGAGGAAGGCCGCCTGCCCGTGGGTGAGATGGCCTTCGTGGAGCCCGACCTGGTGGACACCATCCACTATATGGCCAAGCTCGATCCGCACGAGCGGCCCCTGCTCCAGGACACCAAACACGTGCGCAAACTCCTTCAGGCCGTGGAAGGCACCCGCCACCGGCTGGTGTGCGACGGCACCCACATCATCGGCATCGGCGCAGGCAGGCTGCCCGACTATTCCATTGGCGCCGAGTTTCTCGGCAGCTACGGGTTCATCAGCCTGCAGGAGGAAAAGATCTGCAGCTTCGCCGATGGGAGTCTCCACTCCTCCACCCGCGAGCCCATCCTCGTGGCCCTGGAAGAAACCCTGGTGGAGATGCGCTGGCCCGCGCACCACATCTACGGCATCATGCACATGGTGCTCGAGATCGTCAAAAGCGCCCAGGAGCGGCGGCATGGCTGCGCCCTCATCCTGGATTACGGCACGCCGCTTGCCCACACCTCCGGCCAGCGCCTCACCTCCGCCCTCAATCTCCGGCGGCTGGCGGAGCTGGATCTGGCCAAGACCCTGGCCCGGGTGGACGGCGCCCTGCACATCGATATCCGCACCCTGCGTCTCGTGGCCTTCGCCACCCTCATGGACGGCAAGGCCGTACCCGGCGAGAGTCGAGCGCGCGGGGCCCGCTACAACTCCGCCCTGCGGTTTTCCGCCGAACACCCGGACCTCTTCGTGGTGGTGGTGAGCGCCGACCGCCCCATCTCCATCATCCAGCACGGGGCCGAACTCTCCACCCGCTGCGAATGGCAGCCCCAAGGGCGGGACGTGGGCAGTCCGCTCCCCCTGGAGCAGTGGGCGTCGCCCTAGCCGCGCCTGAGGCGCAGCACCCCGTCGCTTGCCCGCAAGTGGATGTCCATCTGCGGGAAGGCGATCTCGATGCCCGCCTCGCGGAACTTCTGGTCAATGGCCTCGCGCAGCTCCGATGGGGCGCTTACGGAGAAATCCACGTGCCGCAGCCAGACCCGCAGGATGAAGTCCAGCGAGCTGGCGCCAAAGTTGGCGAAGATTACCTGCGGCGCTGGTGCGGACAAGACCGCGGGATGCTCGACCGCGGCTTCCAGCAATAGGGCTTTGACGCGGGCGATGTCCGATCCGTAGGCCACGCCCACGGCGATATCGCGCCGGATGCGCGGGTCGTTTTTGTGCGTCCAGTTGGTGAGGCGGCCGGAGATGAGCTCGGAATTGGGGATGAGGATGGTGGCGTTGTCGAAAGTCTGTACCTCGGTGTTGCGGATGTTGACATTGCGCACCACGGCCCAGAGGCCGTCGAGTTCGATGATGTCTCCAGGCCGCAGCGAGCGGTCGAAGAGCAGAATCATGCCGCTCACGAAGTTGTTGATGAGGGTCTGCAGGCCAAAACCGATGCCCACGGACAGACCGCCGGCGATGACCGCCAGGTTGGTGAGGCTGACACCCAAGAGGTGCATGGCCACCAGGCCAAAGCAGAGCCACAGACAGTAGATGCCCACCCGGGCGAGCGATGCCTTGCCGCCCCGGTCGAGCCCCGCCACCACGGTCTCGTTCTCCAGCATACTCCGCCAGGCCGCAGCCAGGGAGCGCACCACCTGAAAGAGCAGAAACACCATGACCACACGCAGGAAATTGAAGGAAAATTCCCCCCAATTGAACTGCAAGGTGGAGAGACGCTCGAAGACCATGTTGGAGCCCAGCTGCACCGCCAGCCAGCCAAGCACCGAGAAAATCATGCCCGTCCACACCACAAGGGAGGCGAGACTGGTCAGAAGCTCCACCGCCAAGGCGCGCCACCCCTCACGCTTGTTCATGGCTGCGGACGAATGGGCCAAGGCCACGACCCCCAAGGCCAACTGCCCGGCCACGGCCCCCACGCACCACAGCTCACCTCCCAAAAGCGCCAACCGTGCCCGACCGGAAAAGGCCACGAGCACCAAGAAAAACATCACCCACGGGTTCAGGCGTCGGATCCAGATCTCATAGAGGAAGGCTGGCTGCAGCATGCCCATGCCCAGGGAGGTGCACACCACCAGGGCAAGCCATACGCCATGGAAGAGCCACAGCGGCAACCGCAGCAGCTCCAGGACGATGGAGCAGCCAAAAAAGGCCACTAAAGGAAGAAGGGGCTGCCACGTCCACGTCTTGGGGTGGGCAAGGAGACGGAGCCGCCACCCCAAGGACTGGGCCCCACCGACGATCAGCGCGTGCGTGGCCACGAGCAGCACCGAAGTTTGGCTCACCCGGCCGGAAAAAAACGCGGCCAAGAGCGAAACCCCCAGAGAAAGGGAAAGAATGGCTGTGGCCGTGGCCACATGCCGCCCCGAAGAGCGCGGAGGGAAAAGCGGCGCCAGACGGCGATACACGATGAGCCCCAACGCGGAAAAGGGGAGCCAGAACAGCACGAGCACACCGAGGAGCCCCTGGTCTTCGCGAACGATGGAGGCCCATTGGGAGCCTAAGAGTAGGCGCATGTTGACGCCCCACTCCGCCAAGTCCTGCAGCGCCTCCGCCCATCCCAAGGGCCACAGGCGAAAGGGCTTGGGCTCAAGGAACTCGGACTCCCAGATCTGCGGGAGCTTTTCCTGGAATTGCGCCACCAAAGCCGCTGCCCGCTGCTGGGCCGTCGTGTATTGGCCAAAAAGCTTGTCGATGCGGTTACTGAGCGCGCCCAGGACCTGCACCAATTTGCTTCCCCGCGTGCGGATGTCCACGAGCCCGGCACGCACATCCTTATCCAGGGTCGCGGCCCACTTGCGTTCCAACTCTTCCGCCAGGGCGGCGGCGGCGCTGTTTTTGAGATTCAAATCCCGGGCGAGGTTTTCCAGGGGGGCGCGCTCTTTCTCCAAATTGCGGGCCACGAACTGGGCCTCGGCCAGGGCGGCGCGCATGTCGTAGGGATTGGAGAGCATGAGCCGCGCCACCACCTCCAAGGCCTGAAGCCGTTCCCCCATGCGATCCAAAATCTGGGCATGCGTGGTCTCGGCATCCCCTACCGCGCTCTGTGCGGCATCCACCTCGCGAGCCAGACGATCGAGCTCCAGGTTTTTGAACTGCAAAAACGACTCCAAGACCTGGTCCGCGGCCGCAGGCTGCGTATCCGCCCAGGCCGAGGGCAGGACACAAAAGCCCGCGCACAGCACCCAAAAAACCCAGAGCAGCCATCTAGCGAACATATTTCCACTCCCGAAGGCGCCGCAGGGCATACTGGGCCTGAGGCCCAGAGCGCACCTGGACAAGATAGCGGCGATAGTCCTCAGCCGCGGCCTGCCGATCGCCCATGGCATCCAAGGCGTAGCCGCGCCAGAAAATCGAGGTGGGGTTTTCCGGCAACAGGCGCAGCGCCTCCGAAAAATCCTGCACCGCCTCGGCAAAACGGCGCAGCCGCACTGCAGCCAAGCCATGGACGATGGCCCCTTGCGCCTCCGTGGGATTCACGGCGCGGGCGCGCTGGGCGCTCTGCAACGCCGCCTGTGCCATGTCCGCGGCAAGCTCGGCCCGCGCCAAAAGCACCAAGGCCGCGTAGTCATCGGGCAGAAAGGAAAGGACCTGCTGGCACAGGGCCCTCGCCTGGGCGGGCTGCTTGTTCCCCAAGGCGCGCTGGGCCGCCTCAAGGCGCTCCAAGGCCGGGAGTTGGGCACGCAGCCGCGCCGTGGCCGCCGCAAAGCGCTCGCGGCGCCGGGGCCGGGAGAGGGCCGCGGCGTAGCGCTGGCGGGCCAGGGACTGGGCCTGGGTAAAACGCTCGTCACTCATGGGGTGGGTGGCAAAGAGAACCTCCACCAGGCCCGGCTCGCGCGTGGAGAGCCCGCGCAGCATGGCCATGAGGTCCACCATGCCTTGGGGCGAGTACCCCGCAGCCACCATGTACGCCATGCCCAGGCTGTCGGCCTCGCGCTCGTCGTCGCGGCTGTATTGGGCAAGGAGCATCCCCGCCCCCAAGCTGGCCACATCGCCTGCCACATCCTGCAGGCCCGGTTTGGCCGCACCCAGGGCCGCCACGGCGCCGCCCAAGACCACGGAAAGGACCGTACCGCTGGAGAGGCGCGCCGCGGTATGTCGGGCGCTCACGTGGCCGATCTCGTGCCCCACAAGGGCGGCAAGCTCATCTTCGCTTTCCAGGCGCGCCAAAATCCCCCGGGTCACGGCGATGCTGCCGCCGGGAAAGGCGTAGGCATTGGCATACGGCGCGTTCACCACCCGAAAGGAGTACGGCATCTGCGGTCGGTGGCTCTGACGGGCCACAGCCAGCCCCACTTCAGTCACGTAGGCGTTCAGGGCCGCGTCCTGCATTGGCCCGAAATCCGCCGAAAACTGCTGGGGGGACTGACGCCGATCCATGGCGATCTCATCGTCCTCGCCCACGAGCATGAGTTGATTGCGGCCGGTGACGGGATTGACGGCGCACCCGGAGAGCACCGGGGCCGCGGCCGAGGCCGCGAGAAAGGCAAGAAAACGGCGGCGGGAAAGCATGGGGCGTCCTCCTCGCCCTCCCCCTATCGTCAGCGCCGCCGTCAGGGCAAGGGCACATCCCACGATGTTCAGCGCCCCCTCCGCTTCTTCCCGGCATTTTGGCCCTGCGGCGTGTGCAAGCCCCCAGGAGAGCTCGCATTGACGCCATGGGAATTTCGCTCCTTTTGACTTCCCATGCCCCCGTGGGTACACAACAAACGTCTCCTTTTCCGGCATGGAGGTTTCCATGGAACGCAAGAAACTGCCCATCGGCATCCAGACCTTTGCCAAAATCCGCCAGGAAAACTGCTATTACGTGGACAAAACGCCGTTCGTGGCGCACCTGGCCGAAAACGGCGGCTACTATTTCCTCTCCCGGCCGCGGCGCTTCGGTAAATCCCTCTTCCTCGATACCCTGGCCGAGGCCTTTGCGGCAAACCGTGCGCTCTTTTCCGGCCTCTACTTGGAAAATCACTGGGACTGGGAAAGGCGCCATCCGGTGATCCGGCTCTCTTTTGCCGAGGGACGGCTGCAGCAGGCCGATCAGTTGGAAGAACATATCCACGAGATCCTGACGGAAAATGCGGAGCGCCTCGGGGTGTCCATCGATCCTGCGCCCAAAGATGTCCACCTGCGCTTCGGTCAGCTCATCAGCCGCGCGGCAGAACAGCATGGGCGCCAGGCCGTGGTGCTCATCGACGAGTACGACAAACCCATTCTCGACAATCTCACCGATCCGGACACGGCGCGGGCCATGCGCGAGGGCCTGCGCAACCTCTACTCCGTGCTCAAGGGGCGGGATGCGGACCTGCGCTTCGTCTTCCTCACCGGGGTCTCCAAGTTCAGCAAGGTGAGCCTCTTTTCCGGGCTCAACAACCTCAACGACATCACCGTGGATGAGCGCTATGCCACCATCTGCGGCTACACGGAAGCGGACCTGGATGCGGTCTTTGCCCCGGAGTTTACCGCCGCTGCCCAGGATGGTCGTCCATTTGACCGGGACGTGGTGCGCGCCTGGTACAACGGCTACCGCTGGGGTACAGAAGAGAGCGTGTACAACCCCTTCGACGTACTGCTCCTTTTCGACAAACGCCAGTTCCGCTCCTGGTGGTTCGAGACCGCCACCCCCACCTTTCTCGTGGAGTGGCTCATGCGCCATCAGTTCTTCACCCCGCGTCTCGAGCGCCTCTATGCCAGCGAGGCCCTGCTCTCCGCCTTCGATGTGGATGGTATCGAACCTGAGGCGCTTTTGTGGCAGACCGGGTATCTCACCATCGGCGAGGTGCTGCGCGAAGGCGATCTCCTCCTCTATGGGCTCACCCTCCCCAACCGCGAGGTGCGCATGGCCCTCAATACGGCCCTGACCCGCGCCTTGGTGCCCGGTTTTCGCGACGAAGCATCGCTTTTCGTGCTGCGCATCCTGCGAAGCGGCGACGCCCATGCCCTCAAAGAGCACATGATGCGCCTTTTTGCGGGCATCCCCGCAGACTGGTACCGCAAAAACCCCATGGCCCGGTACGAAGGCTATTTTGCCAGCGTGTTCTATAGTCACCTGGCAGCAGTGGGGGTCACCATCATCCCCGAGGACGTGAGCCACCTGGGCCGCTGCGACCTCACCGTGCGGGCAGGAGACGTCGCCTGGGTCCTGGAATTCAAATTGGTGGACGGCGAAGCGCCCACCGGTGCGGCCCTTACCCAGCTCCAAGCCAAAAACTACGCCGCCAAATACCGCGCCCCGGGGGTCACGGTCATCGAAGTCGGCGTGGAGTTCAGCACGGCCAAGCGCCAGATCGTAGGCTGGGAGGTGGCATAACGCGAGTCCCCCCAAACCGGCCTTGAAGTGCTTCTATCGCCGCCCCCGGCATTTCCTCCCAAGCCCGCTCCCAAACAACACCAGCCAGGAAACTCCCGGCCTGGCGCGCTCCGAAGAGGTGGCCCGCATGGTGTGCGACCTCAAAAATCTCATGGCACGCTTCCAGGTCTAGAGGACCGCGGGGCAGGGACTGGCCTCCCTTGCCCCGTCTGCCCCCCTTTGCTAGGGAGCATTCCCACGGCGGAGCCTTCCGCCTTTTTTTGCGCCGCAAGGAGAAGAACATGGCCCTCAGCATCGGTATCGTCGGTCTGCCCAATGTGGGCAAATCCACCCTGTTCAACGCCCTCACCCGTGCCCAGAACGCGGCCAGCGCCAACTACCCCTTTTGCACCATCGAGCCCAACAAGGCAGTGGTGCCGGTGCCGGACTCCCGGCTCGCTGTCCTGGCAGAGCTCGTCCAGCCCCAGCAGGTGGTGCCGGCCACCGTGGATTTCGTGGACATCGCCGGCTTGGTGCGCGGCGCCAGCCAGGGCGAAGGCCTGGGCAACCAATTTCTTGCCAATATCCGCGACTGCCAGGCCATCGTGCACGTGCTGCGCTGTTTCGATGACCCGGATATCGTGCACGTGGACGGCACGGTGGATCCGGTGCGCGACGCCGAAACCATCGAGACCGAGCTCCTCCTGGCCGACCTTGCGGCCATGGAGCGCCGCGCCGAGCGCCTGGCCAAGCAGGCCAAGGGGGACAAAAAGGCCGCCGCCCAGTTGGAGACCGCCCGCCGCGTCATCCAGGCCCTGGCAGAAGGCATCCCTGCCGCCGCACTCCTTGACGACACCGCAGTGGCGCAGCTCCTGCGCGAGACCCCGCTCATCACCGCCAAGCCGGTCATCTTTGTGCTCAATGTGGATGAAGCCGGCCTGACCACGGAAACAGAGCATCAGCGCCGGGCCCGGGATTTGGCCGCCCGCCGGGGGGCTCAGGCCATTACGGTATGTGCCCGTATGGAAGAAGAGCTCGCCGGCTTGTCGCCCGAAGAGGCGGCCGAGTTTCTCGCCAGCTACGGGATCACCGAGCCCGGCCTCCACCAGGTCATCCGCGCCGGATACGCGACCCTGGGGCTCATCTCCTTTTTCACCGCCGGTCCCAAAGAGGTCCGGGCCTGGACCATACGCGAGGGCACCAAGGCCCCCCAGGCGGCAGGGGTCATCCATTCGGATTTCGAACGCGGCTTCATCCGCGCCGAGGTCATCGCCTTTGCGGACTACGTGCATCACGGCTCCGAGGCCAAATGCCGCGCCGCCGGGGTGCTCCGGGTGGAAGGCAAAGAGTACGTGGTGCGTGACGGCGACGTCATGCACTTCCTCTTCAACGTCTAAGGTGTCCCATGGAACCGCAACGCCTGGACGACATCGCCGTCATCCTGTTTCGGCCCAAGTTCTCGGAAAACGTGGGCTCCGTGGCCCGGGCCTGCGCCAACATGGGCTGCTCGCGCATCATCCTCGTGGATCCGTGGCAATGGGACCTGGAGCGCGCCCTGCCGCTGGCCACCCACCACGCCCGGCACCTGCTCGAGAGCCTGACCATCGTGCCCACGCTGCGCGAGGCGCTCATGCCCTTTTCCTTCTCCTACGCCACCACGGCCCGTCTGGGCGGCTGGCGCAAGGCCATCCTCACCCCTCGGGAGGCGGCGCCGCGCATCGTCGAAGAGCGCCGCCACGGCGGCGTGGCCCTGGTGTTCGGCCCGGAAGACCGCGGGCTCACCAACGAAGAGATCGAGATCTGCAACGCCCTGGTGACCATCCCCACGAGCACCGAGCTCACTTCCCTCAACCTGGCCCAGGCGGTGCTCGTGCTTCTCTATGAGTGTTTCCTCGCGGCCCAAGAGCGGCCCCTGCACCTTTCCCGCTATCCCAAGGACCGGGTCATCAACCACGAAGAGCAGGAGATCCTCTTTGCCACCCTGCGCGCAACCCTCATGGAGATCGACTACATCAAGCCCGACAACCCAGACTACTTCATGCTCTCCATCAAACGCTTCGTGCACCGGCTCGCCCCCCGGCGCCACGAGTTCAACCAGATCATGGGGCTGTGCCGCCAAATTCGACGGCTGGCGCGACTCACCCGCACGCAGAACGATTGACCCCGGGGCCTGTGGTCCCCTAACAGGGGGCCATCCTCTCTTCCCAAGGAGCCCCCCATGAACCCAGAATTCGCCAAACCCTTCATCAAGGCCACCAAGACCGTGCTCGCCTCCATGGCCGCCCTGGAGGTGGCCGCCGAGGCCCCGTACGTCAAAAAAGACAATATCGCCCGCGGCGATATCTCTGCAGTCATCGGCATTACCGGGGACCTGCGTGGCACCTTTTCCATCTCCTTCGACAAACCCACGGCCGTGCACGTGGTGAAGCAGATGCTCGGCGACGCCATCGAAAACATCCTCCAGGACGTGCAGGACGCGGTGGGCGAGATCTCCAACATGATCTCCGGCCAAGCCCGGGTGGGGCTGGCGGAAATGGGCGTCAAACTCCAGGGGTCCACGCCCACGGTGATCATGGGCGATGGCCACACCATTGCCCACATGAGCTCGACCAAGCCCATCGCCATCCCCTTCACCACCCAGGCAGGTACCTTTACGGTGGAGTTCTGCCTCGAGGAGTAGCATGCCTGCGGCCATCAACGACCTCGTCACCCGCCTGCTGGAAGCCGCCAGTGTCGCCCCCTCGCCGGGGACGCCGCCGGAATTCGACATCCTGGAAATGCCTCTGGAAGGGGTGGCCGCCTTTTGGCTCTCCGTGAAAAAGACCCTGGAGAGCAAGCGGCGGGAGGGGTTCCTGGCCGAGGAGGCCCGGCATACCAAGGAGCCGTACATCCGCTACCTGCTGGAGTTGGCGGCCTCGTCCTTTTCCCCGGCCGAGGCCAAAGAGCTGGCAGGCATCCGCGCCGCCACCATCCTCGAAGACCTGGGGCGCAAGTATACGCTCATGAGTATCGCCCTGTTGGGCATGGTGGCCAACGAAAACCCGCAAAAGGTCATGGTGCGGTTTTTGTCCAAGTTCCACATGCCACCCATCTTCGAGCGCCAGGTGTTCGAGGTGGCGGACCTCATGCTCCAGCACCTGGGAGACCCAGGATTCAACAAAAAAAAGTTCCTGCGCATCGACCACAAACAAAAGATCGAATCCCTCATCATCAACCTCATCTTCTACTGTAAGCTCGCGCGCAAAAGCGGAGTGGCGGCGGTACTCGAACAGCGCGAGTACCTGGCCTCTCCCTACTTCAAAGACGGCCTGGAGCTGGTGGCTGACGGCTTTGACGCGGATTTTATCAAATATCGTCTGAACCTCGTGAAGCGGGAAATCCTCGCGGCCACGGAGCGCAAAATGGCCCTGTCCGCAGCCATGATGGCCGCCATCAAGGCCGGCGTGCCCTATGCCGACCTCTACCTGCTGGCCAAGGCGTACTTGGGATAGAATATACCTCATTGATATAAAAATGTTTTTACAAAAAAATAAAAATACACTTTGATTCTCGCTATAACAATCAAGCTTTTTTTACAAAAAAAGAACAAATGCTTTGACTGCTGTCTTTTTATCAAAATATTTCAAAGATTTTTCTCTTCGGTACAGCCTCTGCATCTTGCCCCACGTACCGTAACCTGCAACGTGTGGAGGCTTGTGTATGTTCGCATATTCCATCTGTTGGCCGCGGCGGGCCATGCTCGCCGGCCTTGTGGTCCTGGGGACCCCGGCTTTGGCCCTGGCGGAAGCGCCAGAATTTTTCACCCAATCCAGCGCCAACCTGCTGTGGACCTTGATCGCCGCCATCCTGGTCATGTTCATGCAGGCCGGGTTCGCCATGGTGGAGGCGGGCTTTACCCGCGCCAAGAACGCCGGCAATATCATCATGAAGAACCTCCTGGACTTTGCCGCCGGCTCGCCGGCCTATTTTCTCGTGGGCTTTGCCTTGATGTTCGGCGCCGACGCCGCAGGCGTCTTCGGTACGTCCGGCTTTGCCCTGGCAGGCCTTGATACCACCACGCCGGAGGGCCAATGGGGGCTGACCTTCTGGTTCTTCCAATCGGTATTTGCCGCCACCAGCGCCACCATCGTCTCCGGCGCCCTGGCCGAGCGCACCCAGTTTCGCACCTATATTGTCTCCAGTCTCGTCATCTCGGCCCTCATCTATCCCATCTCCGGGCATTGGGCCTGGGGCAATCTCTGGCTTGGGGACGAAGGTGCGGGCTGGCTCGCCCAAATGGGGTTCATCGATTTTGCTGGTTCTTCCGTGGTACACTCACTGGGCGGCTGGATCGCCCTGGCCGGTGCCCTCGTCCTGGGCCCGCGCATCGGCAAATACGGCCCGGACGGTAAGGCGCGGGCCATTCCCGGGCATAGCATCCCCTTGGCAGGGCTTGGGGTCTTCATCCTCTGGTTCGGCTGGTTCGGGTTCAATCCCGGCAGCACCACCGCGGCCACGGGCGACATCGGCTTCATCGCCGTCACCACGAGCCTGGCAGCCTGCGCCGGCACCCTGGGCGCCATGATCATGGCCTGGATGCGCTTCGGCAAGCCTGATACCTCCATGACCCTCAACGGCACCCTGGCGGGGCTGGTGGCCATCACCGCCGGCTGCGCCGAGGTCTCGCCCATGGGCGCCCTTGCCATCGGCGCCATTGCGGGACTGGTGGTGGTGCCCAGCATCGAGTTTATCGACAAGACCCTGAAGATCGACGACCCGGTGGGCGCATCCTCAGTACACGGCCTGTGCGGCACGCTCGGGACCATCCTCGTGGGCTTCTTTGCCGCCCCGGGATTCGGTTCGAACACGGGACTACTCTACGGCGGCGGTGCAGGACTCCTGCTCACCCAAATCACCGGCGCCCTGGCCATTGCGGCCTGGGGCTTTGGCTGCGGCTTTATCCTCTTCAAGGTCCTGGACGCCCTCATGGGCCTGCGGGTCAGCGCGGAAGAGGAACTCAAAGGTCTCGATATCACCGAGCACGGCATGGAAGGCTACAACGGCTTCCAAATCTTCGCCAACGAATAGGAGGGCCCCATGAAACTGGTCATCGCCTACATCCGCCCGGAATGCTTGAACGCCGTGAAACAAGAGCTCTATAGCCGCAAGATCTACAACATGTCCGTGACCAACGTGCTCGGCAGCGGCCGGCAAAAGGGCTTCACCGAGACCTATCGCGGCGTGGTCATGGAAGTGAATCTGCTCAAAAAGGTGCGCCTCGAGATCGGCGTCAACGACGAGTTCGTGGAAGCCGCGGTGGAAGGCATCAGCGCCGGCGCCCGCACCGGCAAAGAAGGGGACGGCGTCATCTTCGTCGTGGAATGCGCCGCCGCCATCCGCATCCGTACCCAGGAAACCGGGCCGGCCGCCATGGGCTAGCTTGGGCACCGTCCCTCGCCATTCATTCAATCGCCCCGGTCCCCAGCGGCCGGGGCGTTTTTATGACCGCCTGGCTGTGGGCCGCGTGCGGCCTTGCGCTTCCGGGTTTCTGCCGGTATGGTTGCTCCGTCTCTCATTGCATGGAGGAGCGATGCGCATCACCTGTCCCAATTGTGGCTTTTCCCGCCATATGCCGCCGGAAAAACTCCCCAAGCGTCCGGTACGAGCCACCTGTCCCCAGTGCAGCCACAAATTCCCCTTTACCCCGCCCATGGCCACGGACTCCGCCCCCCAAGCGCCGGCGCCGCAAGAACCGGTGCCTCCCATGGCCGCAGAAAAGCCACCAATCCGGGAAGACCGCGCAGCCCCCCCAACCCCTCCTGCGGACGAGAGTACTCCGGATACCGACCTCTGGGAGGCCCTGCACGCCCTGCGCCCCGACGAACCCACCAAGCCCCAGACCGCCAGAGATCCCGAAGACCATCTGGGGGAGGAACCGGAAGGCGAATCAGAACTCCTGCCACCCGAAGTCCCCGAGCCTCTGCCGCCGGCCTGGGAGACCGCAACCACTGCGCCGTTTGCCGCCTACCTGTCCACCCTTTGGGCGATCCTTGTCTCGCCGGTGCGCTTCTTCCGTACCCTACCGGTGGGAGCCGGCTACATCAAGCCGCTGCTCTTCTTCCTCATCCTCGCTGAGGCCGTGGCCATCGCCCAGGCCCTGTGGCAGCTTTTGGGCATCCTGCCGCCAGCGCCGCTCACCGAAGGGCTTGGCCATACCGCCCAGGCCACCGTGGCCTTGCTGCTCTATCCGCTCCAGATCAGCTTCTTCCTCTTCATGGACACGGTGGTCAACCACTTCTTCCTCCAGCTTTTCCGCGGCGCCCACAAAGGCTTGGAAGGCACCTTCCGCGCCCAGGCGTACAGCGCCGCGCCCATGCTCCTGCTGGTGGTGCCGTATTTGGGCCTGCCCATGGCCATCGTGGCCACCACGGTGTACAAATTCCTCGCCCTGCGCCATGTGCACGGCGCCCGTCCGTCCCAGGTGCTCGGCGCCCTGGTGGTCCCCATGGTGCTCATGTTCGCCGTGGCCATTGGGCTCACCTGGGTCATGGGGACTGCGGTATGAGCTGGAAGACCTTCCTTGCCCGTTTGTTTGGCGGCCGCAGTACGCCCCCCGCGCCAGCCACGCCGCCGTCGCTGCCGGCCCTGCTCCATGAAATCGGCCAGGTGCTCGACAACCTGGCGCGCATGCCCCACCCAGACCCATCGGTGCCGCGCCGCCTCAAGCGTATCCGCCAAGAACTCGCCGACCTGGAAGCAGGCTGCCGGGCCCCGGCCCAACCACTGGACGCCGTGCCCGCCCCCCCGCCCACGCACCGGCTGCAGTAACGCCCCTGCCCACCAAGGCCCAAGAGGCAGGGCCCGAGCTTCACCAACGCAGCGGCTCTTAGAGAGGCGTGCGGGAAGTTTTCTGTTGCAAGCGCTCCATCAGGCATGACAGGCAGTCACCGGACATGGATGAAGATAGTTCTCAAAGGGAACCGCGCATGCGTCACAAACTCCCCATCGGCATTCAAAGTTTTGCCCAAATTCGTCATGAAGGGTTCTACTACGTCGACAAAACGCCCTTTATTGCGCAGCTGGCCACAGGAAAATTTTACTTCCTTTCCCGGCCACGACGCTTTGGCAAATCGCTGCTCCTCGACACCATTGCCGAAGCCTTCGCAGGAAACCGCACGCTCTTCACTGCAGATACAAATCACCACAGACCGGCCCTTTATCTTGCGGACCATTGGGATTGGGAGAGACGCTTTGCGGTGATTCGACTCTCCTTTGCCATCGGACCGCTCGCCACACAGAGCGAGCTCGAAGAATACATCCACTACCAACTGACCACCAATGCCGCCCGCCTCAAGGTGGAGATCGACCCGCCCGCGGCTCTCTCCCTCGATCTCCGCCTGGCCCAGCTCATTACCCGCGCCGCCGAGATATATGCAATGCCTGCGGTGGTCCTGGTGGACGAGTACGACAAGCCTATCCTCGACCACATCACCAACATTGAACTCGCCTCCGAAATGCGGGAGACGCTCAAAAGGCTCTATAGCGTACTCAAAGATACGAGCGCTGCTCTGCGCTTCGTCCTGCTTACTGGGGTAAGCAAATTCAGCCAGGTTTCCATATTTTCCGGACTCAACAACCTGCGCGATATCACCATTTCCGAAGAATTCGGAGCCATCTGCGGCTATAGCGACGCTGATCTCGACACTATCTTTGCCCCAGAATTCGAAGCAGCCGCAGCCGCGGGCCGACCCTTGGACCGAGATCTCGTGCGCCAATGGTACAACGGCTATTGGTGGGGCGGACCGCAACGAATGTACAACCCCTACGACGTGCTTTTGATGTTCGCGGAGCGCCAATTCCGCCCCTGGTGGTTTGAGACCTCGACGCCGACTTTCCTCATCGAACTCCTCAAGACGCGGCGTTTTTTCACCCCCAAGCTGGCCCAAATGCGGGTCACGCCCACCGTTTTGGGGAGCTTCGACGTGGATCATATTCGGCCTGAAGCCCTCCTCTGGCAAACAGGCTACCTCACCATCAAAGGAGTCCAACGCCAAGGGGCCCTGCCTTTTTTCGAACTCGGGGTGCCGAATCTGGAAGTCAGCGCCGCATTGAATGACTCGCTCCTAGAAGTCCTGGTACCCCATCGCGACACCGAAGCCACCATCGCCCTCGTGCATGCCCTCGCTGCCGGGGATGCCGACGCAGTCCATGCTGAATTGGTGCGCCTCTTCGAGCGCATCCCCTACGACTGGCCCCTGGCCGCCGGCGACTACGAAGGCTACTACGCCAGCGTCTTTTTCAGCTTTTTGGCCAGTACCGGCGCAGAGCTCACGCCGGAGTCCCATAGCCGGGAAGGACGTGTCGATCTCGTGGCCAAGATGCAACACACCGTGTGGATTTTCGAATTCAAAGTGATCTCCGGGGAGAGCCCCACTGGCGAGGCACTGCGCCAAATCCAACAACGCCACTATGCCGCCCCGTACCGCAATGCACCCGGCGTGCATCGGGTCATCGAAGTGGGCGTGGAGTTCAGCAAAACCAAACACCAGATCATCGGCTGGGAGGTGGCCGCAGCGTAACTCATGGCGCGGCAAGCGCCCTCAGACAAGGCCAAAAAACGCGGCGCTTCACCCAAGTGGGAAAAGCGCCGCAACTACTCTGTGTGGTTTGGCGGTTACGACACCACGCTTCCCGGCGGCACCGGACTTGTGGGGGAAAGCAGGGCAAGGCCGTCTTTGGTCTTCACCGCCAAGATCATCCCTTGGGACACTTGCCCGCGCAGCTTGCGCGGCTTGAGGTTGGCCACGAACACCACCTGGCGGCCGAGCAAATCGGCGGGTTTCCAGCTCTCGGCAATGCCGGCCACCACCTGCCGGGGCTCGGTGCCGCCGTCGTCCAGGCGCACCAAGAGCAGACGGTCCGCCTGAGGATGGGGCAGGGCCTCCACCACGGTGCCCACACGCAGGTCCAATTGGCTGAAGACCTCGAAGTCCACGGCTTCCTTGGTGGGGGCTGCGGTCTTGGGCTCAGGCTTGGGCGCTGCAACCACCTCCTTGCGCGGGAAGAGGTTGGAGCTCGCCGCCACCGGGGTGCCGGGCTGCAGCCCAAACCACGACGAAGTCTCGCCTTCCAGGTCCACGGCGGCAAGATCCCATTTCCATCCCAGCTGCTCCAGCATGGCCTCGGAGAGCGACGGCATCACCGGCCACAGGTGCAAGGCCACCTTCCGCATCCCCTCCAGCACCACATAGAGCACAGTATTCAATCGGATGGTTTCACCCGCCTTGAACAGGGCCCAGGGCGCGCTTTTGTCGATGTATTTGTTGAGGTGCCGCACCAGCTCCCACAAGGAGGCCACGGCCCGAGAAAAATGGAAGTGCTGGAACTGGCCCTGGAAGTTGGCCAGGGCATTATGACCGATGCTCAGCACCTCGCGGTCCAGTTCGGTGAGTTCCCCACACTCGGGCACCCGGCCCCCACAGTACTTGTGGGTCATGGTCAGGGTGCGGGAAAAAAGATTCCCGAGGTCATTGGCCAGGTCGGCGTTGAAGCGCTGCACCAGCGCCTCCTCGGTGAACGAAGCGTCCTGGCCGAAACTCATCTCCGCCAAAAGGAAGTAGCGGAAGGCCGCCACCCCATAGCGCTGGGCCATATCCAAGGGCGCCACCACGTTGCCAAGGCTCTTGGACATCTTGGTCTCGCCCACGGTCCAGTAGCCATGCACCCGCAAGCCTTTGTAGAGCGGCAGGCCCGCAGCCATCAGCATGGTCGGCCAGAAGATGGCGTGCGGTTTGAGGATGTCCTTGGCCACGATATGGTGGGCGCCGGACCAGAACTTCCGGAAACGATCGTCCCCGGGATACCCCAGGGCGGAGATGTAGTTGATGAGGGCATCAAACCACACGTAGGTGACAAAGTCCGTGTCAAAGGGGAGATCGATCCCCCAAGTGAGCCGCGTCTTGGGGCGGGAGATGCACAAATCACCGAGATCCTCGCGCAGCATGGCAAGGACTTCGTTGCGATAGCGCTCAGGCTGGATGAATTCGGGATGCTCTTCGATATGGCGCCGGAGCGCATCGAGATACCGTGACATGCGGAAAAAGTAGTTTTTTTCCTTGATGCGTGTGGGCTCTACCTGGTGGTCGGGGCATTTGCCATCCACCAGCTCCTTTTCGGTATAGAAGCGCTCACAGCCATAGCAATACAGGCCTTCATACTCCGCAAAATAGATGTCACCACTGTCGTACACCTTTTGGAGCACATACTGCACACACGCTTTGTGGCGTTCCATGGTGGTGCGGATGAAGTCGTCGTTCTCGATTTCGAGATGCGGCCATAACTCCTGAAAACTACTACTAATATCATCCACATAGCGCTGCACGTCCATCTGGGCCTTTTGGGCCGCCTGGACGATCTTGTCGCCATGCTCATCGGTGCCGGTGAGGAAAAACACGGTATCGCCGGCCAGCTTATGGAAGCGGGCGATGCTGTCGGCCACAATGGTCGAGTAGGCATGCCCCAAATGGGGCCGGGCGTTGACGTAGTAAATGGGAGTGGAGACAAAGAAGTATTTCACGATGCAACTCTCTTGGACTTGGGGGATTTCTTCGCAAGACGCTTTCCCTGGCGCGGAGAACGAGGCCCTGAAGGCACGGCGGCCGCAGACGGCTGGGAGTCCGACGCGCTCGGCTGCGACGGGGCAGCAGGACGCTCGCTTGCCCGCTCCCCATTTGCCCCACGCTCATCGGGCAATACCAGCGTCGGCCACTCTTCCAAGGGAATATCCAGTTCGTCGCCCTCGTCGGTCAGCACCGTTACCGTGTCCCGAAACATGTTGGCGCGCAGGGTCTTCACCAAACCATGGATGGTATAGTAGCGACGGCCGATCTTGGGCAGTCGCCGTTGAAATTCGGCGTAGTTTTCCGTCTCATAGGCCAGGCAGCAGAGCAGACGGCCGCAGGCCCCGGAGATCTTGGCGGGGTTGAGGAACAAATTCTGATCCTTGGCCATCTTGATGGTCACCGGTTCAAAGCGGCGTAAAAACCGTCGGCAGCAGCACACCATGCCGCAATTGCCCAGGGCGCCCAGCATCTGGGTCTCGTGGCGCACACCAATCTGCCGCAGTTCGATGCGGGTGCGGAAGGTACGCACCAGGTCCTTCACCAGCTCCCGGAAATCCACCCGGCCAGGGGCCGTGAAGTAAAAGAGCATCTTGCTGCGATCAAAGCTCACCTCCACATCCACCAGCTTCATCTCCAGCCCCAGGCGGGCGATGGCCTGCTGGCAGATGGCCTTGGCCTCCACCGCGTGCTGCTGGTTTTCGGCCACGGTCTGGAAGTCTTCCTGGGTGGCCGGCCGGT